>JBAXTB010000143.1:0-13657 GCA_037130425.1 Bacteroidota bacterium
GGATTTGTCTCCGAAGCCCAAAACGCCGATGCCGTTCAATACATTTGGAATGCCTGGATATTCCAGCACAACCTCCACAACGGCATCGGCGTTTTCCACACCGATCAGGTGCTCGCTCCTTCAGGCGCCAACCTGCTCATGCATACCTACACGCCCGCGATCAGTATTTTTTGCCTGCCCTTTCAAAACCGGTACTTGGGCATGAACCTGTTCTTGCTGTTAAACTTCCTGTTTTCCGCGTTCGGCGCTTATTTGTTGGCGAAAAAACTGCTGCAAAACCAGGTCGCCGCGATCCTGACCGGCCTTACCTTCGGTTTTTCAGCATTCAAACTTTTGCATTTCCCACAACATTATCACCTGTTGCTGAGCGCACCCATTCCATTTTATTTGTATTGTTTTTTACAAGCGTTCACTTTTTCAAACGGGAAATTTCTCCCAAAAATCACAAGTAAAAATTACGCCGCGCTAACGCTTCTATTCGGTGGACTGGCAACGCTAAGTGATTATTATTCAGCCTTTTACCTACTTTATTTTTCCATATTATGGGCGACATATCACGCATACGCGCCACGCTGGTTTGCAATGTCGGGAAAGAAAAAATGGGGCATTGTTGTCTTGGTTTTGGTCGCCGGGCATTTGCTCATCCAAACCTTGCGCAACCACCACATCGACGATAAAGGCGGCATCTATTGGGGCGGCGATTTGCTCTCTTTTTTTATGCCAAATCCTAATACCTGGCTTTGGAGCGCCGAATGGTTCACCCGTTTATTACCACACGTAAAAAAAGGCGTCGGCAACCTCGAACTTGATATGTTTCAGGGATATGCAGTACTGGCACTCGGCTTTTTTTTACTGCTAAAAGTTTTACGTCGACATTTGGATGCTGCCATCAAACCCTGGGCCTTTATCCTGCTCGTTTTTATTATGATTTGCCTGCCGGCTCTGATTGTTAACGGCGTTAAAATCATCTATTTACCCACCGCCTTGTTGCATTACATCCCGTTTTTCAACAACATTCGCTGCCCAACCCGCATTCAAGTAATGATCGCCTTATTATTACCCCTCTGCGGCAGTTGGGCTTTACTGACGATTCCCAATGCAACTTTCCGCCAGGCAATTTTATGGTTTGTCATAGCCGTCACTGCATTTGAACTGAAACCCAAACCCTACCCCATTCTTTCAACAGCCGATGTTCCGCCAATCATCCAAACCTTAAAATCATCTAACGCTACGATGCTCCTCCCGATCCCGTTCGGCATTCGTGACGGTATGCGCGAAATCGGGAAAATTGAATTAAACGACCTCTATTACCAAACAATTCACGAAAAAGCCATGCTCGGCGGCTACATTTCACGCATCCCGGCATCCACTTTCGAACAATACCTGAGCGATCCAGTCTGCAAACAACTCCTTGCCTTTAGTGCCGACCCAAATAAAAAAAGTACCGATCCGGACCAAGCCGCAATCGATACTTTTTTCCAAACCTTCCATCCGGACGCAATCCTGATAGAACCTTCATATCGGAGAACCAATGCAGAAATGTATATAGAAACGCTGTTAAAGAACCGTACTTATGAAAGTATTGAACTGGACAAATGGCGTTTAATTACATTGCATTAACCGTGATTCCGTTCCTAAGCAAACAATCGGAACAACAAAAACAATAGAAACGACACTACAAAGGTCACTGGCAAGGTCAGCACCCAGGCCATCACAATATTTGAAATGGTCTTCCGCTGCAAGTTTTTAATCCCGCCTTGGGCAACCATCGTGCCCGCGATACCCGATGACAATACGTGCGTTGTACTCACCGGCAAACCAAATGCGCTGCTCACGCCGATGGTAGCCGCCGCACAAAGTTCCGCGCTCGCGCCTTGCGCATACGTGAGGTGGGTTTTGCCGATTTTTTCACCAATGGTAACAACAATTCGTTTCCAACCCACCATCGTGCCGCCGCCCAAACAAATAGAGATCAAAAGCACGACCCAGGTAGGTGAAAACTCATAAGATTCTTTTAATTGCTTTACTTCCGCTTTTACAATATGCGCCGTTTCACCTGCAATAACGCCGTCTTTCATCGCCGATTCAAGCGCTTTGTTCAAAGATTGAATATCCTTACGTCCGGCGAAAACTTCCGCTTTATTCTGGCGATCCAAGGTATCCAAATGTGCTGCTAAACCGGTACATCTTCCGGCCAACCCCTTAAGGCTTTCTCCATTCGAAGTAGAATTAGAGGATGCCTGCATCAAAGCCGATTCTATTTTGCGAGATGCTCCTGCCAAATCGCTACCCTGCAACTGCGGATTCAGGGCAAATTGCAAGGGCATAAAAGCAATCAGTACAACCATCAACAATCCCACCCCTTTCTGGCCGTCATTATTGCCGTGGAAATAACTTACCAAGGTGCAGGTGGTAATTAAGATCGCGCGTACCCATGCAGGAGGCGCTTTTTTAGCGTCCGGTTCTTTAAAAATTACGCTTTTCCGACCAAAACTGACGGTTAAAATATACATTAAAATAATTGCCAAACTAAACCCGAACAAAGGTGAAATCAGCAACGACAATCCAATTTCTGAAGCCTTTTCCCAGTTCGGTCCTGCGCCTTTATGGATCGTCCAGAAGGCAAAACCTCCCCCAAGCAACGACCCGATGAGGGTATGCGAACTTGAGCATGGAATACCGAAATACCAGGTGCCTAAATTCCAGGCAATAGAGGAAATGAGTATTGCAAGTACCAATGCAATATTTTCTCCAAGCGACATAGCCATCATATCATTCAGCGGCATCAGTTTGATGATACCCATTGCAACAACGACGCCGCCAAGCATGGCGCCTATAAAATTCCAAAAACCGGCCCAAACAACGGCGAAAACTGGAGGGAGCGACTTTGTGTAGATAACCGTCGCTACTGCGTTTGCTGTATCATGAAAGCCATTGATCGCTTCAAAAATGCAAACTGCAAGTAAACAAATTATAAGCAAAGCCGACGCTTCGGCAGACATGCCGGCAATAAAACCGATCATCATATACTATTTTTTAGACGTGAACAGAATAGGCAACAAGTTAGGAACGTCTAATTGTAAATAGATGGAAGTAACAAAAAAATAAATTTGAAAGAACCAAACTTAGAATTTTTTGTTACCATCAAATATATCATACATTGCAATCCAATTCCAAATAAAAACAAATAAATGCACACGATTCTCGGAATTAACGGTACTACCGGTGGCGAATTGGCCGCTATTTTGCGCAAACAAAATCTTCCAGTACGCGGGGTGAGCCGCCGACCTTTTCCCGGCGATTGGGAGCATGTTCAGGCCGACGTGCTTAATCCGGTTGAACTATTGGCCGCCACTGCGGGCTCTTCGGTTGTTTACTTACTCGTCGGTTTGCCTTATGAAATTGAAATTTGGCGCCGCGATTGGCCGATCGCCATGGAGAACACCATCAATGCGTGCCTGGCAAACAATGCCAAATTAGTCTTCCTCGACAATGTGTACGCGCTCGGCCTTGTAAACGGCCCTATGACGGAAGAAACGCCCCATAATCCTTGCAGTAAAAAAGGCGTTGTTCGCGCGCAAGTAGACGATATGATGCTGGATGCCATGAAAAACAAGGGTTTACGCGGCTGCATTGCGCGCTCCGCCGACTTTTACGGCCCAAACAGTGATAAAAGTGTCCTGAATTCTACGCTTTTTGACCGTCATATTCTGGGAAAATCAGCTTTTGTGTTCGGCAGGCCCGACAAAGTTCACACCTATACATACACGCGCGACCTTGCGCCAGCCTTGGCCATACTCGGAACGGACGATCGTGCCGATGGACAAATTTGGAATATTCCGACCGCACAGGAACCATGGACGGGCGCTGATTGGGTAAAGGCAAGCGCCGCTGCTTTCGGATTAAAACCTACGTTTCAGGCAACTCCCACTTTTGTACTCCGAATCATGGGCTTATTCAATAAACTGTTCAAGGAAATGGTGGAAATGAATTACCAATACACGCATGATTATGTGCTGTCTTCTGCCAAGTTCGAAAAAACCTTCGGACTGAAACCAACATCGTTTGAAAAGGGCCTTGAGGAAACCGTAGCGTATTACAAGGCCCGGAAAAAGTAAACGATCATTCCCCGGTATAAACCACGCCGGATGTAGGGGTTTCATGCAACTCAATCTTTGTCAACAAGGGCAAATCCGGCTTCATCTGATCCCAAAGCCAAATCGCAATCCGTTCGCAGGTAGGATTTTCCAAACCCGGAATATCGTTCATCAATTTATGATCGATCCTGCGAACCACAGGTTCAATGACTTGCTTTAGCACCGCAAAGTCCATCACCCATTCAAGACCAGGAACCAAGTCGCCTTCCAGAAACACGACTAAGCGATAGGTATGTCCGTGTATCGCCTTGCATTTATGCCCGTCCGGTACATTGGGTAAAAAATGGGCGGAGTCAAATGTAAATTGCTTAAAAATCTGCATATTGCGTTGTTATACCAAGATTAATATAGAATTGAAACCTTTTCTAAAAAAAGCCGCCATCCCGAATATTTCGGAATAGCGGCTATTTTTTATCTATTTGTTTGCCGTAAGGGCAATCACTTTAAATATCGTCTTCAACCATCACTTCTTCCGGTTTATCCTTAAACGGACGTCCCGAACCCGTAACCTGCAAGCGATCATACTCGCGCAAGCCTGTACCCGCAGGTATTTTCTTTCCTACAATAACGTTCTCTTTCAAGCCCTTTAGGAAGTCTTTCTTGGCTGCAATAGCGGCGGTTGAAAGCACTTTCGTCGTTTCCTGGAACGATGCAGCAGAAATCCATGATTCAGTTCCCAACGATGCTTTGGTGATACCCAACAACATCGACACAGCCGTAGCCGGAAGCGCGTCGCGGTATTCAACCAATTTTTTATCGTTGCGTTTCAGGAAGGAGTTCTCTTCCCGAACCTGGCGAAGCGTTACCAAGGCGCCGGCTTTCAGTTTTCCACTGTCGCCCGGATCGGTGATGAACTTCTTGTCGAAAATCCAATCGTTGTAATCAATGAACTCGTTGCGATCCACCGGTTCGCCTTCCAGGAAGTGGGTATCACCCGGATCCTTGATTTCGAGACGGCGCAGCATCTGGCGCACAATTACTTCGATGTGTTTGTCATTAATATTGATACCCTGTGAGCGATACACCTCCTGAACACCGTTCACGAGATAGTAAGACGCTGCAAATGGGCCTCTGATCGCCAGAATATCTTTCACTGCAATCGTGCCTTCCGTAAGTGCCGTACCGGAGCGCACAAAGTCGCCGTCCTGCATGAGCACGTGTTTGGTAAGCGGGATCATATACTTGCGTTTCTGACCGTCTTTTGCTTCGATGGTACACTCGCGGTTACCGCGTTTGATGGCGCCGAAGGTAATTACACCGTCAATTTCAGCAACAATGGCCGGGTTCGACGGGTTACGGGCTTCGAACAGTTCCGTAACACGCGGCAGACCGCCCGTGATATCCGCAATTTTACCAAGTTTACGCGGTATTTTCACAATCTGCTGACCTGATTTCACCTGCTCATTGTCTTCAACAGAAATGTAGGCGCCAACCGGCAGTGAGTATTGTTTCAATTCCTCGCCTGTTTTCGCATCAATGATCGAAATGGACGGGATCTTACGTTTGTTTTTACTTTCAATAACGACTTTCTCAGCAAAACCCGTTTGGTCGTCGCGCTCCATGCGGAAGTTCGTGCCTTCCTCAAGGCTGTTAAACCGTACCAAACCGATAAATTCACTCACGATAACCGCGTTGAATGGATCCCAATCGCAAATTTTATCACCCCGTTGTACATCCTGACCTTCCGTAACATACAGGAAAGAGCCATATTGAATGTAGTTGTTGGCCGCAACACGATTCGTTTTCGGATCAATAATGCGCAATTCACCTGTCCGGGATGTTACTACGCGTACCGTATTACCAAGCGAATCCGTACCATCAACGGTTTTGATCGAGTCAAACTCTACCCGGCCCGGGTTTTTAGCCACAAGGCTGTTTTCCGTTTGGCCGATCATCGCCGTACCACCCGTGTGGAACGTACGAAGTGTAAGCTGTGTACCTGGCTCACCGATTGATTGCGCGGCAATGATACCGGTGGCGTCGCCCATTTCGGCAATACGACCTGTTGCCAGGTTTTTGCCGTAACATTTAGCGCAAACACCGTGGCGGCTTTCGCAAGTCAGCACCGAACGAATCGTAACTGTTTCAACATCAAAAGCTTCGATGTCGGTAGCAATTTTATCCGTAATATACTCTCCTGCTGCAACCAACAGTTCTTCCGTTTCCGGGTGGAACACATTGTGCAAACTGTAACGACCTTTAATCCGGTCTTTCAGGTTTTGGATGATTTTATCCCCTTCCTTCAACGCGGTTGTATCGATACCCCGTAAGGTACTGCAATCCACTTCGCGGATTACAACATCCTGGGCTACGTCGACAAGACGACGGGTAAGATAACCGGCATCCGCCGTTTTCAGCGCCGTATCGGCCAAACCTTTACGGGCGCCGTGGGTAGAGATAAAGAACTCCTGTACGGACAAGCCCTCAAGGAAGTTCGAAAGAATCGGGTTTTCGATGATGGCCCCTCCGGTGTCACCGCTCTTACGCGGTTTTGCCATAAGTCCGCGGAGACCGCACAACTGTTTAATTTGTTGTTTTGAACCACGGGCGCCGGAGTCAAGCATCATAAACACGGAGTTGAAGCCCTGTTTGTGTGTGCTCAATTCTTTCATCAGCTGATCCGTGATACGGCTATCCGCATACGTCCATTTATCAATGATCTGATTATAACGTTCGTTGTAGGTAATCAAACCCATGTTGTAGTTATCCCAAACCTCATCAACTTCTACCTGCGCCGCTTCAAGGGCTGTTTTCTTCAACGTCGGGATAATCAAATCACCGAGGTTAAAGGACAAGCCCGCTTTGAATGCCCAACCAAAACCAAGTTCTTTGATATTGTCCAAAAACTCAGCCGTTGTTTTGAAACTGGTGTTATTGATGATTTCACCAATAATCAGTTTCAGGTTACGCTTCGTAAGCAAGTCGTTGATGAAAGGAATGCCTGCCGGTACAGCCTGATTAAACAATACGCGACCAACCGTCGTCTTGAGGCGGGTTATTGCATATCCTCCCTTTCCATCGGGTTGCGGCACTCGACACTCAATCATGGCGTGAAGGTCGAGTTGACCTTCATTGTATGCGATTTGTACTTCCTCTGGCGAATAGAAGCGACGTCCTTCACCGATCACCGGGTTTTCAGGAATGCTTGCGCGTTCTTTCGTCAGATAATACAAGCCCAATACCATGTCTTGCGACGGCAGGGTAATCGGCGAACCGTCCTGCGGGTTGAGCATATTGTGGCTGGAAAGCATCAGAACCTGCGCTTCCAGAATTGCAGCATGACTCAACGGTACGTGTACAGCCATTTGGTCACCGTCAAAGTCGGCGTTAAAGGACGTACAAACCAACGGGTGCAACTGAATAGCCTTCCCTTCAATCAATCGAGGTTGGAATGCCTGAATAGACAGACGGTGCAGCGTTGGTGCGCGGTTCAACATTACCGGGTGGCCACGCAGGATGTTTTCCAGGATTTCCCAGATCACCTGATCTTTGCGATCAACTAATTTTTTGGCCGATTTTACGGTTTTAACAATACCCCGTTCAATCAGTTTCCGAATGATAAACGGCTTGAAAAGTTCAGCCGCCATTGCTTTTGGAATACCACACTCATGCAATTTCATCGTCGGCCCTACCACGATAACCGAACGACCAGAGTAGTCGACACGTTTACCAAGCAGGTTCTGACGGAAACGACCTTGCTTACCTTTCAGAATGTCCGACAAGGATTTGAGGGCGCGACCACCTTCCGCTTTTACGGCATTGGATTTACGCGAATTGTCGAACAGTGAGTCGACCGCCTCTTGCAACATCCGTTTTTCATTCCGCAAAATCACTTCCGGCGCCTTGATTTCGAGCAGACGTTTCAAACGGTTGTTCCGGATAATTACGCGACGATATAAGTCGTTCAAATCCGAAGATGCGAAACGACCGCCATCCAACGGCACAAGCGGGCGCAGTTCCGGCGGAACAACCGGCAAGTATTGGATCACCGTCCATTCAGGGCGCTGACCTGCATCTTCCAAACCTTCACGGAAGGCTTCAACCACGCGCAAACGTTTGTTGGCTTCTGTTTTTTTGGCCTGGCTTGATTCAGTATGCGCTTCATGGCGCAGTTGTGCAGACAAATCACCCAAGTTGAGCGCACTCAACAGGGAATGGATGGCTTCTGCCCCCATTTTGGCTACAAACTTGTCGGGATGAGATTCATCCAGCGCCAGATTGTCCTTCGGAAGCGTATCCAGAATTTCAAGATATTCTTCTTCTGTCAGCAAATCCATTTTGCTGATACCCTCGTCGCCTTTAATACCGGCTTGAATCACCACGTACCGTTCGTAGTACACGATTGCTTCCAGCTTCTTGGACGACATACCGAGGATATAGCCGATCTTGTTCGGAAGGCTCTTAAAGAACCAGATATGCACCACCGGAACGACAAGCCGAATATGGCCCATGCGCTCGCGGCGTACTTTCTTTTCCGTTACTTCAACACCGCAACGGTCGCACACGATTCCTTTGTAACGAATCCGTTTGTACTTGCCGCAATAGCATTCATAGTCCTTTACCGGACCGAAAATCCGTTCGCAGAACAGACCGTCGCGCTCCGGTTTATAGGAACGGTAATTGATCGTTTCGGGTTTGAGTACCTCACCGTAGCTCCGTTCCAGAATTTCATCCGGGCTGGCGAGCGCAATGGTGATGCTGTCAAATGCCTGATCGGTTTTGTTGCTTTTCTTTTTGAATGGCATATTTCTAAATGTGGTAATATGCTTGAAAATCAATATGTTAAATGAAAAGAAAGTTGTTTTTTAAAACCGCTTTCCAAAACATTTATCGGTTTAAGAAGATTGCTTTTTTAAAAACTTGTACAACCAACTGTGTTTTAAGTAGTGTTTTAAATTCAGGAAAGACCTTCGTTTCGGAATCCCGGTCGCTGCGCCTAATTCCGCAACGCTCCATTGATTCCGTCCTTTTGTAATCTGGCTGAACAGCAGCGCGATACCACCCGTTTTTTCCGAAGGCAAATGCCAGATCGGAAGGTTCACATCAGAAGGCGCTACGTTATTATAGTGCGGCGCCGTCCAAATCCGTTTGATATAAGCATCGAGTAAGCCGAATTTTCCGATTTTATGGTAACAATAACTCAGAAAATGAGCCTCTTCGTTCAATTTCGGCTTTCCTTCCTCAAATCGCTGCAACATGGCCTGCCATATTCCGGGCGCCATCGCATTAATTTGCCGGATGACCCGAACCGTTGCTGCAAATATTTCACCACCGTAATAAACCGGATTGCTGCCGGGATCCTTACCGTCGAGTTCTGTAAAAATACGACGCATGTCTTCCCGGGTCACTCCGTTTATATTGTGCGTTTCTTCATAAGGCATCGACAAGGCAAGCAATTGCGTGCGATGCAGTTCCTCAAAAAGAGCATCGAGCGGCCGGTTGATTACACAATCCGAATCCAGCACGATAAACGCTTCGTTTTGGTTGTACTTCGTTTCAATGAACTTCAGAATATCAAAAATATAGAACTGATTGCGCCATTTCCCAAAGTAACCCGGCGGTGTTTGCCAGGTCAGCGGGATCTGGATAAGTTCCACTTTTTTCAATTGCAAAAACGATTTCAAATCTAATCCGTCTACCTCAGGCAATTCATCCCAACCTTTGTTGGTAAATAAAATATGCTTGCGGGCAGGGTTGTAATATGTGCTCAACGCATAAAAAACGGCCACACATCGCCAATAAACCTGCTGAAACTCCGGCAAATGAGACTTTTTACCAACCTGGGGGTACTCGGAACTTTCTTCCGGGCTATCCAAATAAATCCAGGTACAGATATGGTCCATTTACGAACGTTTTAAGATCCAAAAATTTGCATCGTCCAAAATAAGTTTCAAACCGGCTTCTTCGAGTATTTCTTTACATTCACTTACTTCTGCCGCAGTCAAAATATCTTTATGAGGATGAACTTCCATAAAAATAGTGTGCAACTGCAAAAGCCAGTCTTTATTTGAACGCAAAAACTCCAGTTCTCCGCCTTCAATATCCATCACAAGCGTATCAAAATGAAGCCCGTGTATTTGCTCTAACTCAGTCACTGTCTTTCCTGGTACCGTAATTTCCGTGGCGGAAGCCCTGCGGTTACTACTCATCAAAATGGTACGCCCGATAAAAAACGTATTCGATTTGCGATTCGAAACCATACAATTTTCGACCTGAAAACCGCTGCCGTTGTGCTCCTTATTTCGTTCGATAAACCGAATCAGATTCGGATTGGCTTCCACCACAACGTGCTGTTGCGGGTGGGTAAGCAACTTATTCGTCACACAAGAAACAACTCCTAAACAAGCGCCTAATTCCAATACAGTCGCTTCCGGATTCAAATATTGCTTCAAATAAAGACGTTCCTGTTTTTCGTAGAAATTAATCGGAAACTGCCCCCTGAATTTAATATCCGTCACTTCCGCCGGTATCAACAACTCCACACCTTCTGTTTTGTATTTGTTCCCCCTTAAGGTGAAATACAGACCTGCCAGCCAAAGTTTAACATTGAATTTCAACAAGTTAAACCTCTTTTTAAAATATTGGAAGGTCGAGTCAGACATATCGTTGTTAAATCGGGTGGCTTGAAAAACCGGAGAAATGAATTCCACCCGGCCTTTCAAGCATTACCATTATTCAAATTTTACGTCAAGTGCCAAACCGCGCAATTCGTGTACGAGTACGTTGAAGGACTCTGGAATGTTTGGTTCCGGCAAATTGTCGCCTTTTACAATTGCTTCATAAGCTTTGGCGCGGCCCTGAATGTCATCCGACTTAACCGTCAACAATTCTTGCAGAATGTTGGATGCGCCATAAGCCTCAAGCGCCCACACCTCCATCTCACCAAAACGCTGACCACCGAATTGGGCTTTACCACCCAATGGTTGTTGTGTGATCAGTGAGTATGGTCCGATCGAACGCGCGTGCATCTTATCGTCTACCATGTGGCTCAGTTTCAGCATGTAAATCACGCCAACCGTTGCTTTTTGGTGGAAGCGGTCGCCCGTTTCGCCATCAGACAGGTAGGTTTGGCCAAGTTCCGGCAAGCCGGCTTTCTTAATCCATGCTTCAACTTCATCCGTTTTGGCGCCGTCAAAGATTGGCGTCGCAAACTTCAAGCCGAGGCGTTCGCCGGCCCAACCGAGTACCGTTTCGAAAATCTGACCCAGGTTCATACGAGAAGGTACACCCAGTGGGTTCAGTACAACGTCAACCGGAGTACCGTCTTCCAAGAAAGGCATGTCTTCCATCCGCACGATCCGGCTCACGATCCCTTTGTTACCGTGACGACCTGCCAATTTATCCCCTACTTTCAGTTTGCGTTTTTTAGCGATGTACACTTTCGCTAATTTCAATACGCCTGCAGGCAACTCGTCACCAATGCTGATGTTGAATTTTTCGCGTTTGTAGCGGCCTACTTCCTCATTCACCTTAATGCTGTAATTGTGCAGCAAACGGGCGATCAGGTGGTTGGTATTTTTTTCATTCGTCCAGTTGGTATAGTCTACCTCGCTGTATTCAATCTGGTCGCGCAGGGTTTGAACAGCCAATTTGGCGCCTTTCGGTACCATTTCAGACCCGTAAATCGAGCGAATACCATTTGTTACTTTATCTTTCACCAACAACTGAAGTTTGTCGATCAAGATCGTCTTCAGTTTATTGAGCGCAACGGTGTGTTCGTCATCTAATTTGTCAAGCAGCGCTTTTTCAGATTCTTTTTGAACCTTATCTTTTTTAGCGCGCGCAAACAACTGTTTGTCAATTACCACACCATTGATACTTGGTGGAACTTTCAGCGAAGCGTCTTTTACGTCGCCGGCTTTATCACCGAAGATGGCGCGAAGCAGTTTTTCTTCCGGTGTCGGATCCGTTTCACCTTTCGGCGTAATTTTTCCGATCAGAATATCACCTTCTTTCGCCCAGGCGCCGATGCGGATAATACCGTGTTCGTCGAGGTCTTTGGTAGCCTCTTCGCTCACGTTTGGAATATCAGCCGTCAGTTCTTCTTCACCAAGTTTTGTATCGCGTACATCCAACTCGAAGTGTTCGATGTGGATAGAGGTAAATACGTCTTCTTGTACAACGCGTTCCGACAATACGATAGCATCCTCGAAGTTGTAGCCTTTCCACGGCATGAACGCCACTTTCAGGTTTTGGCCGAGTGCAAGTTCGCCGTTTTCAGTTGCGTAACCTTCGCAAAGGATATCGCCTTCATCAACACGTTGTCCGCGGCGTACAATCGGCTTCAGGTTGATGCAAGTACCTTGGTTGGTACGCATGAACTTGGTCAATTTGTACGTTTTGCGCGCGTCTTCGAAAGAAACCAATTGGTCCTCTTCGGTACGGTCGTAATTGATGATGATTTCATTTGCATCCACGTATTCTACCACACCGCTGCCTTCCGCGTTGATGAGCATACGGGAGTCACGGGCGACTTTTGCTTCCAGACCGGTACCTACCACCGGAGAATTCGGGCGGATCAGCGGTACGGCCTGACGTTGCATGTTCGATCCCATGAGCGCGCGGTTCGCATCGTCATTTTCAAGGAACGGAATCAAAGAAGCCGAAACCCCTACGATTTGGTTAGGCGCTACGTCGATATATTCTACTTCATCCGGTGTCAGGATCGGGAAGTCACCGTGTTCACGGGCTTTCACACGATCGTTCATAAATGCGCCCGATTCGTTTACCAAAGAGTTGGCTTGCGCGATTTTCATGTAATCTTCCGCTTCAGCCGACAGGTATTCAACATCGCCTTCCATCACAACCTTGCCGCCTGTTACGCGCCGGTAAGGCGTTTCGAGGAAGCCCATTTTGTTGATCTTTGCGTGCGTACAAAGCGTCGAGATCAAACCGATGTTTGGTCCTTCCGGCGTTTCAATCGTGCAAAGACGGCCGTAGTGGGAATAGTGTACGTCACGCACCTCAAAACCTGCGCGCTCACGCGAGAGACCACCAGGGCCAAGCGCCGAAATACGGCGTTTGTGGGTGATTTCAGAAAGCGGGTTGGTTTGGTCGAGGAACTGCGACAACTGGCTGGTACCGAAGAAGGAGTTAATCACCGACGATAAAGTACGAGCGTTGATCAGATCCACCGGGGTAAACACCTCATTGTCACGTACATTCATCCGTTCGCGGATGGTACGGGCCATGCGCGCCAAACCTACGCCGAACTGGGCGTAAAGTTGTTCGCCTACCGTACGTACACGGCGATTGGAAAGGTGGTCAATATCGTCAATTTCCGCCTTATTGTTGATAAGACTTACGATATAACGCACGATTGCGATAATATCTTCCTTCGTAAGTACGAGGTTGTTATCATCAATATCTAATCCGAGTTTGCGGTTGATTTTGAATCGACCTACTTCACCCAGGTTGTAGCGTTTATCGGAAAAGAACAATTTCTCGATAATGCCGCGTGCGGTTTCATCATCGGGCGGATCGCTTCCGCGCAATTGACG
>JBAXTB010000144.1:0-13477 GCA_037130425.1 Bacteroidota bacterium
TTTTGAGGTGTGGTTTATGACCAAACTCGCAAAAGAGAATTGAGAATATCGAATATCGAACAGACGAATATCGAACGGGGGCGTTGCGCTTGGAATCTTCGGATACTAAATCAACGCCCCCGTTCGATATTCGATATTCCTCTGTTCGATATTCGTTATTCCTCTGTTAAGGGTGTACGAAGGATTTTCAAACAACGCTTTTGGGATCATCGTACCATTTTAAAGATACCCAGCCTGACGCTTGTCATGCCGTAGTTTACGGAGGCAACTACACAAACCAGGATTTTTCGGGTGTCTTGCAAGTATTTCCGCTTAGCCGGGCTTGTGTAGATGTCTCCACTGCGTTCCGACATGACAAGCGTTGGGCTGGGTTTTACAGGTAGCAATGGAAATATTGAGCAAAAATAAATCCTTCGTACACGCCTAATTCCTCTGTTCGATATTCACAAAAAGGGCGTTGGGCCCGGCATCCTAAAATGCCCGGCCCAACGCCCCGTTCGATATTCGATATTCTTCTGTTCGATATTCGATATTCTACTGGTTTTTCACCACTTTCCGCGTAACCGCCTCGCCGTCAACCGTTAAGCGAACCAAATACAGTCCGTTAGGGTAGGCGCTCAAGTCGATTGTTTCATGCAGGTTTTCGGTTTCCCCTACATGGTTTTCCCAAATTCGTTGTCCAACTAAGTTTAAAACTTCCACCTGGGCATGAACCATGCGGCCGAATGTTGCCTTTAATTGCAGGATACCGGTGGTTGGATTTGGTTGTAGGTTGAGCGAATTCAAGGTTTCCGGGATGGAAGTGCCAGTTGTTCCGACATTCACAGTCAGCACATTTGCACAGCCTAAGGCGTCGGTAACGGTAACGGTATATTGCCCAACAGCAAGGCCGGTAATCGTTTGAGTGGTCGCGCCGTTGCTCCATTTATAATGGTATGGCGGATTGCCAACTCCTACCTTAACGGTTATTGCGCCGTTGTTGCCGGTTGTTGCCGGCGTTACAGTAGGTGTGAGCGCCATATTGGCAGCGCAGGCCAATATGTTAATATTATCGAGGTCAAAGAAGAAATCACCTTCAACCCAGGAACCTACGAAACGAATGATAATCGACTGATTGGCATAGGCCGACAAGCCGACTTTAATGGTGCGCATTTCGGCAGAGACAATATGATTCGATTGATTGATGGTGTAAATCGGCTGAAATGTCTGCCCGCAATCACTTGATATTTCCACCGCGATTTTTGAATTGATCAAAGTCGTTCCAGACATCCCTTGAGATAGATAATCCGTAATCCGGTAATCAAAACTGAGTGAATCGTTGGCGCTTATGACGCCATATCGCGCACTTGTAAGTGTAAAGGAGGTAGCAGCACTATACAAATTATAATAATATGCATAAGAGATGTTATTGTGGCCGTTGCCAACAATGCCGATTGCGGTTGTTGTCCAGTTATCAGGAAGCGTTCCAGTTTCAAAATCTTCATGAACCGGCACTGATAAAGGCAAGTGCTTTATTGTGTACACCACCGTATCGTTACTTGGTTTTTGTTCGCCATTCAGAATAGGCCAGCACTTAATGACGAATACGCCGTCGCGGCTATCGAAGGGCGTCGTAAACGTATAAGGGACCAGTTCGTCGGGCATAACAACATTTCCGGTCACGTTTTCAATAACGGGAGCGCCACCGTTGACGGAGTAGGCAACTTTGAAAAACGCTTGCGCCTGGGTTCCGAAATTTGTGAAATTAAACGTTACTTTATCCTGCGCCAAACCGCAAGGCGTTCCTTCGCCCTGGGTTGAAATGTTGAGACCAGCAAGGTCTTTGGATACAGGGACATAAATTTTAATATCGTCAATACCTAAACCGTCAGAGTTCGTTAGGAAAAATGGTGCGCCATTGAATACAAACCTGAAACGCACACCTGATTTACCTTTGGCGCCCTGCAAGCGGTGTCGCGCCGTGACCCAGCCAGCGGTTTTTCCGCTCCACACGTCACCCAAATTTGAAAATGTATTGGTCACATTATACCAATTGATACCTTCCCCGATGGCGCCTACTTTGGTCCAGGCACTATCGGCGCCCAGCGACATTTCAAGGGATGCCGCTTCGAAAAAATCGTCCATCTGATGGTTGATGGCAAATTCAATGACCGGATCAAGGGTTAAATTGGCAAAGTCAAAACAGGGAGAAACCAAATAGGATTTCTCGTTAAGGTTGTAATGGCTGTCGAGGCTTGTCACCCAGGCATTTATACCGTTTGCGGCGCCATTTATCAACGGTTTAGTCGGCTGGCCGAATTGCCAGGACGGGAACACGCTCAGCGAATCATCCACATGCCAACCGCCTTCCCAGGTCTCAAAATCCTGATGATAGGGCGCTTGTAAGCGGTTAACGATGCGATAGTAGAACGTATCGTTGCTCATATCCTCATCGTTGTTCATTTCCGTGAATACTTTGATAAGGTATTCGCCCGGCGCTGAAAAGTCGAACATCGCCTTGAATTCGATCAGTTCACAGCTGTCTTTGCCGAGTACGCCGGTGTAAAAACCGTCTTCCGGTTGCGACACGGCTGAACTTACTCCATTTACGGTATAATTAAAATAGATCAGCGACTGAGGCGCCGAACCGAAGTTTTTCATTTGAATTTTAAGCGTTTCCGTTCCAAGGTCACAGCCGCTTACGGGTGATTTTACACCGCAAATGCCGACGTCGTTGGTCCAATAAGTATAAAAATGCTCTGGACCGACTAAAAGGCTATAGTCTCCAATACCACAATCCTGCACGACATACCAATCATATTCGGTCTTCTTTTGCAGACCGGTGAGGGTAATCTTGGGCTGGGTCGTAAACACCGTATCACCCACGCCGGGGCCGGGGACAAAACCTTTCGGGCCATAAATGACATACCAACCGACTGTCGGCGTTTGCACAGGCGTCCATTTCAGTTTGGCACGGGTATCATAAATGTTTACGTTGACTAAGTTGGTTGGTTTAGGGCAAGAGGGACAAATAGCGCTTGTCGTAAAAACCTGGCCCGCAGTTGGGTTCGAAATTTGAAACAACAGAAAACCGTTTGCATCGTACAAGGAAAACGATACTTCATCGTCGTAAAATCCTGATTGCCAGGTTAAGGTTAACGGCGCGTTTGGCGTAACAGTAAATGTTATGGTGCTGTCGGCGCCGTTGCCAAAAATATTACTCAACGCGACAGTGTCGGAAACTGTACCGCTTTTTACGATCAGGGATCCTCCGTTCCAACCGTCGCCGGCGAAATCGGACATTTGAAGCGTGAAAGTACATTGCGCCTGCGCTTGTTGCAAAAACGCGAGTAAAAACGTCAGAAGGGAAATACGTAGCAGTGCCAATTTCATATACGGCAGATATGGTTAAGTTCAATTTGAAACGAAAGATACGACGGCTGGGGCACCAAAGATAGGCGTTGCTGCAAACATACCATAACGCGCCTTGCGTTCAGCCCTTTTTAGCAAAAAAAAAGAGGCCGTATGCAGGTCAATGTACATTTTTGGTGTACGCTGACTTGAAATACAGCCTCTTTTTGCAATATTTTGCAAACTGCCTAATCGGCTCCGTGCATCATTCGTCGCAATGGGAACGACAGGCCGAACAATATTAAGCCCGCAGCGCCCGACATTATGACAAAAATGATGAAGAATTGATACAAGTCTTTGATCGGGCTGCCTAAGAAGGTCGGGTATTTTGTCGGAATTTCTTTTTCCGCCGCAATTTTTGCCTGTTCTGCGGTGAGTTGTGTGGTGCCGTCCAACACCCCTTTATAGGTTTGGGCGTCAATACCGTTGTCCATTGCCATTTTGTATTCGCGACCGGATGGCGGGTACAAACCGCTCAATTGGCCTGCAGCTTTGTTGGCAACCGAATTGGCTAAGAACCAAACGCCGAACAAGAGCGATACAAAACGCATGGGCGCTAATTTGGATACCAATGACAAACCAATGGGCGACAGGCACAATTCGCCAATCGTGTGAATAACATACAAGGCGATCAACCAAAACATGCTCACTTTAGAGTCAAGTCCGAGGCCCTTTACGCCAATGGCGATGATGACGTATCCTAAAGCCAGGATCATCAGACCCAGCGATTGTTTAACGAGGGAATTGGGTTCTGATTTCCGTTTGGCCAAAGCCACCCAAATCGCGGCGGTAATCGGCGCAAGCAGCACCACAGCCACGGCATTTACCGATTGGAAATAACTGGCTGGAATGATGGCGCCGAACAGGCTGCGGTTGGTTTGCTCTTCCGCAAAAAATGTCAGCGAAGCGCCGGCTTGCTCGAAGGCCGCCCAGAAAAACACCACGAAAAACGCTGAAACATATACCACCAGAATCCGGTCGCGTTCTACTTTGCTCAGTGATTTGTCGGTGATAATCATGGTCATCATGGCTATCGTAGTGGCATAAATCAGTGCGCCAATCCAGTCGAAACTCAAAAATTTGAAGAAAACTACAAACAAAACGGCCATAATGCCACCACCCAACAAAAGTTGACTGGTTCCAAGGCCCGCCGATGAAGTATCGCCTGCTGCTTTAACCGCCGTATTCGGCTGCGCGCCAATTGGGCTGCCGTCGGGCGTAATTACGTAACGGTCTTTTTGGGTATGGAACAAAATCGTGCCCAGGATCATACCGAAACCGGCAGCGAGGAAGCCCCATTTGAAATCGGCCGGATTGCCGGTGTCGCCTACGAAACCGCAGGCAAGCGGCGCAATAAAGGCGCCGAGGTTGATGCCCATGTAAAAAATGGTGTACGCGGCGTCGCGGCGTCTGTCGCCTTCCGAGTACATCTGCCCGATCATGGAGGAGATATTCGGTTTGAAAAAGCCGTTACCGACGATCAAAAATACCAAACCGGCCCACAACAAAGAAGTAGCCAGTTCAACATTTTGATACATGGAAGCGCTGCCGAACATCATAAACTGCCCAACGGCCATTAATAAACCGCCGGCCACGATGGATTTGCGGTTGCCCCAGTAGCGGTCGGCCACATAACCGCCGATCAGTGGAGTCAGGTAAACCAACCCCGTGTAACTACCGTATATTTCAGATGCTTTTGCTTTGGAAAAAAGCAGTGCCTTCATCATGTACAAGGTAAAAATGGCGCGCATGCCATAATAACTGAATCGTTCCCACATCTCTGTGAAGAAGAGCAGCGCCAGCCCGCGCGGGTGTCCCCAAATTTCTGTTTTGTTTTGTGCCATATCCGTGTTATTGTCTTGATCTTGGTTTGAAATATAAGTTTTAGTGGGGGCAAAAGAACGGAATAAAGTATCAACTCTCACCCTTAATGCTTTTTTTTCGATTGATTTCCACAAAAAACACCTCAAAAGAAGTTTTATCGCATTGCAGGAACGAGGCCGCAATAATGCATATTTTGGCGTATCTGGCGCTATATTTGCAATGGTTTTATAAAAAAATTAACCCGTTTTGTCTTTGTTAACCAATTCCTGAAAGACCTTTAACCAAAATTTGTGTTTGTAATGCGTCTCATTTTTTTCCCCTTTATCTTTGCTATGCTCTTGGCAAGCAGCTGCGACTCTAGCATCGGCAAACAGCAGGAGCCTCCGCGTTTGCCCGATCAGGCGGTACCCGATACAAGCAAAAGCGCGTCTGAAACCCGCGGAAACCTTTGGAAAAATCGGGGCTGCGAACTGATTACCGATGCCGAAATGACGGAAATTTTTGGAATTGATCCGGCCCGCGACGTGCTCAATACCCGCAGCCTGCCCGAACAGGCGTTCTGCTTGCGTAAATGGAAAAAAACAGACTGGAAAGAGCGCGAAACCAACAATGAAAAAGAAGGCCGCTCCTGGCTTGATCCGGAAAACAGCCTCGTCCTGCAAGTGTTCGGCTATGCCAACAACGAGCACGGCAAACAACAAATCGCCATGCTGCGCCGCGACCGCCGCAATACCTACGAAGAAGATGTGACCGGTTTGGGTGATGACGCACTTTGGAGCACTTCCTCTGTTACCTTGCTTGTGCGCAAAGGGCACTTGGTGGTCAGTATTGCGCTGAATGCCAGCGATCAACCGCATGATAATCTTGCAAAAGCCAAAGAAGTGGCGGAAATTGCGCTTCGAAAAATGTAGCTACTTCGCGCTGTATCGTTTGGTGTATTAAACCATTGACAGTCAGCGCTCAGTATGACAATTTCGCCCTGTTTATCGTATCAATCCTCCTCCCAACCTGTGTACACGACCGACCAACAACGCGCCCTGTACGAGCTGTCAAAAAAACTGCTCTACACCCCCAATGCTACACTTTATACCGAAGACGAGACCCAACGCGTCGAGGATTTGCGCAGCGTAATCCGTTACCACGAATGGCGTTATTATGTTCAAAATGACCCGGTTGTGAGTGATTTTGAATACGATCAGTTGTACAAGCAACTTGAAGCCCTTGAAAATCAGTTTCCTGAACTGATTACGCCGGACTCGCCGACCAAACGAGTTTCGCCTGATTTGGTGGAAAACGCCCCGCAGGTTGCGCACCTCACGCCTATGTTGTCGCTCGACAACTCCTATAATGCGGAGGATTTGAACGACTTTGATGAGCAAATTAAAAAGTTGTGCGGTTTGCCAAAAGAGGTCGACATCGCGTATTGCGTGGAACCTAAATTCGACGGTGGAACCATCGCATTGGTGTATGAAAACGACCATTTGGTGCGCGGCGCCACCCGTGGCAACGGGGAAATTGGCGACGAAATAACCCAAAATATGCGCACCCTGCGCACCATTCCTTTGCAGGCGGCTTTTTCCAAACACGGCATTTTTAAAGCGGAATTGCGCGGAGAAGCCTTGATTCGCAAGGAGATTTTTGAAAAAATGAATAAAAAACGGGAAGTCGCAGGCGAATCCATTTTTGCCAATCCGCGCAACGCAGCCACGGGCGCCCTGCGCATGAAGGACCCGAAAGAGGCGGCCGAACGAGGCCTGGAAGCCTTTATGTACCAACTCGGTTTTGCTACAGACGCCGAGGGCAACAACGCGCTTAATCTGTTTAAAAGCCACGACGAAAGCATTGCCCTGCTCGAATCGCTTGGTTTTAAAACGCCGTTGGCCAAAACCGGCGTCACGCAGCACCTTCCTGCCACTAAAACCTGTCAAAATATTGCCGAAGTAATCGAATACTGCGCCGCCTGGCAGGATTACCGCGACGAATACCCTTACGAACTCGACGGCATGGTGGTAAAAGTCAATTTGCTGGAACTGCAAGCGCAATGCGGTTACACGGCGCATCACCCGCGCTGGGCCATTGCCTACAAATTCAAAGCCCGCCAGGCCACCACGCGCCTGCGCGATGTGGAGTTTCAGGTGGGTAAAACGGGGGCCGTGACACCTGTGGCTAAATTGGAACCCGTGCCGCTGGCAGGCGTAACAGTTTCAAACGTAAGCTTGCACAACGAAGAATTTATCCGCGCCAAAGACATCCGCATCGGCGACCGCGTGCTGGTGGAACGCGCCGGCGACGTGATTCCCTATATCGTAAAAGCGCTCGACGAGCTGCGCGACGGCACGGAACGCCCCGTGGAATACCCTAAAAACTGCCCGGTTTGCCATTCCGAACTGGTAAAACCCGAAGACGAGGCGATCTGGCGCTGCGAAAACGCCGAATGCGAGGCCCAGGTGCTGCAACGCATGATTTTCCATACCTCCAAACATGCGATGGACATTGAGGGACTTGGCGAAAGTACCATTGAGCGTTTCTACAAACTCGGCTGGCTGCATTCCATCGCCGACCTGTACCGGCTTGATTATGAGGCAATTGCCAAATTAGAAGGCTTTGGTGAAAAATCGGCGACCAACATGCGGCTTGCCATTGAAAAGGCCAAAAAGAACCCGATTTACCGTCTGTTGCACAGTTTGAGCGTACACCATCTCGGCCAAAAAGGTTCCAAATTGCTGGCTGCCGAAATCGGGCATGTGCTGGATTTGCAACACTGGGATCTGGAGCGGTACCAGGAAATCAAGGACGTTGGGCCGGTACTGGCGCGCAACGTGCATTATTTTTTCCAGAACGAGCACAACATCGAACTCCTGCGCAGCATGGAATCGCTGGGCGTCAACCTGACCCAAACGGAAGACGACAAGAAACCTGAAAGCGCCATTGACGGGCCGCTTTCGGGCAAATCCATCCTGTTCACGGGTACGCTCACGGGCATGACGCGCGAGGTGGCGGAAGCGCGGGCAGCGGCGGCGGGCGCGAGTTTGGCAAGCGGGGTGAGTAAAAATTTGAGTATTTTGGTGGTGGGGGAGAAGGCGGGTTCTAAATTAAAAAAGGCGCAGGCGCTGGGAACGGTGGAGATTTGGAGCGAGGCGGAGTTTAATACGAATATACCAGAGGCGTAGAAATGGCCCTGCGGCCCTTGTAATGTATAGAAAAAGGCGTTAAATTTGCATAAAACCTTCACGTATGGCTGCCATTTTAGAGCAAAAAACGTACACATTACTGGAATATTTAGACTCGGAATCGCGGGCCTCAGAGAAACACATATTTATAAAAGGAAAAATCATCCCTATGGCAGGCGGAACTGCAAGACATAATGAAATATCTGCCAATGTCATTGCCGCTTTGAATATCGCGATACGATCAGTTGTCGACCAAAAGTACAGGCTATATACCAGCGATATGAAGATTTGGGTGCCAGCCCGCGAGCGCTCCTACTACCCGGATGCTTTGGTCATTGCCGAGCGGCCAAACTTTTACGAAGGTCGCAAAGACATCATCACAAACCCATTATTGATTGTGGAGGTAATGTCGCCATCTTCGGAGGACAGTGATCGGGGCGCCAAGTTTTATGACTATCGAACCATTTCTACTTTTCAGGAATATTTGCTGCTGCATCAGGAACAGCCGCAAGCCACCCGCTGCGTCCGGCAGGGCGATGATCTGTGGCGCTTAACGGATTTTGAAGGCATGGATGCGGTGATAGAACTGGCCTCTATTGGTCAATCAGTTCGTTTGGCGGATCTTTATCATAATATTGATTTTGAAGAGGGTATGTAAGGGGGCAATCCTGGCGGCGCAAACGAATAGGCAGGATAAAACGCACCTTGCTGGCGCGGGGTTCCAACCCCGTGTCTACAATCCATAGGGTTCTACCCTAACTTAATACGGCTTAATGGGTGGAACCCATTAGATTGTAGACACGGGGTTGGAACCCCGCGCCAGCACAGTGCTAATTAATCCAGGATGAAACGAATCGGCAGGGTAAAACGTACCCGTACCGGCACCCCGTTTGCAGTTCCTGCAATCCATTGCGGCATTGCCTTAGCAACCCGTGCAGCCTCCGCCCCGCAGCCCCCTCCAATATCTTTAATTACCCGAACATTTTCAATTTTTCCGTCGGTATTAACTACAAACGATACAAGTACAACACCCATAATATTATTTTCTTTGGCTGCGTTGGGGTAATTTATATGGACTAAATATCTCATCAATTCAGTCTCTCCTCCTTGAAATGAGGGCGGCGTTTGTACTTCCTGGGCATCCAGTTTTTCTTCGAGCGCCACGTAGCCAATGCCGTTTTTATAATATTCTTCTGATTTCAGCCGTGGAAGCGTCTCTTTTTCTGCTTCAAACATCCGGTTAAAATGCGTAAAGTCTGCTTCATAAATCGGTTCGTCTTTATTAGCGTACAGAATAATATGCACCAAACTATCTGAAATACGCTCAGCAGTTCCGCTCATTGCGCCTGGCGTATTCGGTTTTACACGCTCCCGCAATTCATTGATATAGAAGCGCTTGCCTGTGCCGATTACATCTTCAATAAGCGTAAAACGTTTTGAGCCCGGCGGCGTTTTGCGTTTTTCTTTTTCAAGCCTAAAGGGTATGGTCAAACGCGTTGTACTGGCTTTTACCTCATCGTCGGTAGCGCCGGGAATCCACTTGGGCATTTTAAAAATGATTCTGGTCGCTTCGTCTTTTATTCCAAAGTCAATGTAGGTCACAAACTGCTGTATTTTGACCTCGCCTGTTTCGTTCACGGATAAATCTACCGTTAGGTCGCCCTCAATCCCGTAATCGTATGCGTCATCCGGATACTTCAAATTCTTCTCCAAAAATGCCTCCAGCGCCTTTTCCCCGCCCGGAAACTCCGGCGCTTTCGTAAACGGCGTAAACGGAATCACCGACCCATCGCGCGCATAACATTCCCCGCCTATGGATTTCCCTTCATGAAAATGCTCAATGCGTTTCACCTCGCCTGTCGGGTACCATGAAGACAAATCGCCTTCTTTTATGCCATTTTTAAACTCCTGCTGGTACCACGGAATTTTTTGCCCCGGTCGGTAAAAACGGTGCATGCCTTCTTCTTTTTGTTCCTTTCCGGTTTGTCCGAAGGACGAATAAGAGCCGTCGGAAATCGGAAAACCCGCCTTGTCGAACACTTTGATGCGCACTGTGCCATTGGTATATTGGCGTACTTCCTCATAATAGGAATACGGGCGGCCGGAATCGACGGGTTGGAGATATTCGTTGAAATAGAGGCGGAGTTGAGCGAAGCAAAGCGCCGGGAGGAGCGTGAGGAGGAAAGGGAGGGTTCGTTTGAGTGTCATAAATACGGTATTCGTGGTTAAACGTTTTTTGATGCTGCTATTTAAACAAAAATCAGGCCGAAGGATGCTGAACATTGCTGGCGCGGGGTTCCAACCCCGTGTCTACAATCCATAGGGTTCTACCCTAACTAAAAACGGCTTCATGGGTGGAACCCATTAGATTGTAGGCACGGGGTTGGAACCCCGCGCCAGCGTTGTTTGCTTTCGATTTACAAATATGTCTAAACCCCAACGCAGTCTATTTGCGTTCCCGCCCACTTTAAATTTTTATACCCAATTTAGGTTATTTTTATTTTGATTAGTACAAATATACTACCCGTAAACACAATATTGTATGGCAATTGGTCGGCAATCAGTCATTTTTAATGCAGCTGCTTAAGCGGAAGCCGTCGTATTTTTACGGTCTAAAAAATTAATAAAATAGTAACCTCTATGCGATCAATCTTACCATTATTATTCGCCTTCCTTTTTACTGCTACTTTATCGGCTCAAAGCGGCAATTACTACACCGTCAAATTTCCGGATGACCGCACCATTTTCGGCTGCGGCGTAAAAGCCGATACGATTTGGCCCATCATCACCAACCAATACGGCTGTAGTTACAATGTCGGCGTTGCCGTCAAAGACCAGATTTTTTACACCAACGGTGAGCAAACCTGCTACAAAGTGCTCCGCAAATGGACGCTCCTGTACTGGTGCGATTACAATCCGAACTGGCCCGCGCCTTTGTACATCCTGAATCCAACTAACACCGATGTCGGCCCGACGGTGGTGGGCAACAGTACCAACCACGGCTACATTTCGTACACGCAGGTCATCAAAGTGGTGGATAATATTCCGCCGGTGTTCCTCAACTGCCCGACTCAACCGGTGGTGTTTTGCGACAATACAAACAACGACCCCACGCAGTACAATAATAACTACATAGACCGCTGCGAAGGCCCGGTCGACCTGAAAGTGGCCGTTACGGACCTTTGCTCCAAATCGGATATCCGACTCAGCTACCGTTTGTTTCTCGACCTTGATGGCAACGGCACCATGGAAACCTACAAGAGTAGCAGCGATGTTGGCGCCTGGCCCATCGAAACAACGGTTGTGGCCGATACTTTGTACGGAAAAATCAAATTTCCAACCGGTTTCGGACTGCCCTACGGAAAACACAAGGTGGAATGGATCGCCAACGACAACTGCGCAGGGGAAGCCCTTTGCAAATACGAATTTACGGTAAAAGACTGCAAAGCGCCGACCGTTGTATGTATGAACGGCCTGAGCGTCAACATCATGCAAACCGGCATGATTACTTTCTGGGACAGCGATTTCCTGCAATATACTTACGACAACTGCACGCCGACCAACCAACTGAAAGTTGCGATCCGCAAATCGGGTACCGGTTCAGGTTTCCCGTACGACAATCATTCTATTACGTTTGATTGCACGGAAATCGGCCCGCAATTTGTGGAAATTTGGTCGCAAGATGCTTACGGCAACGCGGGCTATTGCGAAACCTATGTGAACATCCAAGACCACACCGGCGCCTGCCCAGCCCCGGTGGTAACAGGCAACATTAGCACCGATCAAAACAAAGCCGTGCCTGATGTGAATGTAAAAATGAAAAGCGAGGCGTCACAATTCCCTGGCAGTTGGGAAACTCCGACCGATGCGGCTGGCCAGTTCACGTTGACCAACATTCCCGGCCAAATCGGCAAATACAGCCTGACGCCCGCGCTTGATACCAAACCGGCTTCCGGCGTAACCTCCATGGACGCCCTGCTTGCTGCCGCTCATATCGACGGTACCCAGCCGATCAGCGCAACCTACCGCCTTATTGCGGCCGACGTAAACCGCGACAAACTGATTAACAACGCTGACGTTCTGCAGATTATGAAAATGGCAACCGGCCAGATCACGGCGTTTACGAACAATACTTCCTGGCGTTTTGTGCCGAAATCATACATTTTCCCGAATCCGGCCAATCCGTTCGCGGGTACTTTCCCTGAGAAGATTTCGCTTACTACTCCGGGCAGCCGCGATTTTGTAGGCATCAAAACCGGCGACCTTGACGGCTCTGTTGTACCGGGCAGTTTATTGGCCCAGGACGACCGCAGTGAAGCGCTTGATCCTGTTACATTTACGGCCAACGAAGCCTCCCTGCGTCCGGGCGCGCAAGTACGCGTAGACGTGAGGACGCCGGAACTCAACGGCATTTCGGGTTTCCAGTTTACCCTCGGCTACGACCAAAGTAAACTCAGCCTCAGCAGCATTGAACCAGGCCTGATTCCGGCCGATTACATCGGTAAATTTACCGATCAAGGCACAGTAAGCGCAGGTTGGATTGATCCTTCCGCCTTGAACGGCGCCAACGGTAAAAGTCAAAAAACGGTTGCCTTCTCCTTGATTTTCAATGCTTTACAAGATGGCGAACTGCATGATGCGCTCTTCATGAACGACCAGGTGGCCGCATCACAAGCCTACGACAGCGAACTGAGCACCCGCACGGCAAAACTCGAATTTGTACGAGCAGAACCAGGCAAAGCGCGCGCGCAGTTGTACCCGGTACAACCGAATCCGGCATCAACCCAATGCACGGCCGTGTACTATCTGCCGGAAGCCGGTCAGGCCACCTTGCGCCTCACCAATGCCGATGGCAACGTGGTCGCTACTTATAATGTGAACGAAGCAAGTGGTACGCACCGCCAGGTATTAGACCTCAGCGGCGTGCCTGCACATGGTATCTTATTCCTGCATCTGGAAAGCGCGACCGGCGTGGCCGTGCAGAAATTGATGCGCGTGGAGTAGGGGGATTGGGGCACGGATGACGCTGCCCCCTGCGGGGCAATGTCATTGATTTAAGATTACATGATTTAAGATTACATGATTTAAGATGT
>JBAXTB010000145.1:0-13433 GCA_037130425.1 Bacteroidota bacterium
GGCACGGAACTGTTTAGGTAATTCAGCAAGGGATCTTTCAGCAATTGCACGCTTACGTTTTGTGCCGGTTCATTGCCTTCATTGCAGTATTGTACTGTCACGTAATTCGGCAAACACCTGCGAAAACGGGAGCCAAACATGGAAACGGTCATCAGCGGACAATGCGCCGAGGCATAAATGCCGATTGCCGGCAAGTTTTCTACCTGCCCAACGCTTGTAATGCTCACCGTTGGGGTATCGCAAGGCGCGCCAAAGGCTGCAATATTGTTTTTGGGATGCACAATCACCTGATAATCACCGGATGATACACGTAAATTATATGCGCCGTTGATATTTGTTTTGGCGTAAAATGTTTCGCCCGTACTGGATAAAGCCTCTATTTTATAATCTTCAAACCCGTTTTCACCCGAATCCTGCGTGCAGTTTGCGTTTTGATCGTCGAAAATAGAGCCTGAAATTTGGCTCGAATACAACTGACCTTCCAAATCGGTTTTTAATAAAAAGGCCTGCGTGGAAGCATTTCCGCCCAAAAAGGCTAAGAAATTGTCATTCGTCAGGTAAATACGCCGTACAAATTCCGTGCTTGAAAGTTGGAAATAATCCACTAACTGGCCTATGCCGTTCAGTTGGGCCAAGTACAGAATACTTTCCGTTGGGCCGGCGAAACCGGTATGAATCGGTAAGTACAGGTTATCGTTTTGGTCGCGGGTAATGCAAAGCGCCGCCGAGAATGGAATCTGCGAAGTAAAAGGCGGCGGTACATTCAAATGCTCGAACCAAAGTTCATTACCCTGTGCATCAACCTTCAAAAGTGCCAGCGCGCTTGGGTTCGATTGCAGGTTATCACCCAGGATCACTAAGCCGCCGTCGGATGTTTCAACCAAGTCTTTTGCTACTTGATACAAAGGCTTGGGGTAAAATTTTTCCCACAACAAGTTGCCGCCTGCATCCACTTTGGCAAGGAACAGGTCGCGGTTGTTCCCGATGTTCAGCACATCGCCTACAACGGCAAAATAACCGTCGGAAGTTGGGATCATGCGCGCAATTTGTTCGCTCAAGTTGTTGTCACCCAAGGCTTTATTCCAAACGATGTTGCCGTTTCCGTCTAATTTTACCAGCCAGATTTGTTGTTTCAGTTGTGCATCGCGGGTGACGCCGCAGGCAATAAACTGGCCGTCGGGTGTGGCGGCAATGCTTTTGATGCCGTTTGGGAGTTGGAAATTGGGCAACACGGTTTCCCATTGTTTGGCGCCCGCCGCATCGGTTCTCACGACAATGTTTTTGCGTCCGCCGGCGCCAGTGTAATCTTCGCCCACGGCCACGCAACCGCCATCGGCTGTGTTACAAACCGCAATACCCGAACCGTCGCCGAAGGCATTGGGCGTACTCCAGAGCACATTACCGTTGGCGGCCGTTTTTTGAATGCCGCCGTTTTGAAATACGCCGGCCATAAGGTAGCCGCCGTCGGCCGTCAATGCGGCGTCATTAGCGTTTCCGTTCGTGGCCGGATAGGTCTTGAAATATCCCTGCCCATAGCCCTGGAGCGCGCCGAGCGCACAAGCCAGGACGAGGATCCGTCGAATTATGGTGTGGAAAATGTTCATGCTAATTTGCTTTTGAAGTAGGTTGATTATGAAATACGCTTGTTCCTTTTACATGATTTTTTGGTGCATATCGGGGCGCCCCCATGATTTTTGCACGTTGTCGACCTCGTTGCATAAAATCACGATACAAAAGTGCGGCAAATGATATGGCTGGCAAAGGACAAAAAATGATAAATTTCAGCATAAATTTGTGGTTTTTAGTTTATAATTAATTGATAAACAGATATTTGAGTAAATATTTAAATTCTTTTTTCAGATTTTTTAATTTCGCTTTTTTTAAACAAAGGTCAAAAAACAAAAGGATTGTATTTTTAAAGTTGCAAATCTTTTAAATGTTGCTTAGTGATAGATTTAACCGACTTCAAAGGGGGAGGTTCGCTCACGTTTGTGGATGATTCGTTGTTAGGCATAGACCCTTGTTGAGTCTCTTACAAGCCCCAACAAAATGCCAAACCATGTCATTTTAACCATTCATCTATATGCAGGTCTTGAATTCGCCTTACTTTCGCTTTTAAACTGATTTATCCAAACAGTACCCACATCCTATGCCGTCTCGCCTGATTCTTATATTATTTTTATTGTTATCCGGTTTATCCGCTTTACACGCAACCCATATTGTCGGCGGCGAATTGACCTATAAATGCCTCGGCAACAACCAATATGAACTGAAGCTTACTGTTTATCGCGATTGTTATACCGGCCAACCGCCTTTTGACACCATGGCTTCAATTGGCGTTTTTGACAGGGATTGGAAACTGAAACAACATATTTTAATTGATTTTAATGAGTTAATTAATGATACCTTGCCGATTGTACTTACTGACCCCTGTTTGGTAGCGCCTCCAAACGTTTGTGTTCACCGCACGATTTACACGAAAATTGTAACGCTGCCTTTTTTATCTGGTGGTTACCATGTCGTGTACCAGCGTTGTTGCCGCAACAACCTGATTCGAAATATTGTGGAACCGCTTGCGACCGGCGCTTCGTTTACGGTAGAAATATCCGAAAAAGCGCTGCTTGATTGTAATAATGGGGCGGTGTTTAATTATTGGCCCCCGGTCGCAATCTGTGTGCATCAACCAATTAATTTTGATCACAGCGCCACGGACCCGGACGGCGATTCGCTCGTTTACCGTTTGTGCGTACCGCTTTCAGGCGCCACAGTTACCCAGTCGCAGCCTCAGCCACCTTTTCCTGGTCCTTATGATCCGGTTGTTTGGTCTGCGCCTTATGACCTAAGTAATGTGCTCGGCGGCGATCCGCTTAAAATCAATCCCAAAACCGGTTTTTTGACTGGAGTACCTGATGTGATCGGCAATTTTGTGGTCGGCGTTTGCGTGGATGAATACCGCAACGATGAAATTATATCCACCACCCGCCGCGATTTTCAATACAATGTGGCCGATTGCGGACGCCCGCTGGCTGCGTTTTTTGCACCGCTTTCTTTATGTGATACGCTGACTTATCAGTTTCAAAATCAAAGTATTGCAGCGCTTTTTTTTCGTTGGTACTTTGATTATCCCAACGATTTAACACAAACTTCGGTTGGTTATTCGCCTATCCATACTTTTCCGGACACCGGTTGGTACAACATCGCCCTGATCGCAAATCCGCATGAACTCTGCTCCGACACTTTTATGCAACGGATTCATGTTACGAAAACCTTTGTTGGCGCTGACCTGAACATACAATACCCCGCTTGTGATGACAATGGTTTAATCATACACGCGCTGGATAAAAGTGTGGATCAAATGTTTGGCGTAAATGCCTGGACTTGGACTTTGATTGGGCCGGATGGTGAGGTTCAAGGCGTTAGTTCCTTACAAAACCCGGATTTTAAAGTGAGAAATCCGGGAAATTATTCCCTGAAACTCAAAGTGACTTCGGGCAATGGCTGTCAGGCGGAAACCCTGCTGTCCTTTGATGCGCCTTATCCGCCTATTACTTATCTGAAAGATTCGCTTGTTATTTGCAAGGGCGACTCAATCCAGCTGTTCCCGGCCGCTGACCCATCGTTTACCTATATGTGGTCGCCCAAGCAGTTTTTGTCGAACCCGGAGGCGCCCAATCCATTGGCTTTCCCGGATGCCACACAGTCCTATATCGTAACGGTTAGTGGAAACGGACCTTGCGTGCTGGAAAAAACGGTGAAGGTTAAAGTCGTTAATAACAGCGGTTTGGTTGTTACGGCTGAACCTACCGTTGTTTATCCCGGCCAAAGCAGCCAACTGCAAGCCCTATTTTCCGGAAGCGTCGATTTTATTTGGGAGCCTGCCGCAACTTTATCGAATCCGCATATTTTCAATCCGGTTGCAACGCCTTCAGATACAACGCTTTATTCGGTTCGAGTGCCTTTGTCCAGCGGATGTATGATAAACGGTTCGGTACTTGTTTACGTGATATATCCTTTTTGCGACGAACCGTTTGTGTTCTTTCCGACGGGCTTTTCGCCCAATCACGATGGCGAAAACGATGTTTTAAAATTGGAAAGCAAGTACGCAACCGAGGTGTACTGGGTCATATACAGCCGCTGGGGTGAAAAACTGTTTGAAGCCCATTCCCTCGACGATTTCTGGGACGGAACCTACAAAGGCAAGGAAATGCCCCCAGAAACTTATGGCTATTACCTCAAAGTTCGTTGCTCTGACGGCAACGAACGCATCAAAAAAGGCAATGTAACTTTGTTGCGTTAGTCGGCGCTATCGAACCAGGGTGGCATAACCCTTGAATTCATAAGGCTCACCCCTCGGACCGGTAAAATGTACCACATACACGTACACGCCCATAGGCGACATACCGCCTGTGTTCTTTTGTCGACCATTCCAGGCCTCATCGGGATTGTTGGTTTCAAAAACCAGTTCGCCCCAGCGGTTCCAGATGGTCATATTGAAATTTGTAGCGCCGTATAAAAAACCTTTGCCAAGAAAACCTTCATTGGAGCCGTCGCCGTTTGGTGTAAAGGCATTGGGCATGTACCACCTGATTTCCGGTCGAATGTCTAAGTATTTTGTAATTGAATCCTTACAACCTTCCGGGTGCGTTACAATCAGTCGAACTTTCACCAAACCAGTGTCGGGGAATGTGAAGACGGGATTGGTTTCCGTAGAGCCGCCGAATTTGTCAAAAGTCCAGTTCCAGCGGTTTGTTTCCAAGGATTGGTCAATGAAATGGACCGTGCTGTTGAGGTTGGTTAATCCGGTTTCAGGATCACAGGTAAACGCTGCGGTTGGAGAAGGTTCTACCCGAATCAGGTGTTTAAACACCGTATCAATATAGCATCCGATCGGTGAAGTGATGGCCACGCTTACGTCATATACGCCGGGCGTATAATATATATGTGATGGACTTATAATATTTTCAGCCGTAGCGCCGTCGCCAAAATTCCATTTGATGTTATAACTTCCATCAATCGGGGAGGAGAGGTTATTAAAGGTTATATCGCCGGGGATGCATCCCAAATAACTGTTTGGGCGCACCACAATGATTGGTGGCGCCGGAAACCAGTTGATCGTTTTTACCTTGGAATCTCGACAATGATTTCGATCCGAGACGGTTAGGGTGACGGGGTGATTGCCGGGTGTTGAATACAAATAGGACGGATTGATATCGGAAGACCCGCCGCCGGGTACCCCAAAATTCCATTTCCATTTTTCAATGATGCCGACCCCGATGGAATGGTCGGTAAACGCCACCGGGCCGGCCACGCAAGTATCATAAACGTAACTAAAATCGGCAACAATCGGCGGGAAAATATTGACGACTAATTTGGCCGTATCGCCACAAAACTGGCCCGGATTGAGCATCAACTGACCAACGTAATGACCGGTATCCGGGAATGCAACTGTCAGGGTTTCCCAACTCGTGGAGTCCTGGAAAACGCTGCCATGCAAATCAAATACCCATTTGAACTTACTGATGTTTTTCTTTTGAAAACTCTTGTTGTACAGCGTCACAACCTTGCTGCCGCAGGAATTGATTTCATAAACCCCTTGTGACAACACGGCAGTATCAATGATCGCCCTTACCGAAGGGCTACAATCGGCTACGTTGAATTGAAATTCGCGTTGCACCGTTGACAATAGTACCCCGTTTCTAAATTCCTGTACGCAAACGGCCACTACATATTGTCCAAGTTGATTCGGTCGCCCGGTTATTAAACCTGTAATCGGGTTAATCGTTACCTGCGGTGAGCCGCCCATCGGATTGGTCGGGGAGTAGGTGCCCGACACAAAATTCACATTGGTAAATGGCGGATTGCAGGGAGGGGTTGGTACGGCGCCATCGCAGGAAAAGACTTCCGGCGCATTCAAAATATTTCCCCCGCCTTCGAAGGGCGAACAAAATTTATAAATCATCTGATCGCCATCCGGGTCGGTCGCCGAGTGGTCGAAATTCAAGGCTACGTTATTGCAAATAATAATTGGCGGGAAATGGTTGAAAACCGGGCTGCTGTTGTTCAATTCCATTGACTTGGCCGTTAGTTCAATCATGAACGTAGCCCCAATATCGCCCGGCTGAATCAGGTTTTTAATTGATTCGTTGCGACAACATCGTTGATACACAACATAGTAACTTTGGTTGGCTGACAAAACAGGCAATGTACGGTCAAATTCATACACGGCTTCTTCCACGCAAACATTCGGCACCGTTTGAACGCATTGCGGCGTATCGGGGATGATTTTGGTGTACTGCGAAAAATTGACCTGAAAAGATTCATATAAGGTGTTGCTTGTCCAACCGCCTTTGTAAATCGCAATCTCTGCGGGACTGTCAAAAGGAGCGCCACCACCGTTGCAATCGCGGTAAACTTTCATGGTAAAACGGAATGTTTTTTCTCCGTTAGCGGCCGTAGACATATATTTATACGAAATCGTTCCGCCTATTATATGCTTTGCGGATAATATAAATGGGCATAAGAAACTGATAATCAGGTAACAAAGTGTGATAAGATTTTTGTTTTTCATATTATTTACCGTTTTCCGAATCAGGAATGCAGCCGTCTCGGTTAAATCCCGCAATTTTGTGTCGTCAAAAGTAATGTACTAAACGTAATAAAATAACCGTTTGTTGGGCATGTTCCTGCTACGAGACGACATTTCTGAAATTGCCCGCCTGCTAAAGCAAGGTGGAATTATATGCTATCCAACCGATACCGTATGGGCAATCGGCTGTGACGCTACCAACGAAGATGCTATTAAACGTATTGTTGAACTAAAAGGCGCGCCTCCTGCAAAAGGGTTTGTTTTGCTGGTTTCCTCCATTGAAATGCTCAAACAATACGCCCCAAAAGTACATCCAAGATTGGAAACTTTATTGTCCTTTCATACCCGCCCTTTAACCCTGATCTTGGATCGGGTGATTGGGTTGCCTGCAAATGCAAAATCACCGGATGGGAGCGCTGCGATCAGGGTAGCGCAGGATCAGTTTTGCCAGGAATTGATTGAAGAACTTGGTAAGCCGATCGTTAGTACGATCGCTGCGAAAGCAGGCGTGCCGTATCCGCCTACGTTTGGTGGAGTCAGCAGTGAAATCCTTGGGAATGTGGATTATGTCGTAAAATATCGGCAGGATGATAAGGAGCCGCATGAGCCTTCCTCTATTGCCAAATTGGACCGTCACCTGGAACTGGAGTTTTTAAGAGATTAATTTCCACATTATAAAACAGCAAGGTGAACTTTCCTTTTTTCATAGCCCGACGTATCGCCTTTTCCGGTGGAAAAAACTTCTCCCGGCTTATCATTCGCATCGCGATTGTAGCCGTTTCGTTGAGCGTGGCGGTGATGATATCCGCGATGTCGCTGATTGCGGGCTTTAAATACGAAATTAGCCGAAAGATCTTTGAGTTTTGGGGCCATATTCATATTTCCGACACGGCTTATTCGCTTTCCTTTGAACCCCAGCCCATTTCCCTGCACCAGGATTTTTATCCTTCCCTCGACACGGTCAGGCGTATTAATTCAAGGGTTCCCGAAAAAGTGCTTGGTTTTGAAACCGGACGTGAAACGGACATTCCTTCGCGCGGCGGCATCAAACATATTCAGGCGTTTGCCCACAAACCGGGTATCATTCGCACGAAAACCGCCATGGAGGGCGTGTTGCTCAAGGGAATCGGCAAAGATTTTGATTGGAACAACCTGAAACCGTATTTGCTCGAAGGTAATATCATTTCAATGCCCGATACGGCGCCCTCGCGCGATATTATCCTGAGCCGCCAAACGGCTGATCGATTGCAGGTCAACGTAGGCGATAAATTTATTATATATTTTGTAAAGGGGAACGACCAATTAAAACGCGTGTTCCAGGTTTGCGGTATTTACAAAACCGGACTGGAAGAATACGACCGTAAGTTTGCCCTTTGCGACATCCGTCAAGTTCAAAACCTGCTGGGTTGGGCGCCCGATCAGGTGGCCGGATTCGAAATCTGGCTCGATGATTTGCACGACCTCGATCTGTACAACCAATATATTTATGAAGAGGTGTTGCCGCCGGATTTGCTGAGCGTGAGCATCCGGGAAAAATTTCCGGCTATTTTTGAATGGCTTCAGCTACAGGATTACAATGAAGTGGTGATTTTAGGCCTGATGCTGGCAGTGGCGATCGTAAATATGATCACGGCGCTGCTTGTTTTGGTGCTTGAACGCACGCAAATGATCGGTATTTTAAAATCCTTGGGCGCAAGCAACCGGCGGGTGCGGCATATCTTTTTGTATTACGCTGCCGTAATTACGCTTTCCGGCATTTTTTGGGGCAACCTGCTCGGACTCGGTTTTTGTTACCTGCAAGATACGTTCCACCTGATTCACTTAAAAGAAGCCGACTATTACCTCTCGTATGCGCCCATACGCATACAATGGCGTTCTATTTTGATCGTAAATATTGGGACGGTTTTGGTGACGCTGCTGTTTTTGATCCTGCCTTCTTTTGCGGTCTCCAAAATTGCGCCGGTGAAGGCCATTCGGTTCAAATAGGCTACTTCTCCAGATCAAATTTATATTGCACCACATCCATCATCGGGTTTCCCTTGGCGTCCATTTGTTTAAAAATAAGGCGCACGTCAATCGTTTCTGATTCTTCTTTTTCTGCGCTGTTAAAGATCACATCCACACGGCCTTTGCCGCCCGGCGCAATAACACCGCGTGGATAATCCGTTGTGGTACAATCACATGCGTCAATCAGGTCGATTTGAGCATCTTTGCCGGAAGTGTTGGTGAATTCAAAAAACATGCTGCGTTTTTCACCCTTTTTCACTTTGCCTAATTCGATCATTTTTTTGTCCCAGGTCACGAATGCGGGCGCTTGTGCGCTCGGCGGCGTGGGCGCGACGGAACCAATGGAAGCAGGCGCGATTGTTTTGGGCGTGGCTTGCGTTTTTTCCTGGGTATGGCAGGCGCTTAAACCTGCAAAAAAGAGCATGGAGAAGAGGAATCCTTTTTTCATATCAAATTTTTCCGTTAAGACATTTTTTGTCCCGTCATCGCTGCCCGAATGGTCGTATCCATCGCCTGATGTGCCAGCGGCATGGTGTACGTGTTGAGCGTTTCGATGGCGCGGTGTATAACGTCTTTATCATCAAGTTTGGTGGCTTCGCGTAAGGCGCTTAACAAATCTTTAGTAGTTGCCTTTTCTTCGTCGCTCAAAATGGCGTCGTTTTGTTGCAAAAATTTGTCGCCTGCCAGTAACAGGTTATTCGCTTCGTTGCGGGCTTCAAGCACGCCGCGCGCGCGCATGTCCACCTCCGCGTGCGTGATGCTGTCGATGAGCATGAGGGCCATGTCCTCTTCGCTGATGCCGTAGGTTGGGCGGATTTCAATTTCCTGTTTGAGGCCGGAGCGCAATTCCGAGGCTTTCACCGTGAGGATGCCATCGGCATTGAGGATAAACTGAATATCAATTTTGGGCAAACCTGCGGGCATCGGCGGTATATCGCGCAGGATAAACTCGCCTAATTTCCGGTTGTGCTCCACCAGATCACGTTCGCCCTGAAAAACGGCAATTTTGAGGTTTTTTTGGCCATCCACACTCGTGGTATACTGGCGACCTGCCTTGGACGGCACCTTGGAATTGCGCGGAATAATCACGTCCATCAGTCCGCCAACGGTTTCAATACCAAGGGAAAGGGGCGTAATATCAAGCAAAAGCACGTCTTTTTGGTTGCCTGCCAGTACATCTGCCTGAATGGCTGCGCCGAGCGCGACCACTTCGTCGGGGTTCAAATTGTCGTACACAGGGCGTCCAAAATACTCGGCTACCATTTGTTTGACCAAAGGAATGCGCGTACTGCCGCCTACCATGACCACTTTTTCGATTGTAGTCGGTTGCATACCCGCATCCGAAAGGGCGCGTTTGCAACAATCAATGGTGCGTTCAATGAGCGGACGAATCAGTTCCTCGAATTCCGTTTTTGTAAGGGTAATCTGTTTACCGAGGATTTCAACCGTACAGTTTTCTGCGTTTGACAGTGTCTTTTTGGTCTGTTCGGCAGCCAAACGAATTGATTGGGCTGTGTTCTTTTCCTCAGTTAAAATTTTCTCATCAATATTTAATGTTTTCAGAAAAAACTCGACCAAGATGCGGTCCACATCATCGCCGCCGAGGAAGGTATCGCCGTTGGTGGACAACACTTCAAAAATGCCGTCCTGAATTTGCAATACCGAAATATCAAAGGTGCCGCCGCCGAGGTCGTACACGGCAATGGTTTCGGTTTCATCGCGATCAAGGCCGTATGCAAGCGCGGCCGCCGTGGGTTCGTTTACAATACGGAGCACATCTAAGCCGGCGAGTTTTCCGGCATCGCGGGTGGCCTGGCGCTGGTTGTCGTTGAAATACGCTGGAACGGTGATGACCGCTTTGGAAACCGATGTTCCCAAGTCCGTTTCAACACGACTTTTTAATTCGGATAAAATGCGGGCGCTCAATTCAATCGGCGTGAAAAATCGGTCTTTTACCCGAATTTTTACTAAGGAATCTGTATCGTCATCCAAAATTTGATACCCAAAATGGTTTTGAATGCCGCTTACGTCGCGGTAGGATTTACCCATCAGGCGTTTGACAGAATAAATGGTGTTGGCCGGGTCTGTAATCAGTTTTTCACGGGCCGCGTCGCCGACCAGCACAGCGCCTTGTTCACCAAAATGTACGACAGAAGGCACGAGGGTGCTTTTACCGTCGGCGCCTTTCACACAAATCGGTTGTCCGTTTTTAATGTAGGCGACCAAACTGTTGGTTGTTCCCAAATCAATCCCGATGATTAAATCCTGCGGCTGCTCAATCGAACCGTCTTTTAAATTAATAGGTATAACAGCCATTACGCGTTGCTTATATTTACCGAAAATGAAATTTGGTGTTTTCGGGCTGCAAAACTAAACAGACTGAACACAATATTTGTTTGGACGCAATCTAAACATTGTACATTTAGCCGAATTTAAACGATCCTTGTTCATGCATGCCTTTTTTTCTTCCCGCCCCAACCGACTTTGGATGATCCTGTCCGGCTTTTTTGTCACCAATGCGCTGGTGGCGGAGTTTATGGGGGTTAAATTGTTCTCCCTTGAAAAAACATTGGGCTTCAATCCGGTGAATTGGTCTTTGTTCGGCCAGCAAAACCTGTCATTTACCCTCACGGCGGGAGTGTTGCTTTGGCCGGCAGTATTCATTATGACCGATATTATCAATGAGTATTTTGGTCGGCGCGGGGTGAAAATGTTGTCGTACATGACGGCCGGATTAATCGCGTATGGCTTCCTCATGCTCTATTTCGCCATGCAACTCGAACCAGCGGAATTTTGGCGTACGGCGCACATCAAACCAGACTGGACGCCCGAACATCAGGCGGCTGCGCGCGCGCAGGTATCGGATTACAATGCTGCTTACAACGTAGTATTCGGCCAGAGTATGTGGATCATCGTTGGTTCCTTAGTCGCGTTCTTAGTCGGCCAGGTGGTGGACGTGGGCGTTTTTCACCGGATCAAAGCCGTTACCGGCGAAGGGAAAATGTGGTTGCGCTCGACCGGAAGTACCCTGGTTTCACAGTTTTTGGACAGTTTTGTGGTGGTATTTATTGCGCTTTATATTGGCCAAAAACTGCCTTTTGTACAGGTTTTAGCGATTTCCATTATGAATTATATGTACAAAGGCATTATGGCCGTGGTTTTGACGCCTGTAATTTACTTAGTTCACGGCGCCATTGAGCGCTTTTTGGGGCACGAATTGGCTGCTGAAATGAAATCGGCGGCACAAAAGAATTAGTTGTTACAAAGACAAGCGGTAGCATGCAAAGCTGCAAAATGTACGCTTGGGGTCTGATTACTGGCTGCGTCACTTCTAAATCCTTTGTTAACCTTGCCTTATTTGCCGGGTTTAGCGCTACTTTTGCGGCTCAAAACGTGTCCCGCGCACTTGTTCTTTCAAATGCCGGCATGAACCAACCGTAAATAATATACAACGCTTCCCATGAAGAAGATCTTCCTGCTGCTTTTCCTTGCGGCGATTGCCCAATCCCTAACCGCTCAAACTGCTCCAAAAACCTACGAATACCGCAACGGCAGCTGGTACAATGGGAAAGATTTCACAAACGGCACCTGGTATGTGGTCGGCGGACGTTTGACCCAAAAAGCGCCGGTTAAGATCGACTCCATTGTTGATTTGTTGAATCGTTGGGTGGTTCCGCCTTCTGCCGATGTGTTTTGTTCAAGCGTTGCCGGCAATTCCGCAGCAGCCACGACACTGAAACTTTATTTTGAAGAAGGCGCATTTTACCTGCAAATATTGGGCAATACCACCGAAGGCCGCGCTGCGGTGGAAGGGTTGGTGAATAAATCCACCACGCCGGATGTATCTTTTGGCAACGGCGGACTTACCTGCACCTTGGGTTATCCTTTTTTGAAATACGAAGGCCCGGCGCAAGGTATCCGCAACCCGCAACTTTGGGGCGCGAAATACGACCAAATCAAAACCGGTACCAAAATGCTCGGAAATGGGTACTGGTTCATCGACAATAAAGATGCGCTGAATAAAAATTGGGACAAAATCAAAGCGCAAAAGCCGCAGGTAATTTCGATTTACCTGTTAGACGCCCAGAAAAGCGGCGGTAAAGAAGGTAAAGGTCTGAGCGCTGAAGTGGCAAAGTTGGTGGTAAAAAAAGCGCATAAATCTGACTTGCGCGTGTATGCGCACGTGGAAAACGAAGATGATGTGCAACTTGCGCTCAAACTTGGCGTCGACGGTTTTGCAAACCTCCCCGGCCACGACTGGGACGGCTCCGGCGATGTAAAAAAATACGAACTGAGCGACGATGACCTGAAAAAAATGGCCAAAAAGAAAATCCCGGTTGCGGCTTGCTTTTCTCACGGCCAAAATGCCACGGCCCCTGCTGTTCAGGCGTTCCACCTGGCAACCCTTAAGCGTTTGCTTGATAATGACGTGAACCTCGTACTTGGTTCGGATGACTCGCAGCGCAGTGGTCGCGTGGAACTAAGTTACTGGTTCAACCTCGGCGGACTGGACTACGGCAAATTGCTGAAAGTGCTGTGCGAAAACTCTCCACGCGCAGTATTCCCGGATCGCAAAATTGGCAAAATTGACGAAGGTTTTGAAGCCAGTTTTGTGGTGTTGAATGATAACCCGCTTACGAATATCCTGAAATTGCGCGCGGTTTCCGTGAAGGTGAAGAATGGGATTTTGACGAAGTAGAATATCGACTCAAAACCTCGGTAATGCTGAGCCTAATGTGGGAATACATCTATCATCTTGTAACCCCTCGTTTTAACGAGGGGCCAAAGGTATCGTGCTATCACATCTATCTTCTTTGCAGAACATCAGCATCTAACAGAT
>JBAXTB010000146.1:0-13349 GCA_037130425.1 Bacteroidota bacterium
CGTGGTATTCGCATTGGAGTTGTCGGCATATTCGATGGAAATGGCGCCTCCTTTGGTAGCCTGGTTTTCTCTAAAATTTGGTCGTTCAATTTGAATATTGGCCAGCGGATCCCTGCTGCAAATAGCGCCACCATTTCCTTCGCAATGGTTTAGAAAAAATTGAGTTTGATCAGTGTAAAAAGAGGTGACAGCAGGAGCCAAATACGGCTCAATAAATACGCCACCGCCGCTTCCATTTTGGGCAAAATTTTGATCAAATGTAGTACCCAAAAGGCTCGCATTCGCATTTTGCAGGTATAAACCGCCTCCACTCTGGCTTGCTATATTACCCAAAAGCGAGCAATTGGTGAGTAAAATGCGATTATTGCCGAGAATTTGATACCCGCCAATTGCGCCACCTTGCAAAGCCTGATTTGCCTGAAAATTGCAGTTGGTACAACTTAAATTCGCATTGCCACAGCTAATTCCACCTCCATAACCCATGGGGTTGGTATTTGTTGAAAAAGATGAATTTTGAACGTTCACATTGGAGGTGCCATTCGCTGCGAAAATACCGAGGCCGCCTCCTGCATTCTCAGAAAAGGTGCAATTGGTAAAATTGGCATTACAGGGACCATTGCCGGCCCAAACAAAACATCCACCCGCGCCGGAGAGGTTGCCATTGTGATCGAATGTGCAATTAGTCAGTTTTGGGAAGCAGCTGCCCGTTGTTGAACCGTAAAACTGCGCTCCGCCAATGGCACTATAATGGTCATTGGAACCGAAATTGCCCGTAAAGCGACAGTTTACAATGGTTTCGTTTGTACCACCGTCTGCCAGCAACAAACCGCCGCCATCCTGGCCTGCCGTAATAATCAAATCATCCAAACGAATAATACCGTTCGTGGGCAAATTTGTCATGTGCAGCACGGTCAGGCCGTTTTCGCCTTGAATATCGGATTGCGCTTGCGCCGGGTTGTTCAAATCATCCCCGTCAATGTCGCCGCTCAGGATGGGTGGGGCAGTGTTCTGATTGCGTTGTGCCGCATTGGTTTCCGTGCCGGCAAAACGGCCATAAACCTGAAGCGACTTGCTGATGTAGAATCCCAAAAAACGTTTGATCGTGTTGGGATAACTCTGGCCTGAGAAATCTTTGGTTGGGCGATAAGTACCGCTGGTAAGCCAGATTTCGTCGTTGTTGTTGGCAACTTCAATGGCTTTTTGAAAGGTTTTGAAAGCCTGCGCCCATGAAACGCCGGTGTTGGCATCGTTCCCTGCCGCCGCATTTACATAATAGCGTGCGGCTTGGCCGGCAGGCAAAAAAAGGCCGAGGCATAAGAGAAGGAAAAGGAAATTTTTCATATCATCTGGATTTTGTAATGACAAATTTGAATTGTGATACAAAAGTCGATGAAAGGAAAACCGGTTGGAACAGGAAGCGCGTAGGTGGCGGCTGTGGTTGTGTAAGTGGCAGGTAGTTGACCTCAAGTGCTTTTTAATACTTTTGGCTGATTACAAATTTTTAAACCCGGCCAAAATTAAAAATGGGCCGCCCCCGCAATTACTGCGGAGCGGCCCTGCGTTTTCATTTGGTTTTGCTTAATTAATCCCCTGTATGATGTTTAATTAAATAAGCAGGACAAAGATTACGATATCAAACCCGTCGTGCAAGTGTCGTTGTGTAAACGGTTACAATCAATGAGTAAATGGTTTAGCATTTAATGATTAAGCACTTTTCTGGCCAATATTTACCGGTTTCAGATCACGTTGCCGCATTTCAGAAAATAAATTTCACAATTCGTTCATGTACCAAATGAGGGTTTATTGGCATCTTCGCTGTTGCTAATTCACCGATCCATTCCAACTACCCAAGCAATGAAACAAACACTTTTTATACTCGCTTTCACCTTGCTGTACTTCCAAACGGCTGTCGCGCAAAATCTCCGTGCGATGCCCGACAGCACCTTGGCGCCATTCTACCACGGCGTTGCGTCGGGCGACCCGCTCATAGATCGCGTTATTTTGTGGACGCGCGTTACGCTCGACATTCCGGCAGACAGCCTGCAATTGAATTGGAAAATCGCAACGGATACGCTGTTTAACAATATCGTCAGCAGCGGTACCGCTAAAACCGGCGCCTGGCGCGATTATACGGTTAAAGTAGATGCGGGAGGTTTACAATCGGGTACCTGGTACTACTATCAGTTTGAATATCAAGGACATAAATCAATCGTTGGGCGCACCAAAACACTGCCGCAGGGCAATTTGGATCAACTTCGTATGGGCGTCGTTTCCTGTGCTGATTACCAAAACGGTTACTATCATGCCTACCGTGATTTGGCGCTGCGCAATACGGTAGACGTTGTGCTGCACTTGGGCGATTTCATTTACGAATACGGCGCTGCATCAACCTTGCCTGATCGTAACCATGAACCGGCTTATGAAGTCGTTCATCTCGACGATTACCGTTTGCGCTATGCTTTTTATAAATTAGACCCCGATTTGAGGCTGTTACAACAGCAATTACCTATGATTGCCGTTTGGGATGACCATGAAACAGCCAATAATGCCTGGACTGATGGCGCGGAAAACCATACCCCGGCCACGGAAGGCCCTTGGATTGATCGAAAAAATGCTGGGAAAAAAGCCTATTTCGAATGGATGCCCATTCGGGAAAATATGGTTGCGTCGAATGAAGTTTACCGCAAATTTGAATTCGGAAACCTGGCTACCCTTTTTATGCTCGATACGCGCTTAGAAGGCCGCCAAATGCAAGTTGCGGCGACAGATTCGCTCTTAAATGACACGAATAGAACGATTATGAGTACGCAACAATTCGACTGGTTAAAAAATGGTCTTTTGCAAAGTCAGACCCGCTGGAACATCATCGGTCAGCAGGTTATGATGGCGCCCTTAACGGTATTTGGCAGCATCCTCAACACCGACCAATGGGACGGGTACCCGGCACAACGCAAAAAATTGTACGATGTATTCCTCCACGACAGCCTCGATAATGTGGTCGTACTTGCCGGTGATATTCATACCGCGTGGGCCAATGACCTGCCGCTCAGCGATTATGTGGCCGCAAGTGGCGCAAATTCGGCGGCGGTGGAATTTGTAGCGCCGAGCGTAACATCCGCCAACGTGCCATTGCCTTTCGGACCTGATTTTGTGAAGGGTTTGAACCCTCATGTAAAATTCGTCGAATTGGTAGAGCATGGTTATTACATCCTCAACATCACGCCCGCGCGTACGCAAGCCGATTATGTTTTTGTATCAGATATTAAACAAAAACCATACACTTCTAATATTACGGCCAGTTGGGTGACGGAGCACGGGTCGAGGCATTTAAGTCCGGGAACGGTTACAACAGGCGGTGTTTATCCACCCTTGGCGCCGTTTAAAAATGAAACAACCGGCATCAACACGCCTGCAGACGAAATGATCGACCTTTCTTTTTCGCCAAATCCATTTTTGAACCGAATTGCGCTCCAATTCAATATGCTTAATGCCGGTTCGGTACAATTAACACTGCGAAACCAACTGGGGCAAGTTGTTTGGACGGAAAATGTGGCCGATCTTCCTGCCGGATTGAACTGTTTGGAATTTGACGGAAGTCGTTTAGCCTCTGGTGTTTATGTGATGCAAGTGCAGGGCAAAACGGGTAAAGGGGCAGGCCGGATTTTAAAAATTAGCAAGTAAGGGCTTTAAGTAGAAAAGAGAGGCTGTACCATAAGTCGTTTCTTGGGAACCTTGAAGATAATTTGCAAAATATTATTCTGATGACCGCGCGTATTGTCGGGGTAACTGCAAGTCACCCCGACAATTAGGCATGATCTCAACTTATTATTTGGCGCAAAAATCTCACAATTCCTTACGATACAGCCGCTTGAATTTTGAACGATTAATCCCTTGGTTTATTTGGATGTTGATGCCACTGGAGCCGCGTTGGCTGTTTGTGCAACCATTGCTTCCAATTTAGCAAGGCGGCTTTCCAACGATGCAATTTGTTGATCTTTTTCCGTGCGCAGTTCTTTCAAGGCTTCAGTTAGAACCGGGATAATACCTTGATAATTAACGCCCAAGTAGCCATCGCTGCCTTCTGTCACCAGTTCTGGCAGCACTTCGCGTACTTCCTGCGCAATAAAACCTGTTGTTTTGCCTGTTGGGAAATTGCGGTCGGCAAATGCGTCCTGGTTGTATTCATACTGAACGCCACGCAAACGATTTATGGTTGCCATCGCATCGTTCAGGGTTGCAATGTCCTTTTTGAAACGACGGTCGGATGCAACTGTAAGCGTGCCGGAGATATAGGCATTTCCATTTACATTCAAGCGATAAGCGCCCGGAATTACGCCGATACCAACATTGCCGTTGGCGCAAATGCGCATCCGTTCTGTACCAGGCGTAGTACCCTGGTCGACGCGGAATATGATACCTTCGGTCGGCATGGTTGTCCGCACGTCCATATAGCCATTATGTGAGGTCTTGAAATAGGACAAACGCATGCCTTCATTAAATGCAGGATAGGTGATATCACCAAAGAAGATATTGCCGGTAGTAGCGGGAACGTCCGTATTGTCGAGCAAAATATTGCCGCCTACAATTTGGAGCTTCTGGCTTGGGTTTGCCGTGCCGATGCCTACTTTTGACATCGTAGTTACCGGGTTGGTGCCCAACCACTGTGCCGAAGCTTGTTGCATAAGGCTAAAGAAAGAAATGGCAATCAGGAAAAGGCTAAATGATATGCGTTTCATAGTTGTAAAATGAGATTTGTGTATAAGTTTTTGCCTACACTGTTTAGGGAATTTCGGCGGCCACCCCGGTGAATTTGCGCAATTCACAATTAAATCACCGGGTTGGAATTTTTGTTACCCTTCTTTTGAAAAACAAATAAATCTCATTTTAAAACATACTCAATTGCGCAGCAAAGTCACATCGCCCGAATACGCGCGCACCAGTCCATCTGTAAATTCAATTTCTGCCAACCAAACATAAACGCCTGATTCAGAAGGTTTTCCGCTGTAGGATGTGCCCTCCCATTGCAAGGCGCGGTCGCCAGGAACAAGATCGTTTCTGTTAAAAACAATGTCGCCCCAGCGATCATAGATGGTCAAACGACGAATCAAGGTGGCGCTTTGGCTGGGATAAATGGTGAAATAATGGTTTGGCCCGCCGTCGCTAAAATCCTGTAAAAAAACATTGGGCGCATATACATCAAGGCGCGGCAATACCTGAATCAAGATCGAACTTCGTGCGCTACAACCAAGGGCATCCGCCACGAATAAGGTGTAAGTAGTTGATTTTGAAGGCGATGCAACCGGGCTTGGACAATCGCTGCAATTCAATCCAATTTCCGGTTCCCAATGGAAGGATACAGGCGTATAATTGGCACTGCTTGTCAAGGTCAGGCTATCGCCGATTACGATGCTTTTATCCGCCCCCAACGATAATTGAAACGGCGATGGATCTTCCAGGGTCTTACTTATTTTAAATCTGCAATTCAATGAATCTGAAACCGTTAGCACGTGTGCGCCGGCAGGAATATGGCTAAAACCAGGGGCTGATTGCGCTGCGCCAACGTCCAACACGAATTGAATCGGATGTGAGCCGCCTTGAATATTTTTAGCCATTACTGTTCCGGAACTGTCTCCGGTGCAAACAGGCGCTTGCCAATCGGCCTCTGCCGTAAGTTTTACAGCGCGTACCGTTATATCATCAGATGCGGTGCATCCGTGTGGCGTCGTGATTGTTACGGCATACGAACCGGGCAACGCCGCTTCAATAGAGGAACTGGCGGCGCCGTTCGACCATTTATAGGCGGCGTAAGTACCGGCTTCCAACATTGCAGGCGCGCCATTGCAAATGATGGTATCCGTGCCGGAGATGGCAAAGCCGGATAAATCTTCCAAAACCGGTTCTGTATAATCAGAAACCGCCCGGCAATAAGGCAAGGCTAAATTGCCGATAGAATTGGCAACCACTAAACGGTACAAACTACTGTCATTGGGCGCCGCAATGCTTACGTCAACGCCGTTTGCATTGGGTAAGTTGGTCCAAACGGAGCCGCCTTTGGGTATGTACTGCCATTGATAAACCGTATTTGAATAAGGCGAATTTTGGAGTGCGGCATGTAAGGTCAGCGCTGATCCATTGCAATAATAAGCCAGATCGGGCAACTGGATTTCGGGGCCACAAGCACGGAAGGAAATATTGTCGATGGCTAAGTCGTTTCCAAGGCCTCCGGGCGCATTGTTGCGCAGTGCAAGCGCCACAATTCCTTGTCCGGGCGCGGTTGTAAAGGAAAACCGAAAGGTATGCCAGGTCTTGTCTGCCGGCACGTTGCCTGTTTCACACACCACCGCGCTGTTGATCAAAAAAGCAATATTTGGCGCAATACCGCCCTGGTTTTCAAGGAGATTGATCACGTCAATAGAAAATTCGTAGAGGGTATTTTCACACACAGAAACCGTTTTTTGGTAAAATAAGCCGGGTTGGTAACTGGCATTTACCACCATCATATATCCATTCGGCTCTGGTCCATGATCCTGAATATCAATCCAGGTGTTTGCAAACCAGCCCCAACTGCTTGTATTGTTGGTGATGGTGAAATAACCGTCATCGGGCGGCGGGTTGAGTTGATACGAATAACCGGGCGCATAACCGGGATTGGAAGGGAGGACATTGGCTACGCCGGACCCAAAATCGCCGTCCGGGAAGATGTTTTCACCCAAATTGCCCGTGCAGGTGCTGGTGCAGGCGCTTCGAAGGATCGGGTTGTTTTGGGAAATGCCACAATTGTGGGCGATACAAAGCAAAATCGAGAGCCAAAATGTTTGTTTCATGCAAGGGGACTTTTTAGCCCGAACAAAGATAGACCAGGATTAAAATGGATTTAAAGATTTTCAGGATAGATTAATTGATTTTGAAACGATTACATTTTCAAAACCACTTTTTGTTAGCAGAATTTGGTTCCTCCGCAATCTAGTGCTGCATCCGGTGGATATCCTGTGAATCTGCGGCCATATTTCCCCTTTATTTGCGTTGTTCGTCGGTTAAAATATTCCGTATTTCGCCCTCCTCTCGCTTGTGTGTTTAATTTATTCGGGGTATGTTTGTTCAAATGTTTAACAATGCCTTCCTGGCAGCAAAAAGAGACATACAAAATCAATTTAACGCAATGGCAACAAAAATCACCGTCTCTGCAACCGTAAACGCGCCAATTGAAAAAGTTTGGGATTACTGGACCAAACCTGAACATATCACCAACTGACACTTTGCTTCCGATGATTGGCAATGCCCCAGCGCCGAAAATGATTTGCGGGTTGGCGGAAAGTACAATGCCCGCATGGAGGCCAAAGACGGTAGTGTCGGTTTTGATTTTGAGGTAATTTATGACGTGGTAGCAGCGCATCAGGAAATCAGTTACACGATGGGAGACGGTAGAAAGGCAAGTACCATTTTTGAAAGTCACGGGGCCACAACCGATGTCAGCACTACGTTTGATGCGGAAACTGAGAATTCAGTAGAACTACAGCAAGGCGGTTGGCAGGCGATTTTGAATAATTTTAAAAAATATACGGAAGGGAATTGATGGGAAAGGTACCCATTTTTAAAGTCTGCCCGTACCGACAACAATTCTACAATTTCTAAATAGCCTAAAAAATATCTTATAATAAGTGTGCATATTAATATACCCAAACTGTGTACCTTTATAGGACGAGAACAGCATCAGTATGAAATCACCCGATAATACATTCAGTTTTGAAAAGGCGGAGGACAGTTCAGGTTTCCTCCTTTGGCAAGTGACCAACCTGTGGCAGCGGGAAATCCGCAAAGCCCTTGAAAAACACGACCTCACGCACGCGCAATACGTACTCATGGCCAGCATCCACTGGCTTACCCTGCACAAACAGGATGTAACCCAGGTATTGTTGTCATCACACACTAAAATTGATCCGATGACCACCTCAACGGTGCTGCGTACCCTGCAAAAAAAGGGCTTAGTTCAACGCACCGAGCACCTCACTGACACGCGCGCCAAAACAGTAACGCTTACAGAATCAGGCAAAGAAGTAGTAAAACAAGCCGTCAAGGCCGTAGAAAAATTTGATGCCGCGTTTTTTGCGCCCCTTGGCGATGACGCCCGCGATTTTAACCGCAAATTGATCGGGTTGCTGACCCAGTTTTCAGGGTAAAATTGAGGCTGCATCATAAGGTAACGTGGAATTTTTTCGCCAAATAAAAAGTTGAGACCGCACCTAATTGAGGGGGTGACTGACAGTCACCCCCTCAATACGCTCGGTCATCCGAATAATATTTTGCGGATCATCCGTTAAATGTTAATAAAACGACTTATGATACACCCTTCAATACGCGTGAATAAGGATTTAAGAATTAAGATTACATGATTTAAGATTTTAGATGGAGGTACAACGCTTGGTATTACGAAAATCCAATCTGTGCTTGTTTTCGTTGCAAATACTAAAGATGCAACCACAAACTGGTAATAAGCGTTTCCTTCTTAAATTATGTAATCTTAAATCATGTAATCTTAAATCCTTAAGTCAATAACATTGCACTCCAAGGGCTGGGGACTACTCCTCTTCAACCCCCAATCCCAAAAACAACCCCGACTTCCCCGCTCCCTTCGGCGCGCTATAATTCTTAACCCACACGTCCCGTTCCAACACCGAAACAGGCACGAGTTTTTCCTTTTTCAATCCGGTATTCAAGCCCTCCAATCGGCCCAAATAGGTAGCCGCTTTGTCCTGCGCTTTTTTCAGTTCAACTTGCATATATTCCATGCGTTTCAGCGTAGAACCGGTGGGCAAATATTCCGAAACCTCCGTCGTCACATACAGCCGCCCAATCAAAACCCGCATTTTTTCTTCCCCCGTAATCCCCGAAGATTCAACGGTTTCCGTTAAGGTTTTGCGGAAACTTTCAAGTTCGGTGGCGTACTGCGTCAGGTCTGTTTTTAACTTTTTGCCTTTGGCCAGCCCGGCGCGCGCATCAGTGCTGTCTTTCAGCGCTTGAACCTTGGCCACTAAAAAGCCGAGATCTTCCACCATGTTGAATAAGGTTTGGGAAATTTCGCGGCGTTTGGCATAATCGCCCAAAGGCAACAAGGGATCAGGTAGCAGTTCCAGCGGACGTTCATCCGTACCACTTGGCGTATTCAGGCGGACTTTATAGTGCCCCGGCAAGGTCATTGGCCCGATTGCCATGGCAAAAACGCCCATTTCGCCTTGTACCATCACGCCTTTTGCCGCTTTTGGCGCTTTCAGACGCATATCCCAACGCGCCACATTGATGCCCTTGCGTTTGGTGCCCGGAATGGTCAGCAATACCTGTCCTTTTTCGTCTAAAACATCAATCGTTACATCGCCGGTGCTGACGCGGTCTTTCAGGTAATAAATGATTTGCGCCTGCTCATTCGGGTTCGGGCCGACATAAGAGGTGGTAATCGGGAAAGATTGGCCAAAATGCCCGTTTGTCACCACTACGGGGCGGGTCGGCAACAGGGCCGCGTCTTTTTGCAGCAATTCCGGACTTAGCAGGCGCCACGGAGAAATATCGTCGATGATATATACGCCGCGACCATGCGTAGCCATAACAAGATCATTGGTTTGTGGGTGAATTGTGATGTCCCGAACGGCCACGTATTCCGGCAATCCGGCCTTGTACAGCACCCAGCTTTGACCGCCGTCATTGGAAATATACAAGCCGAATTCGGTGCCTAAAAACAACAAATTGCCGTTCACCAGATCCTGACGAATAATGTGCGCATACCCTTGAACGCCCTCCAGTGGCAAGCTCGCCCAGGTTTTACCTTGGTCCGTCGACTTTGCCAAATATGATTTAATATCGCCGTACGCGTGGTTGTCAAATGTTGCAAACAAGGTATTCCGGTCAAAACGGCCGGGTTCGATACTGCTTACCCAGGCGCCGGGCGGAACACCCGTAATATTTGAGGAAATCAGATCCCATTTTTTACCGCCATCGCGCGTGACCTGAATGTTGCCGTCATCCGTGCCAACATAAATCAGTTGCTCATCGAGTGGGGAAGGGGCAATGGAAAAAATGGTGCAGTGGTTTTCGGCGGAGGTATTGTCAACCGTCAAACCGCCGGAGGCCGCCTGTTTTTGTTTAAGCGTATCATTGGTGGTTAAATCAGGTGAAATGCGCGTCCAGTTGCGGCCGCGATCATCCGTTTTAAACAAAAACTGCGATCCCATGTACAACGTTTTGGGGTTTGTCAAACTGCGTACAATCGGGGTATTCCAGTTCCAGCGCAATTTAGGATCGCCGATAAATGCCTGAGGTTGAATCATTTGCGAATAATTTGTCCGCGTGTCCAACATGGAAATTGAACCGCCCTGGCTTTCGCTGTACACAATATTCGGGTCCACTCCGTCGGGTTGCACCCAAAAACCGTCGCCGCCGCCTACCGGGAACCAATCCGAGTTGTCGATGCCGCCCGGACTGGCCGAACGTCCGCGCCAAGAGCCATTGTCTTGCAAACCGCCATACACATTATAATAAGGTGTTTGTTGATCCACCTGTACGTGGTAAAACATTGCAATCGGCAAGGCGTTTAGGTGGGTCCAGGTAACGCCCCGATCCAAACTGGTGTAAAGTCCGCCATCGGTGCCGAGGTACATTTGTTGGGTGTTTTGCGGATTAATCCACAGGGCATGATGGTCGGAATGCACCCAACCGCCATCGTTGCTGGCATCGGAAAACGAATAACCGCCGTCGTTGCTGATGGAAAGCGAAAACGAAGGGCGGTACACGCGTTTGGCGTCAAACGGGTCAACCACCAAGGTGCTGAAATAGAACGGGCGCGCGGTCACATTGCTGGTTGAACTTTGCAGTTTCCAGGATTCGCCGCCGTCGGCCGAAATGTACAGGCCGGTTTTTTCGCTTTCTACAATGGCCAACAAGTTGTCGGGCGCGCTGGGCGCGAGGGCCAACGCGATACGACCAAATTCCGTGCTCGGCAATCCGTTTGTAATTTTACGCCAGTTTTTGCCGCCGTCCGTTGATTTATACAAGGCGCTTCCCGGTCCGCCTGACACAAATGAATAGGGTGTGCGGCGGAATTGCCACATGGAAGCCCAAAGGATATCCGGATTGCGCGGATCCATAATGACATCAGCGCAACCGGTTTTTTCATTTGTGTACAGGATTTTTTCCCAGGTTTTGCCGCCGTCGCTGGTTTTGTACAAGCCGCGGTCGGGACTGTCGCTCCATAATTTACCGGGAACGGCCACGAATACCACGTTTGAATTATCCGGGTGAACGATGATTTTGGAAATATGCTCGCTGTTTTCCAGCCCCATTTTAGTCCAGTTGCGGCCTGCATCTGAAGAACGGTAAATGCCTAAGCCGACTGAAACGCTGTTGCGCATATTACATTCGCCGGTCCCCACCCAAACAGTATCCGGGTGGCGCTGATCAATGGTAATGGCGCCGATGGATTGAGGGTATTTATCGAACAGCGATTCAAAATTTGCGCCGCCCGTGCGGGTTTTCCACACGCCGCCGCCAGCTGCGCCGACATAAAAAATGCGCGGATTTTTGTTTACCCCGTCAATGGCCGAAATACGTCCGCCCATGACCGCCGGCCCGATGGCGCGGGCTTCCATTTGACCGAAGGTGGCTGAAGAAAGTTTAACCTGCTTTTGTCCGAAAAGCGCGCCGGCGCAAAAAAGAAGACTTATTAAAAATGTATATGTGCGCATGTGACTGATTGATAATTGTTTGAAAAAAAACGGCGCAAACCACCGTGTAACAGTATTTGCGCCGTGTAATGATTTATCAGACCCCGTCAGGATTTATTTTTTAGCAGGCATTTCAAAAATCTTCTCATCTACCGGATCGTTCATGATGATATTGGTGACAGTTGTGGTGGAACTACCCATCATCGGATTTTCCTGCTCAATGGTATGTGGAATAGTAACACCGCTTACCTGTTTGAAATTGGAAAATGAAGATTCCGCTTTAACCTCTTTGCCGTCAACCGTAGACACTGTGATGTTTTTGATTTCGTACCAATTGCTTGGGTCGATCAGCGAGTATTCGGTTTTACTTGGACTAACCACCACTTTTACTTTAAACACTTCCGTGCCTTCAAGGTCTTCTTTGCCGACCAATTCAACCGCATAACCTTTCTCTTTGTAGCCGCGCAAAGAGCCGCCCAAATCGGTCATGTCTTTCATTTCTTTCACCTGATCAGCCGTAAGTGGTTCGGCATCGGTTTTACCCGCAAATGGGTTGTTGGCCCATCCTTGATCGCCATTGATGCAAGAACTTTGGGTCATGCCCATCACCGAAACGTCGATACGCGCCGCTTTTTTATTCACAACCGTCATCGTCATTGGAATTTCCATGCCAGGAGCTGCTTGTACGGAAACTTTGGCTTCGGTTTTCATCGTTTTAATATCGTTCCAGGCTTTTCCGCCGGTAGCCTCGATGTGTTTTGCAATAATTTCTTCGACGGTTTGCGCCTGTGTTGCAATTGCGACAAATAAAAACAAACCTGACAAGAGTAAATTTCTCATGTTGAAAATTGAAAAATGTGAATCAATTGAGTGTAATAAACGTGGTAACGGAAACAAAGGAAAGGGGGAATTGCAGGGAAAGCCTAAAAATTCGATCAGTATTAGACAAAACCGGACAAAAATGGGGGCTTGCGGCGGTTTATTGGGTTGTAGGGCGAGTTCCAACAAAAATCCCGGTTTGTCTTTTTAGGAGACAAACCGGGATACGCAAGGTATTTATCTGAAACAGGAATTTTGAAAATTGCAATTGCGGCTTTTGGGTTTTTTTTATATATTATCGTACACGTATCGTAAATAATAATTTTGCAATGTTTTAAAATATAAAATAATTGCTCCGGCGATAATCAAAAATACCGTAAAGGTTTCCATGGGGGGTAAAAACATAGCCAATCCCATGCCTAAAATAAAAAGCCTTATCAGTTCAATGTGAAAAGCCCAAGGTCTGCGTTCCAGCATGGCGCCGCAATTGATCAGGGTTGTTAAAATTAGACCGGCTAATATGATTTTAATTGGCATGGTGATCATGTGCTCCAATAAGATAAATATAAACAATACCAGTAATGTGGCAATAATTTGCCATAACACGTATCTGTTTCGTTCTTGCAGGAGGAATGAACCAGTTGAGGGGTTAATATTGAATTTCCGTTCCAGTGCAGGCCTGATACTGGGGTCTACCATATCCGGTTTTCCGAATAGGATCTGCAATTTTGCGCGCAATCCGTTCGTTCTTTTCATTGCAACAGAAAGTTCCATCCAATAATGAAAATGCTGCCAAAGGAAACCGTAGTTGCCTAATTGTTT
>JBAXTB010000147.1:0-13327 GCA_037130425.1 Bacteroidota bacterium
TACGATGGAATCGTCGTTGTAATAGTTCATATTAAATCTTTGTGGTGTTTGTTTATACTTCGCGCTGAATAGTTTTGAACATGGCCTTCGGCCCAAGTCATTGACAATCAGCGCTCAGCATGACAATTTAATGATGCCTTTCAGGCGTCGTTTAGTAAAGATTGTTTGCGCGCCAAATCACACAAATCGCAGGCTACATGGCCAAAAACAAAAGCGCCTTCCTCGGTAAAGAGAAAGGCGCTTCAGTCCTGTTAAGAAGCAGCTTTCTCAACCCGGTGAACCGATAATAATGACCAATACGTTTTGTGCGATGTGCATGTACATGGACGAGTATTTACCGGCAAACCTATTCCAAAAAGGAATACGCATCAAGTATTTGGTTTAAAATATTTGGTTATGATTGCTTGGTTTTATGCTTTAAAATTTGTATTTCAGCATAATGATTGGATGGATGATTTGTATTTGGGTTTTTTATTGGAATTTTATGCGGATTTAAAAAAGATTATTTTGTTTCGGTTTGATGTTAATGTTGCCGCTTGCGAGGGGGGGGACACAGATGACACAGCCTTCGGACACAGATTTATTGGTGCTTCGTATCAGGTCATCTGTGTTGCTTGCATCTGTGTCATCTGTGTGCGTTTGCCCTACGCGAGGGGATAGGACACAGATGACACAGCCTTCGGGCACAGATTTATTGGTGCTTGGGATCAGGTCATCTGTGTTGCTTGCATCCGTGTAATCTGTGTTCCTTTTTGCCCTACGCGTGGCCGGTTATCCCTTACCAACCTTCTCCGCCACAAAATCCCCAATCTTCGAACATCCAAAAATCGTCGTCGCTTTCAAATCCTCCGTTCCGATACCGGCTTCGAGGGTTTCCCGCACGGCATCCCGTACGGTATTGGCTTCTGTCACCAATCCAAACGAATCGAGTAGCATGGCCGCCGACAAAATAGCCGCCATCGGGTTTGCAATATCTTTCCCGGCCGCTTGGGGGTACGAACCGTGGATCGGCTCAAACAAGGACGTTTTTTCACCCACCGAAGCAGACGGCAACAGCCCCATCGAACCCACCAGCACGCTGGCTTCGTCGGATAAAATATCGCCGAACATGTTCTCCGTGAGCACCACATCAAAATGCGCCGGGTACTGAATCAGTTGCATGGCGGCATTGTCGACGTACATCCAGTCAAGTGTTACATCGGGATAGTCGGCAGCGATGCGTTGCACGGTGGCGCGCCATAAACGGCTGGTTTCCAGTACATTGGCTTTGTCTACCAGCGTTACCTGCTTGCGGCGTGTACGGGCTGCTTCGAATGCCGGACGCGCGATACGCTCGATTTCCGTGACCGTGTACACACAATTGTCATAAGCGCTGTCGGCTGTTTTTCCTTTTTCACCAAAGTAAATACCGCCCGTCAGTTCGCGGTAAATCACCATGTCCACACCGGCTACTTTTTCCGGTTTGAGCGGCGATAAATGCGCCAGGGTAGGGTAGAGCGTCACCGGGCGAATGTTGGCAAACAAACCCAGTGATTTGCGCAAACGCAGCAAACCCTGTTCCGGGCGTACCGGCGCCGTCGGATCATTGTCGTATTTCGGGTGGCCTATCGCGCCGAACAAAATGGCGTCGGAAGCCAGGCAAACATCCAGCGTCGCCTGTGGCAGCGGGTCGCCGTGCTTGTCAATTGCGATCGCGCCTACGTCTGCGTGCGTGTAGTGAAACGTGTGGCCAAAACGCGAAGCAACCGCGTTCAAGGCTTTCATCGCTTGTTCCGTAACCTCTGGTCCGATTCCGTCGCCGGATAAAACGGCTATATTTTTTTGCATTGTATTTTGTTGTTTGAACCTTTATTCGAGTTGTCAGGCTTATTCAGAGGTGTCATCTCCGACCGTAGGAGGAGGTGACATCTCTGAACGAAGATCGAGCGTATGTTTTGTTCAGAGATGTCACCTTCTCGTTCCTCGAAGATGACACCACTGAACGAAGATTGAGCGTATGTTTGTTCAGAGATGTCACCTTCTCGTTCCTCGAAGATGACACCTCTGAACGCGTATTTTAGTTGTGGGTGGCCTCAAACGCCTCGATTTCTGATGCCAGGCTCAACAAATAATCAATATCGTCGTAGCCGTTCAACATACAAACTTTGCGGAACGGATCAATGTCAAATTGCGCCTGTTGCTTGCTTGAAATAATGGTAAACGTCTGATTTTCAAGGTTTACCTCAAATTCCGCTGCCGGATCAGCCTCAATGGCGCTGAATATTTCATGTAAAAATTCAGGGCTAACCTGTACCGGCAATAAGCCGTTGTTCAAGGCGTTTCCACGGAAAATATCGGCAAAAAAACTGGATACCACGACCGTAAAACCGGCGTCGTAAATGGCCCAGGCTGCGTGCTCACGGCTGCTTCCGCAACCGAAATTTTTGCCGGCCACCAATATTTTTCCCTTGTAAATCGGACTGTTTAGTACAAAATCTGCTTTGGGCGAACCATCGGCGTTGTAGCGCCAGTCGCCGAACAGGTTTTCACCAAATCCGTCGCGGGTGGTGGCTTTCAGGAAACGCGCCGGGATAATTTGATCCGTATCCACGTCTTCAATGGGAAGCGGAACGGCGGTGCTGCGTAAATCAGTAAATTTTTCCATGGCTGTTTCTTAGTTGAGTTGTTCGCGTACGTCCACAATTTTTCCCGCCAGCGCCACGGCCGCCGCCGTGAGCGGACTGGCCAAAATGGTGCGCGCACCCGGCCCTTGACGGCCTTCAAAATTGCGGTTTGAAGTGCTCACGCAATACGCGCCCGCCGGTACTTTATCTTCGTTCATGCCCAAACAAGCCGAACAACCCGGCTCGCGGAATTCAAAACCTGCTGCAATGAAAATTTGATCCAAACCTTCTTCTTTTGCTTGTAATTCAACCAATTTGGAGCCTGGAACGATCATCGCGTGTACATGCGCGGCCTTTTGTTTGCCTTTTACCAAATCGGCCACCATGCGCAAATCCTCAATGCGCGAGTTGGTACAGGAACCGATGAACACATATTCAATCGACTTCCCGACCAGCGTTTCACCCGGCGCCATACCCATGTAGGCCAGCGACTTTTCAAAGGTCGCCGGACTGTCGCCTTTCACCGCTTCCTTCGGCACATTGCCTGAAACGGCAACGCCCATCCCCGGATTGGTGCCGTATGTAATCATCGGCGCAATGTCTTCTGCTTTGAAATGGTATTCCAGGTCGAATGTTGCATCGGCGTCGGAGTACAATTCACGCCATTTAGCCACGGCAGCGTCAAAATCTGCGCCTTTTGGAGCAAATTGCTTGTTGCGCACATATTCGAAAGTGGTTTCGTCCGGCGCAATCAAGCCGCCCCGGGCGCCCATTTCGATGCTCATATTACAAATCGTCATGCGCGCTTCCTGCGACAGGCTGCGGATGGCGCTGCCGGCGTATTCCACAAAATAACCCGTGCCACCAGCGGCGCTGAGTTGGGCAATGATATACAGGATGATGTCTTTGGAAACGACGCCTTTTTGCAGTGCGCCGTCCACGGTGATGCGCATCCGTTTTGGGCGTTTTTGCAACAAACACTGTGTGGCCATGACCTGTTCCACCTGACTGGTGCCGATGCCGAACGCAATAGTTCCGAACGCGCCGTGGGTGCTGGTATGGCTGTCGCCGCACACGATGGTCATGCCGGGCTGCGTGATGCCGAGTTCCGGTCCGATTACATGTACGATGCCTTGGTAGCGGTGCCCCAAACCGTAGAGTTCCACGCCGAATTCCGCGCAGTTTTCGGTTAATTTATCCACTTGAAACCGCGATAGTTTTTCCTCAATCGGCAGGTGCTGGTTGATGGTGGGCACGTTATGGTCGGCTGTGGCGATGGTTTGTTTGGGCCTGAATACGGGAATGCCGCGTTGGCGCAAGCCGTCAAATGCTTGCGGGCTGGTCACTTCGTGGATGAAATGGCGGTCGATGTAGAGGACGTCTTGTCCGCCTTCCACGCTTTTTATGATGTGCGCGTCCCAGATTTTATCGAAGAGTGTCTTAGCCATATTTACGCTGGCACAGGGCGCTGCCCTGTGTTATTGATGACGCCCTTTCAGGGCTTGTCGGTTATTAGTTAAGATGCGGGTACGGCGGCGGCGATTGGTTGGAGAATTTCCAGTAAATCAGCGTCTTGTACTTCTTTTTTATGGTCGGCAACGATCAGGAATTGGGCGTACACGCGGTCGAGTTCGTCCTTGGTGAGGTTGTAACCAATGTTTTTCGCGCGGTACGCGAGCGCTGCGCGGCCGCTGCGGGCGGTCAGCACAATCGAGGAATGATCGACGCCCACTTCAAGCGGATCGATGATTTCGTAGGTTTCACGCTTTTTGATCACACCGTCCTGGTGAATGCCGGAAGAGTGCGCAAACGCGTTGCCACCCACGATGGCTTTGTTGGGCTGCACCACCACGCCCATGCGATCGGAAACCAATTGGCTGATCGGATTGAGCAAGCGGGTATTAATGCCGCTCACAAAGCCCAAATCCGCGTGTTGGCGCATAATCATCACGACTTCTTCCAGCGAGGTATTGCCTGCGCGTTCGCCGATGCCGTTGATGGTACATTCGATCTGACGGGCGCCTGCGCGGATGCCTGCGATGGAGTTGGCCGTGGCCAAACCCAGGTCGTTGTGGCAGTGCGTTGACAGGATGGCTTTTTCGATACCTTTGACGTTTTCGTAGAGGTATTTGATTTTTTCGCCGTATTGGTCGGGTAGACAGTAGCCGGTTGTGTCAGGAATGTTAAGCACGGTTGCGCCCGCTTTAATGGCCGCTTCGAGCACGCGTGCAAGGAATTCATTATCAGCGCGTCCGGCGTCTTCGGCGTAAAATTCCACGTCTTCTACAAAGGATTTTGCGAGGCGAACGGCGTCGATGGCGCGCTCAATGATTTTCTCCGGCGTGGTGCGGAGTTTGTAGCGGATGTGCATGTCAGACACACCGATGCCGGTATGGATACGCGGACGAACGGCCGGAATGAGCGCTTCTGCCGCCACACGGATGTCTTCTTCCACGGCACGGGTCAAACCGCATACGATGGGATTGCGCACGGCCGCTGCAACGGCGCGCACGGCTTCAAAATCGCCCGGACTGGAAACCGGGAAACCCGCTTCAATCACATCGACACCCAATTGTTCCAGTGCGATGGCGATTTCGATCTTTTGTGCGGTGTTGAGTTTGCAACCGGGTACTTGTTCGCCGTCGCGGAGGGTGGTATCAAAAATTTGGATGCGAGTTGACATGATGATTGATTTTCTAAAATGAAATACAGCACCGCCTGAAAGGCAGCATTAATTGTCATACTGAGCGCTGGTTGTCAATGACTTAGGCCGAAGGCCATGTGCAAAACTATCCAGCGCGAAGTAGAAGTACGCATATTTGCGCAGACAAAAGTAGAACGCTCGTAGCCCGGAACTGAAATCAAAAAAAATAAGTACTACGAAGCCAAATGTGTCTATTTTTGCTGTTAAATATTTGTAAATCAGGTTTTTAGACCTGTTTTTTTTACGATGCCCAAACGGAAAAATGATGATCTGGAACAGCTGATCCGCTGCATGAGCAAGGCGGAAAAGCGGCATTTTCGCCTGTTTGCGCAACGCAATTCGGGTGGAGAAGACCTGTTGTTTCTTCAATTATTCGATTACTTAGATCGTCGCAACGACTTTGATGAGGCCGATATTCTGAAACGCATACCGGCGCTAAAAAAGACGCAACTGCCCAATTTGAAAGCGCATTTAACCCGTCAGTTGCTGACGAGCATCCGGATGCTCAGCAAAAACCAACAGGAGGATATTCAGATCCGGGAGCAGATTGATTATGCGCGGGTGTTGTATTGCAAAGGCTTATACCGGCAGAGCTTAGATTGGTTGGCGCGGGCCAAGGAACGTGCCTTGGAAGGTAACTTTTCCAGTCAGGCACTGGAAATTGTGGAATTCGAAAAACTCATTGAAAGTCAATACATTACCCGCAGTTTTGACGGCCGGGCAGAAGACCTTACGGCGCAATCGCAATGGTTGACGCAGCAGGTGGCGCAGTCGAACGAGATGTCGAGTTTGTCGCTTTTGATGTACGGTTTGTATTTGAAAACCGGCTTTGCACGCAACCAGAAGGATTACTTTTTTGTCCGCGAGTTTTTCCGCAGTCGATTGCCGGTAACGCCTTTTGAGCAATTAGATTTTTGGGGCAAAGTGTACTACTGCCAGGCGCATGTTTGGATGTATCATATTTGCCAGGAATTTGCGCCCTGCTACCGATATGCGCAAAAATGGGTCGACCTGTTTGCGACCCAACCCAACATGATTTCCTTGCAACCACCCTTGTATCTCAAGGGATTACACAATTTATTGACCGCGCTATTTAACAGCCTGCATTACGAGCGGTTTACGGTTACGTTGGAGTTAATGGAGCAATTCCATGCTTTACCCGACATTACAATGGATCGTAATGTGGAAGGGTTGTTTCATTTATACCGGTTTATTCACCTCATCAACCGGCATTATCTGGAAGGTACGTTTGAAGAGGGGCTGAAACTCGTACCCGCGCTCATGCACGCCATCGAGCAGGAGCAGTACCAATGGGATCGACACCGGATCATGGTATTTTATTACCGTATCGCATGTTTGTATTTTGGCGCCGGCGATTTCAGTAACGCTATTCATTACCTGAATTTGATTATAAATCGTAAAAACCCAGATTACCGCGAAGATATTCAGGGGTTTGCGCGCATCCTGTGTTTGATTGCCCATTTTGAACTCGGCAACGAACAACTGCTTGAGTATCAGATCAAAAGCGTGTATCGTTTCCTCTTGCAAATGGAGGATCTGCACGCTGTACAACGCGAAATATTCGGTTTTTTGCGCCGCACGCCCGGTATGCGCCGTACAGCCCTGATGGATGAGTTCCGACGTTTGCACGGTAAATTGCAAGAATTAGAAACCGATCCCTTTGAGCGCCGGCCGTTTTTGTACTTAGATATTTTGTCTTGGTTGGAAAGTAAGTTGGAGAACATACCGGTTGCGGCGGTGATTAGGGGGAAGTTTTTGGCGCGGAGTGTACGAGTGAAGAAGGGCTGAGCGTGATTTATTTTGATGGCCCCTTCTCGAAAACTTTATGGTTGTGCCAAATCAAAAACTGTATATCTGGCATGAAACGGTCTGGTAGTTCAATTAGTTTGTCTTCAAATTGAAGAAATAGATCATCCCAATTTTTAGATTTTTTACTTTTCTTGATTTTGGAGGAGAGTCTGACCCTGAATTCGGGTGTAATTGTTATCAATCCGGTATCAAAAGCGCGATCGTGCAAATAATTTAAACATAAACCATTCCTTGGATTTAACCTTTCTGTTTCATTAACTGACCATGGAATAATATGACTTGCTACTAATAGATTTGGCAAGTCAATACCTGAAATACAACATTTTCCATTGTAAGACGCCAATATTCTACGCCTAAAATCATACTGGTTTATCCTTGTTTTTATGATACGCTCTTTTTCCGTTCCTGTATAGTCCTTAACGTCTTCGTCAAGATTCAAAAACGATTCAATTGGCTTCTGCTGTATTTTTGATAAGGCAGTTACGCTGTCAATAGCCAACCTTTCCCAGTCGTTATGGTATTCGTTCCAGATGATTTCGTCCAATTTGCCCGCGCTTTCTTTGCCTTTATTGCCTTTTTTCTGCCTTTCAGCGTCTAAACTGGTAAAATTCATCAATTTATAGGCAATTGATGCCGGCGTTCGGCCAATAACCTTTGCAAGATCCTTAATTTCGGAATTCGTTGAACCACTGATTTTATTATATGGCGTTTTCCAATAAAGGTTCAGCGCGATAATGAGTTCTTCCCTTGTCCAAAGTGTTGAATTTGGCATATTGAATCTTTGTTCGAGCAAAGATACGCTGTGTACAATTTAAGTACAGGTAGTTTTATCGCTGGAAAATAAAATGGGGGGGGGCGGGTTGGATATAATCGCTGTGGGTAGACTACACCAAGAAAAGGTGGAATTTACTAAGAAAACCACACTAGCCCCGAAGGGGCGCAATCAAGAAAATAGGGCAACGCCCTATAAAAAAAACAGCCCTCCGCCCTTTCTCCTTTGAAAGGACCGGAGGGCCCCCGCCTTCGGTTATCTTAACTCTTTCGAGTTTATTCTTTTGTGTGCAGTATGTTAGGTTGCACGAAGTTTTCTCATTGTACTTCCCGAAAATTCCGGGCATTTGATCTTCCTCGCAATGAACCGGATATGTTTTGAAAATAAACGGTCAAAAGGTCTTTGTGTTTCAAAGTTTAGCAGGTTTAACAAAAAGGTTTTTTAAAACCCTGAATTTTGAATAACCTGTAAAAATGAATCTTGGTTTTGGTGGGTTTAAGTTGCAACCTGTTTGCTTGTTTACCTTCGTTTCAACTGATTGTGATGCAAAGATGGAGCAATATTTTTTAATTTCAATAGCCCCGCTTAAGAAAGTGCTAAAAAACACGCGTTTTTCGTTTTCGTTCGTTCAAACAAATACCGGTTTTTTTACATAGAATGCAATGAAAGACCCAAAACACTTGTGATTTATTTATTATTTCAGCCCAAAAAATGCGAAGCATCGAAAAATTAATAAATTCAAAAAAAAATTAAAAAGACTACCGCTTGTTTGTGAAATGCCGCCGCTTTCTTGAAAAATCACACCGTTCCTTTGTTTTTGAGCACGTTTATTTCAATGCTTTCCGCGCACTTGAAATGACCTTTGGGACAGGCTTTGTAGCCGTGCAGGCCACAGGGACGACAATCAAGTTTTTGGGTCGTTTCGATGATGCGGCTTTCGGTGGATAAAGGGGTAAACCCGAATGCCGGAATCGTGGAACAAAACACCGCCGTAACGGGGGCGTTCACCGATGACGCTAAATGGAGTGGGGCAGAGTCATTTACATAATTCATAACGGCTTCTGCCATGAGCGCTGCGGATTCTAAGAAACTGAGTTTGCCTGCTACATTATACACGCCCTGTAGGTTTGAGGCTGTACGGATTGCCTCGCAGGCTTCAAAATCGGAGGGCGCGCCGAGCAGGAAAATTTGGATATGCTTTGGCAAAACATTTATCAGTTCTACCCATTTATGCGCCGGGAATTGTTTAGTGAACCAAACGGAAGTCGGCGCGATGCAGATATAAGGCTTTGTGAGCACCAGCGCGCCTGCTTTTTGGCGGTCATGCTCAGTAGGGTAGAGTTTGGGGCGTTCAAAACTGGCGTCGGTAAGGTGCTCAATTAAGGACAGGTTGCGTGATACCTCGTGGACAAACTCCTGATCGGTGCTGAAGCGATGCGGAACCCGTTTAGAAAATAACATGGAAAACGGATTTTTGTCAAACCCGACCGTTTGGCGCGCGCCGGAGCAAGCCGTGAGCAGGCCAGATGCCGCAAAGCGCTGGCAATTGATGACCTGATCGTATTTGTTGCGGCGAATCGTACCCAAAATACGCAGCAGTCCCTTGTATTTATCCTTTTTCTTGTCCCAAATCAGCACCTCATGTACATGCGGATGCGCGTGCAAGAGCGATTCGTTGCCCTTGCGCAGCAGGAAGTCAATTTCGGCGTCGGGGTAGAACCGGTGTATCTTTTCGATCAGGGGTGTGGCTAAGATCACATCGCCGATAAACGCAGTTTGGATAATCAGGCATTTCATAGCGCAAAGGTCGGGGGCCGCTGCGGCGAAAAAAAATTTTAAACGGGATAAAAAATGTTTGCGGGGAAAGAAAACGTTTATACATTTGCACCCGCTTTTGAAACGAGCAATATTTTTTACCAACATGCGGGAATGGCGGAATTGGTAGACGCATACGTTTCAGGTGCGTACGCCGAAAGGTGTGGGGGTTCGACTCCCCCTTCCCGCACGAGTACCAAGGGGTTATGCAACAGCATGGCCCCTTTTTTTACGCCAATGAAAAAAATGCAATCCGTCGCTTTCCGCTCTGTTGCGGAGATGCTCGACTACCTGCCGGAAGATCAACTTGCCATCGTCGAGCGCCTGCGCGAATTAGTGTTTGAATGTATGCCGGAACCTGATGTACGAAGCCTCCGAAATGGATGAATTGCTGCAACGCGAACGCAAGCAAAAGATTCGGCGCGGGAAATGACCGTTTCATCTCCAAATTTTTACTGTTTCGGAACCTCCTGCGCAACCTGTTGCGGCCTTTTTGCGTATCAACAATAAGATTGATTTGCTCCGGCAAGTGCATCGTATCACAAACATTTAAACACAACTTACTTTTATGCAAAAGATTTTTGTAATGCTCGGCGCCCTTGGATTGCTTACAGCGGTAGCCGTTTCGTGCAACAAAGACAGCAAATACGACACGGCGTATTACACAGACAAAGCAACATGTACTACAGATTCGATCACGTACAATGGAACAGTAAAATCAATCCTGAATGGTTCTTGCGCTTATTCCGGCTGCCATAGTTCCCAATCGAAAGCCAGTGGCGTAATTTTAGACACCTATTCTACTGCAAAAAGTGAATTTTCTACAAGCAACGCTTTGTGTACGATTAACCATGATTGTACGCCAATGCCACAAGGTGGCAGTAAATTGGCAGATGCAGTGATTCAAAAATTGACCTGTTGGGCCAAAAACGGGTATAAAGAATAAAAGCATTTTTAGTTCTTGACGGAACCATTGTTAAAGAATCCTTTGGCATTAGATTAAAACGTCGTGTAGGCAAACGTGCTTACACGGCGTTTTTTGTTGATTTCCGATTTGTTCGATTTCCGATTTTCGAATGGATTTTCGATGGATGATGGAGAAAGTCCGGGTGCGGACAGATCCATGTCAAGTAAAAACCAGAACTTTGTGGTTGAATAATGAATACGCCGTCGCAATCGGTTTTGTGCGAATGATCTCGATTACATAGATCCCATAGCACAAAACCTATTGCTTTGGCGCATAAAAAAAATAAGTTTTTCATGCTAAAATGGATTGATATTATAAAATTTGCCAAAAACGGCAACCCGAACCCGGATCGCGTGGTGACAAAAACAGACGAAGAATGGCGCGCAATGCTGAGTCCGGAGCAATTTCAGGTAACACGCAAAAAAGGCACGGAACGCGCTTTTAGTTCTGAAATGTGCGGTTTGTTTGAGCCGGGCTTATATGCCTGCGCTTGTTGCGGTACCTTGTTGTTTGATGCGCAGGAAAAGTTTGAATCCGGTACAGGCTGGCCTTCGTTTACGCAACCGATCAAGGTGAATGCCATTGCTTACCATTTGGACAACACCTTTGGAATGCAACGGGTAGAAACGGTGTGCAATACCTGTGAAGCGCATTTGGGCCACGTTTTCCCCGATGGTCCGCCACCCGGTGGTTTGCGGTATTGTATGAATGCCGTGTCGCTGGAAAAATCGAAAAACGCTAAATTGCTTGAAGAGGCCACGTTCGGCGGCGGTTGCTTTTGGTGTATGGAGGCGGTTTTTGAGCGGCTGATCGGCGTGGAGTCGGTTGTATCTGGCTATTCGGGTGGTTTGGTGCCAGATCCATCGTATAAGGCTGTAACAACCGGGCTTACGGGCCATGCGGAAGTTGTGCAAATTCGCTTTGACCCCTTGCAGATTTCATACTCCGATTTGCTGCGTATTTTTTTCCAATTGCACAATCCCACCACGCGGGATCGTCAGGGGCCGGATGTTGGGTCGCAGTACCGGTCGGCGGTGTTTTACCACGATTTTAGTCAGCGGGACACGGCTTATAGCATTATTGAGGAAACGCGGTCACGGTACACCCAACCGATTGTTACGCAGGTTGTGCCTTTTGTGGAATTTTACCCGGCCGAGGAAGCGCATCAGCATTATTTCCAAAACCATGCTGAAAATGTGTATTGCCAAAAGGTAATTGTACCGAAAATGGAAATGCTGGAAGCGATGTTTCCGGCAATTTTGAAGGTGAAATAAACAATTCTCGTGCGCACGCTGGCGGAGTAGGGATTCAGAAAGGGAAATTGTGCGTGCAGCGATAGTATTGATAGAAGGAACACAAAGATGCTTCACAAAGAACACAAGGTATTGATTTTCAATAGATTTTGCTCTTTGTGAAGCATCTTTAATACGGTTCTCCGGAGTTCTATTTTGTAAAAAAGTCCTTTACGCTCCGACTGTAAATGCCGCTGGCAGATATGATATATACTCGCCCGTTCCATTCTTTAATGGTTAGAAACGTACCCGGCGTTAGTCCTTTCTGATCCAGATTGCTTGCCACGATTGTACCGTCAGGATTTGCGATCATTTCCTGAATATGGGATTGGCCGAGCATGATTACATGTCCGTCAATTATAGTGTAACCTGCCATGACATCCATGTCTCGGAGACCCGGATTAGATTGTAAAAAATCATCGCCTGCTTTGATCCATGTTTTACCACCGTCTGCTGAAACAAGATAGCCGAAACCATATCCAAACAATTTTCCTCCAATTGGAATTATATTGAATATAGCAGATGGGGCCAGCGTTTGAGCATTTCCCTCGGCGTCTATGGATACGCAAACGGATTGCAGGTTTTCGGCATCGCCTGAAACAAGGAATTGACCGCCAAATGAAAGGATCTTGGTGTAAATCCTATCCGTTTGAATTTGAGGGATATTTATAATTTTTGCCGTCACGGTATCCACTTCCCAAACCGAATTTTTACGCATTTTAACATCGAATAGCACCGGAACTTTGTGGTAATGTTTGGTATAGAAAAGTGCCAGAATTTGGCCTTGCCCGTTATCTGCTACGGTTCCAGGGTAGAGTTTTGAATCTTTGATGGAAATATCCGGAATCAAATCGACCAAATTAATATACCCACGTTTTGCATTAAAATTGGAAGGATTCTTAGAAGGTATAAATGCCAATACCTGATCGTCTTGTTCGCTTGACATAAAAAAATCAGCGTTTATGGGTAAGCGCGCGGTTATTTCGCTGCCGTGCATTTCATGGGCGGCATCGGTGGCTGATGTTACCTTGGCAAGCGTGGTTTGCGTCAGAATGTGTAATTGATCGTCCCATATTGCTTCGTTAATAGGGATTTTTCCGGTAGCGTTAAACCCGGATAAAGCCTGCCAGTCTGCAGGAATGTACGGTGCAGGGTCTGGGTGGCAAGCGGTGAAAAAACAAATTGAACAAATTAAGGCAAGGAAAGGAAAGCGCATAGGCCTTAAAATTAAAAGGTTATATAATAAAAAATAGTTTATTCTTAAAAATGCGTAGATATAGCATATCCTGCCCGACAAATGTCAGGACTTCGTTATTTATATTTTATTTTGAGAAAGTTAATTGG
>JBAXTB010000148.1:0-13257 GCA_037130425.1 Bacteroidota bacterium
GTTGAAAATGCTACGATTTGCGCTGGTTCAATCGCTACATTAAATGCTTCCGGCGCTACGGATTTTGTTTGGAGCAATGGGGAAACTAGCAATAGTATAAATGTAAGTCCAAGTGAAACAAGCACTTACAGCGTATTTGGAAGTAGTTTGGGCTGTTCATCTTTACCAGTTTCTGCCCAAGTAACGGTGAACCCAATTCCAGTGATTTCAGTTAAAAATGATACGATTTGCGCTGGTTCAACCGCTATTTTAAAGGCTTCAGGCGCTTCCGATTTTGTTTGGAGCAATGGAGAAACAAGTAGCAGTATTCATGCAATTCTATTTGAAACAAGCACTTACAGCGTTATTGGAAGCAGTTTGGGCTGTGCTTCTTTACCGGTTGAAGCACAAGTAACTGTAAACCCGATTCCAAATGTTTCAGGAACATACTCGAACATTTGCCTCGGTGAATCGGTTACGCTCACCGCAAACGGCGCAGATCAGTATAGTTGGAATACCGGAGAAACGGGCAACAGCATTGTCGTAAGTCCAACAGAAACAAGCACTTATTGGGTCGTTGGTCGCAAGGATGGCTGTACGGCCGATCCGCTTCCAATAGAAGTGACCGTATTTCTCCCGCCAACGCTTGATCTGGGGCCTGACGTGATCCTGCAACAAGGTCAGGAAGCCACCTTGAATGCTACAGGTTCGGGCCTGTTTTACCAATGGACGAACGGTGCTAATACGCCGAGCATTACGGTCAATGCAATGGGCACTTACGCTGTTACGGTTACGAATATAAATGGTTGTTCTGCCTCCGATTCCGTACAGGTTTCAATCATTACGGGTTCAAACAGTCCCGGCAATTCGTACCAAATTACGGTCGCGCCTAATCCGACACAGGATTTGATTTATATAACTTGCACAGGCAGTTCAATTTATACGATGCAAATCATAAATAATCTGGGAATATTGGTGGCCGAAAATCGCAATATTGCGGCGGATGGTTCAACGCAGATGATCTCATTGGCTAATTTTCCCGCAGGGCTTTACCATGTTCGGGTTGTGGCAAAAGGGTTTGCGAAAACAATTCCGGTTGTAAAAATTTAATACTGAAAACATGTCCAACAAACACTTGATTATGATGCTCCTATTCATTTTTCTAAATGGAGGAGCAGTATGCGCCCAGAATACCAGCCAAACGGCCGGAACAACCAAAACCGCCCCGTTGCGCATGAAGCAAAACAAGGCTGGTAAATGGGTCATCATAAACCGTAAAAAACAGACACTTTACGAGGTATTTCCCTACGACAACGGCCCGGATAATCCTTCCGAGGGCCTTATCAGGGTAGTTAAAAACGGTAAAATCGGTTACGCCGACGCCAAGACTTATGCCATCGTCATAGCACCTCAGTTTGATTGCGCCTATCCTTTTGAAAACGGCAAAGCCAAAGTCAGTAATGAGTGCCAAACCGTCAAAGAAGGCGAACACAGTATATGGAAAAGCGACGTGTGGAAGTATGTGGATAAACAAGGGAAATCTTAGAATTTGGGCTTCTGAGTGGTTTCTAAAATTATTCCAAGGGCAAAAATCATCCACGACAAATGCGTATAAAAGGAAATGAAATAGAAATCAAAGAATATTCATTTTTTCATCCCTCCCCTTTAAACGGTGAAACTTTTAATTTTCGCTTCGATCGGTATGTTTCTCATTTAATTAACACCTCCTTCCCGGCGCACACCATTCGTCGATACGATTTTTATGCCGTTCTTTGGTTACGCGGTGGAAGCGGCCGATTTCGGGTAGATTTTCAGGAATATGATTTTACGGGTGAAAAGATGATTTTCTTGTCGCCTGGGCAGTTTTTTAATGTACAATCGGGCAAGTTTGATTTGATTCGGTACTCTTTTCGCCGCGACTTTTTCTGTGTTCGGGAAAACAACCCTGAAATATTGTGCAACGGCGTATTGTTTAACCATGTGTATGCAGTGGCCTCCATTGATGTATTACCTCCGTTGCGTAACGAACTGTTAGACCTAAATCAACAATTACAAAATGCGTTTTTAAAACCCGAAAATGAAACTAAAGTATTGATTATTAATATTTTAAAACAAATTTTGCAAATATCTGTCGCATCGTGGCGCGCCCAGTCGCCTTTTCACCCCGACATGACCGAAGCCGAAACCGATCAATTATTTGCGCTAAAATCGTCCATTGACCGGCATTTGAGTGCAATTCCAAAACTGGAAACTTATGCACAGGAACTCGAAATATCAGATCAGCAACTTCGCCGACTCATTCGCACGCGCGTAGGCATGCCCCTGCGCAAGTTAGTTGCCATGCGCCAAATACTTGAAGCCCAACGCGCGCTTTGTTTCAGCGATTTACCCGTAAAAGCCATTGCCAGCGAACTCGGATTTGAAGACCTTGCTTATTTTAGTCGCTTTTTTAAGAGCAATACGGGTCTATCACCTGAAGCATTCAGGCATCAAAACGCGGGCGAGGTACCCGATTCTATGCTGTTGGAATTACAATCGCTCATTGAGGCGCATTTTCGAACCCAAAGGCAACCCGCCTTTTATGCCAAAGAACTCTTCCTTACAACCCGTACTCTGACCGATATTATAAAACGCAAATTGAATACGACCTGTACACGCCTGATTCATCAACGCCTGTTGATAGAAGCCAAACGGCGTATAACAAAGCCTGATGAACCAATCAAACTGATCGCATTCGACCTTCATTTCGAAGAGCCTGGCCACTTTAGCCGCTTTTTTAAAAAGGCTGCCGGTATTTCACCAGAGCAGTTTCGCGCAAGTAATAACCAATTTTTATCGCAGGTTGATCCTGAAAATTGGATGTTCCACAACTAAAAAGTCCATTCTACAAAATAGTACAAGCCGAACGTTTTTTTGTGCATTTCCCAGGCGGGGGCTGCGCCTGACCTTTGCATCATTAAATGAATCAAATTTCATCACACAAAAAAACACATTAAAAAATGGCAACTTTATTAGAAAACGTACAGGCACTTGACAACATGGTCGTAAATGGCCAAATCCTCGAAGCAGTCGAAAAATTCTTCGCTGATGCAGTTGAAACTTCAGAGGGCAACAACGAACCATCACATGGGAAAGCAGCAAAAATTGCCGGTTTACAAGCATTTTTTGCCGACATCGCAGCCGTAAACAGCATCAAATTACACGCACAGGGCGCTGATGAAGCCAAACAAACTACCCTTTCGGAGTACACGTTTGACTTGCAAAAGAAAGACGGTTCACGCATTCTCTGGAATGAAGTTTTGCGCCGCAAATGGTCGAATGGCCTGGTCATTAACGAACGTTATTACACGGCGGCCTAAGTCGATGCGCTTCAACTTTGGCTTGCGGACGAAAAAGGCATGTCTGCTAAGGCGGAAGAAAACTGGAAGAGCATGTCAAAAAAATAAGGTTTTTGATATTTTTCTTGAACGGCAGTGGCGAAAGCGGCTGCCGTTTTTTTTGTTTCTATGAATATTAAATAAAATCAAGAATCGTCGTTTCTGGTTTACTTTAAAAATTTTAACCATACTTTTGTCCCGATATAAAGATACAACATGCAACAAACTGTTCTTCTCACCGGCGGCACCGGCTACATCGGCTCCTGGATTTGTAAATATTTATTAGAAGCAGGTGATACTGTGCGCGTCACCGTGCGCAACAAATCCCAAACAGACAAATATGCGCATTTGAAAGCCTTAGAAACAGGCACAAATGGGACAATCGAATTTTGGGAAGCAGACCTGCTTAAATCAGGTAGTTACGACGAAGCGGCCAAGGGTTGTTCGGTGATTTTTCACATCGCGTCTCCCTTTCTGCTTACGGTAAAAGACCCGCAAAAAGAACTGATCGACCCGGCGCTGATCGGTACGCGCAATGTGCTGGAGGCGGCAAACCGTTCTGGCACGGTTAAAAAAGTGGTCCTAACTTCCAGTGTAGTAGCCATTTACGGTGATGCCAAGGATATGGCCGATCAAGGTTTGACAGCCTTTACAGAAGCGCAATGGAACACCACCAGCAGCCTTCAACACCAACCTTACGCCTATTCCAAAACACTTGCCGAACAAGCAGCCTGGGAAATCGCGCGTGCGCAAAACCAATGGCAATTGGCGGTGATTAATCCGGGATTCGTGATGGGGCCTTCCCTAACACCGCACAGCGCATCGGAAAGCCTGACTTTGATGAAGGATTACCTGAAGGGCAAATTCGCAACAGGCGTTCCTGACATTTATTTCGGCCTTGTAGATGTACGGGATGTAGCCAAAGCGCATGTATTGGCAGCGCAAAATCCACAAGCCGAAGGCCGAACGATTCTTGCCAATACATCAGTGACCATGTTACAATTAGGCCAGTTGATTAAAAAAGTAAGCGGACAAATGTTTGGTTTGCCGTTTATGACGGCGCCCAAATGGCTGGTGAGCAAAATCGGGTTCCTGTTTGGCGTCACACCAGAGTATATTGAAAAAAATGCCGGCTATCCCTTGGTATTTGACAACACCAAAAGCAAACAAATCTTAGGCATTCAATACCGGGAAATAGAAGAAACAATCGGCGATATGGTGAAGCAAATCAAGCAGGGCTAAGCGCTGATTTCATTGTCAAAGGCCAACCCTTCCATATAAATCGCTGATTTTCAATCTTTACTCATTTGATGACTCAAAGTCATCTGATGAGTAAAGTTTGAAAATCAACACCTTAGAACAAATTATTTCCATTGCTATAAAGCGTAATCACCCGTAGTGCAGGATGATTTAACGGCTAATCTTTGCTTGTACTAACGTTGAAAAAATTCACAATCGACAAGATAATCGACAGCAACATTGCTTTCGGAAGTCCGTCAACCCGGAAACCATCGAGTAAACCATCAACGAGCAATACCATGCAACCATTGATGACAAACAAAAACAAACCCAGCGTCAGAATGGTAATCGGCAAGGTCAGCAGCGTCAGGATCGGGCGGATGAAAAAGTTTACCACGCCGAGCAACAGCGCTGCCACGACAGCTTCCACGTAACCGGCCACATAAATACCGGAAAACACAGCGGCACAGGCGTAAATAACAAGGCCGTTGATGAGTAAAGAAGTTAAAAGACGCATGGTGTTGTGTTATATTTATGTTTTACCTTTAATGTATCAATGCGCTCATTCGTCATATAAAACAGAATTATTCATTTTTAAAATTAATTAAACAAAGACAGGACTACCACAGTTCTCCTAATTTAAGCATAAAACCAGGCATTACTTCTCCTCCAGTTATCTCCAGATCAAACGAAACCGTTTGAATATCGCCGTTTGCCGTGTAAACATACGTGCGGCGGTTTTTGGCATCAATTAACCAGCCTAATTGCGCCCCGCAAGCCATATACTCTTCCATTTTATCCCGTAATTCCGTCAAACTTTGTTCTCCGGAACGCAGTTCAATGACAAAATCAGGCATAATCGGCGCAAACCGCTGCTGTTGTTCCGCGCTCAATGCCTCCCAGCGCTCCTTGCGGACCCAGGAAACATCCGGCGAGCGCTCCGCACCATTCGGCAGTTTGAACATGGTGGATGAATCAAATACGTAGCCTAATTTGGTACGACGGTTCCAGATGCCAATTTCAGCGCCAAGTTCAGCATTTTGTCGGCCGGTTTCGGAATTAGTAGGCAGCGCAATGTGAATTTCCCCATTACTGTCTCGTTCGATTCTCAGTTCCCGATTGTTTAAGCAAAATGTATAAAACGCCGCTTCATCCAGGTCTTCACCCGGTATGTAAACGGTCTGCCCGGGCCGTATTTTAACCCGCAAATCAGAAAAATCGGTATCGGTGATATGCATTTGAGTAGAAGCCATCTTGGTTGTGTTAGGCAAATTTAAGGGAAATTGCCCAACAAACAAATGCATTTTACTGTTGCACGCACACACCTAAACAAGATGCCTATCTTGTCGCCGAACCTTACAAATAGACACAACGCATTATGCAACAATACGACCTGCTCATCATCGGCGGCGGCCCCATCGGATTAGCCTGCGGACTGGCGGCAAAAAACGCCGGCCTTCAATACCTGATTGTGGAAAAAGGAACCTTAGTAAATTCCCTCTACCACTACCCTTCCAACATGACTTTTTTTTCTACTTCGGAAAAATTAGAAATTGGCGGCGTGCCATTTGTTTCCCTGAATGCCAAACCCACCCGCAATGAAGCGCTTGAATACTACCGACGCGTGGCCGAATCACATCAACTAAACATGCGCCTCTTTGAACGGGTAAACAGCGTAGACAAAACGGATGGTGAATACCGCGTGGAAACAAGTAAAAATGTGTACAAAACCCGCAATATTGTGCTCGCTACCGGCTTTTACGACCTGCCGGTGCTGTTGGGGATTCCCGGCGAAGAGATGCCCAAAGTGACCCATTATTATAAAGAACCGCATTTTTATTACCGTCAAAAAGTGGTGGTGATAGGCGCTAACAACTCAGCCGTTGATGCGGCACTGGAAACCTGGCGCAAAGGGGCCGATGTGACCATGGTCATCAAAAGCGCCGAAATCGGAGAACGGGTGAAATACTGGGCGCGGCCGGATATCGTAAACCGGATTAAAGAAGGCGCCATAAAAGCCTATTTCAACTCGGAACTAACTCAAATTCAAGCACATAGCGTTGATATCCGCACCCCGGATGGCCCTATTACCATCGACAATGATTACGTAATTGCGGCCACCGGCTACCAACCCAATTTCGAATTGCTGGAAAAATTGGGCATTCAACTGTGCGATGATTCTACGCGCGCGCCCCTGTATGACCCGCACACGCAGGAGTCGAACCAGCCAGGTATTTATTTAGCCGGGGTGGTTTGCGGCGGCATGGATACGCATCTGTGGTTTATTGAAAACTCGCGGGTACATGCGGAGCAAATTATAGCGCATATCAAGTCAAAGTAAATTTATACTTTGCCAAAGGTGCCTCTAAAAGCATACTTTTGGCAGGATATAAATTATTTATATAAATAACTGTTACCTTTTCAACAACTTAAACCCCATCTCCCTACCCTGCCCTTGCACCAGCGCCAAATTAATCCAGAACCAGGCAAATTGTTCCATCAGCGTAAAACGGTCATTTCCACCCACGTTGTAACAGGCCGCAAAACCGGCGTCCAAGGCAAGTTGTTGGGCAGCCGCTTTACCCGCTTCGCTGTCGCCCGCAACAAACATATCAATGGCGGTACCGTTATAGTCCGGATTTTCCATATTGTTATAACCCGTTGTATTAAAGCACTTTACCACATCGCGCGTCTGCGTGTTGGCCAAAATGGCATCTGATGTATTCGCAAAACCTTCCGGTCCGCGGCCCATCACGATGTTCATGGCATCAATGATGATTTTGCCGGTGGTATCGCCCAAAGACTGTGCTGCGCTAATTGCCACCGGAGCAGGCGTGGCCAGCAAAATCACCTCGGCGTGTTGAACCGCTTCTGTAATCGAATGCACGGAAGTGTTCGGGTTTTGGAGCAGTTCTTTGCCCTTAAATTCCTCGGTATTTCGGACGCCGAGATAAATATGATGTCCTTTATGCGCCCATTTGGTGGCCAAAGCCCCGCCTACGTTGCCGGCGCCGATGATTGCGATGTTCATGTTGTGGTTGGTTGTAATGTTTTTGATTGGAGTATAACAAGGAAGCGGGAACTTGGTTTTCTGCTCCCACAGCAATTGCTAAAATGTGTGATTCATGTAACTCATTTCATTAATTCTGTAAAATTCAAACAGCATTCAGGCCGCAATTTTGTACTTGGAAAATAGAATTTCTATCACATAAAAAAGCAAAACATCATGCGCCTGGAAAGTTTGAAAAACATTGTATTACTTCTTATAATTATCGTAATATCAACAAGTTTAAACGCTCAAACACAGACTTCAAAGGGTACATTTTGGAAGCCCCAGCCAGCAAACTATGAGGTAAAACAGGCAGTTGAAATAGAAAGTCTGGTACCGATGTTTTTTACAGGCGGCTACCATTTTGCGGTCGGGTATCGTTATGAAAAATTCAGGCTAAGGGTAAGTATTATTAATGGCGGTACCTATAATGCCGAAAAAGCCGGAATTAAAAATAATTCAGCGCATTTTAAACGGTATTACACCACATCACCGGGCGTTTTTTTCGGCTATAATGTGTGGAAAAACTTAGATTTATATACCTATTTAGAGTTCCATACCTTTAAAATTACCCAAATAAGCACCGGAGACAGGCAAAATGTTAAAAGTATTGATACAGGCTTAGGAACGAGTTACCAATTTTTTATTGGCAGGTATTTTTATGTGCAACCCGGTGTGCATCTTTATGTAAGAGGTAATAAAAGCGCCGATTTTAACGGTGAAATTTATCATATACCCAATTTTGATTTATCGCCGGTTGTACGGATTGGCGTTCGATTGTGGAGAAAATACCAATAAAAACAAGGCTGCATCATGACAGGATCGCAAAAAATAACAGCGATTAAAATAACGCACACGCTTATCTGGCTGTTTTTCAATGCGGTATTGGCTTACATGGCTTATGCCGTTATAGTCAACAGGATTGACAAATTTGTTTGGATGGGTATCGGCAGTATCGTAGTTGAATGGATCGTACTGCTTATTTTCAAATGGCAATGCCCGCTCACGATTGTCGCGCGGAAATATTCCAAGTCAGAAAAAGACAACTTTGATATTTACCTGCCGAATTGGTTAGCAAAATATAACAAGGAGATTTATATAACAATTTTTTCCCTCATCATTTCCGGACTAATTTTCAGGCTTTTAAATAACCGTTTATAAAATCTGCCATTGGGAGAAACATCCTTATATGTTGTATGCGATACCGATTATTTTTGTGGCTTTACTTCCGGAAGTGAGGGGGATTTACAAAAAATGATAGCCCTTTAATCATCCAACCCCTTACCTTCTAATATCCCCTCCACACACTTCTCAATCCGCGCCACCCGCGTTTTCGATTGTTTAGGCGCCGAAAAGTGAAGCAAATACCCCCTTTGTCGTCCTGGAGTCAAGGCATAAAAAGCCGTTTTTAGAGCCGGTATTTCTTCTATTTTCTGTTGAAATTCTTCAGGCATGTTGAATTCCGCAGTCGGTTTTAAAGGCACCTTTAAACCGGCTTTTTCCACTTCAATAGCCTCATAGATATAGGTTTTTATGATGGCCTCCATGTCCATAATTTCCCGAACATCAGTGAAGCGAATCTGGCGCGTGGCTTGGGTATTTTCCGTTTGTTGTACCAAAATGCCTTCGGTATCCTGCAACAAAGCGCCTTTGAAAAACAAGAGTGCGCAGTATTCCTTGAATACATGAATTAAAACCAGGTTGCGCTCCTGAAACGTGTAACATGGAACGCCCCATTTCAAGGTTTCGGCTAAATCACATTCCAGCGCGATTCTTCTCAATTGTTCCACTGCGGGCTGCCAAATACCGGCTTTGTTAAAATAAAAATCAACTTTCGGATTCATATTCGATGCTTTAAAGTGCGTTATTTAATTGATTTTTAGTAAGTATTTAGCACATTCTAAAAATCCTGAAAGGATTTTATGTTTATAGATCAAGCCGGGTAAAGTTTCCCAATCCTGAAAGGATTGTATGTAAAAACGCTATAAAAAACATAAAATCCCTTCAGGATTTGGAAAAAAGGAACCTCGAACGTTGCTATAAACATATAATCCTTTCAGGATTTTTTTGATGGTAAACAATTACGATTTTCAAAAAATCATTAATCGAGTAAGCCTTTTCCATTGAGGATTTGCGTCATATATTTTTCTACCCTTGAAGCCCGCGTTTGGGATTGTTTAGGCGCTGAAAAATGAAGCAGATAGGCCCGTTGTCGCCCCGGCGTAAGTGCATAAAAAGCCGATTTCAGGGCCGGAATTTCATCCAGTTTTTGTTGAAATTCCGCAGGTACGGGAAATTCAGCAGCGGGTTTAAAATGCGCTTTCAAACCCGCTTTTTCCACTTCAATGGCCTCATAAATATAGGCCTTCAACGTGTCTTCCAACTTCACAATGTCCCGCACATCGGTGAAACGTATGAGGCGTATCGACTGTGTATGCTCCCCCGGTGAACTGAGCAGCCCCTTGGCATCATTTAACAAGGCGCCTTTGAAAAAACTCAGCGCACTGTATGCTTTAAATGCCGCAATGATGACGATGTTACTGTTCTGAAATGTGTAGCAGGGAACATCCCATTTCAGTTCCTCGGTTAGGCCGCAATCCAGCACGATCATTCTTAAGCGCTCCAGTTCCGGCTGCCAATTGTGGACTTTACATTCAGGCGTGCCGCCGAGCGGACAGCGTCCGCAGCCCTCTGCTAAATAGTTATCAACCTTTGGATTCATCTATTTTAACTTGTTTACGATGTCCTGTAATCTGTTGTGGGCCATATTGATGCCTTGCGCAAAGGGCAATTTTAACATTTGGTCTCTATGCGCAACCGATTTGTACACGATTTGTATGGTGAGTTTGCTGGTGGCGTCGCTCAGTTTTTCAAATTCCAGGAACTCAAGTTGCACGGGAAACGGCGTGTTTTCCATTTCAAACGTGCGCGCGATGTTCCGGTTGGGGACAAACGCGTGGATGGTCCCATTGAACCCGTGTTTATTTCCTTTTGGATCGGTCGTTTCAAATTGGTAACTGCCGTGCATTTTACTTTCAAGTTTCAGCACTTGGGTACCCATCCATTGGGCCACTATGTCAGGTTCGGTGTATGCTTTGAACAGCAATTCTACCGGCAAATCAAATTCGCGGGTAATCGTCAAGTCTTGTTTACCGTCTTCGGCTGTAATTTTCGTTTTCAGTTCCATACAATTTACGGCTCTGGTTTGTAGTTTTTCATGATGTTTTCCAGGGCATTAAACCGGTCGTCCCACATTTTGCGGAACGGCTCGATAAAATCGGCGACTTCGATCATTTTCTTAGCATTGATGTGGTAGTAAATTTCCCGGCCATTTTGTGTTTGTTCAAGCAATTCGCACTCCGTGAGTATTTGCAAATGCTTTGAAACGGTGGGCCGGGCGGTATCAAAGTTGGAGGCAATGGCGCCGGCAGTCATGGATTGAGAGGCCACCAACAACAGGATCGCCCTTCTGGTGGGGTCTGCGATGGCTTGGAATACGTCTCGTCTTAAATTCATTGCGTAGTCATTTGACTACAAATGTACGTGTAGTTAAATGACTACGCAAATTTTTTGAGAAAATTTTTATGAAAAAAATTAAAAACGGTATAAAGCACATAAAATCCCTTTACTGCCGAGCGCAATGTGAGCATACATATAGCATCTTGTAACCGCCGGTTTTAACCGGCGGAATTAGAATTCTTGCTCCATCACATCTATCTTCTTTACAGAACATCAACATAATCAACCTGTTAGATGCTGATGTTCCGCAAAGAAGATAGATGTGATAGCACGATACCTTTGACCCCTCGTTAAAACGAGGGGTTAGAAGATGCTGGATGTATTCCCACATTAGGCTCGACACTATCGGGATTTTTTTGATGGTAAGTATCTAAAACCCGGCTTTTTCTAACCGAACTTCCATTACAACGTTCAGCACAAGATGAACAACGCAATTTCAGAGGAAACTCATATTCACTTTCTGGTATGTATTTTCAATCGCGCGAAATCCCGAAAACCTGCTTTATCTTTCGCCTAACATCTTTAAAACATCATGGAACAAGGAAAAGGCTGGTTTTCAAAACCTCGGGTTGAAACCTTTAGCGACGGCGTTTTTGCCATCATTATCACTATTCTGGTGCTGGAATTAAAAGTGCCGCATATTGAGCATCCGAACGATGTGGCGGAACTGGCGAGCGCCTTGTGGCTTATTTTGCCCAAATTTTTCAGTTGGGTAATCAGTTTCTTTATGATTTGCGTGATCTGGGTAAACCACCATCGCATATTTGAATCAATTACCCATGTCACACACCGTATTTTTTGGCTAAATGCCTATCTGCTGTTATGGTGCGCATTTATTCCTTTTCCAACGGCCCTGGTCGGCGATTACCCATTTAATCCCTTAGGCTTGTTTATTTTCGGGATCGTGCTTGGTTTGATGGGCTTAGGATTTACTTTGTTAAGAAGAGCCATTACAAAAGAACAACTCCTGGCGGGTCACATCAACCCGAAAGCCTTCAAAAAAGGCAATAAAAATGCATTGATTTATGGTGTGATTTTATATTTGGCAGGTGGAATATCGGCTTGGATACACCCGATTATAGCGCTTGTTATTTTTGCGTTTATCCCTGTATATTTTATCTTTTTTAACGTACAAGCCGGGATTGAAAACGCTTAAGAAATAAAACAAGGGTCGAATTTTAGATTTTACCCAAATGTCCGCTCCATTGTCCAATACAACGCCACCAAGGCAATCGCCATAGATACCGGATTCACAACCCGGCTCCGGTACCAGGGTTTATCAGAAAACCAGCGCCCCGCCAGCATCCAGGCAGTGAGGATAACCGTGATTTGACCTAATTCCACGCCCACATTAAAAGAAAGCAACGAAACCAGGTAGCCTGAAGGCGGCAACCCAAGTCCCGTGAGCGCGCTCGCGAAACCCATGCCATGTACCAGTCCGAAGAGGAATACAATGGCGATACGGCCCGGTTTCAGTTCTTTTACGAGCAGGTTTTCCACCGCTACAAAAAAGATAGATAATGCGATAATCGGCTCAATGATAGCCGGTAAAGGCTGAATATATCCGTACATCGCCAACCCCAGGGTGATCGAATGCGCCACGGTAAACGCGGTGGCCTGCCAAAGCACGGTGGATAATTTGGGGCTTAGGAAATACAGGCTCAATACAAACAAAACGTGGTCGAAACCGTAGGGAAGAATATGGGTAAACCCGAGTTTTATATATGCCACGCCGACGTCCATTTGTGATATTTTTGCCATATCGTAATTGATGGTGTGGGCAAATACGGCAGATGAGGCCGGCAGCAGGGCTAGGAGGAGCAGCCATTTTAGATTGAGGAAAGGAAGGGAAATTCGTGTTATTTTCATGGTAAACATTTGAAATATTTCCGTGTCTAAGGCATTTTCATTGACTTAAGCGCTACCATAGCCCCAAAGGGGCGGCATCAATAAAATTGGGCAACGCCCAATTAATTTAAAATGGCCAAAATTTTGAAAAACCCAGAAAGGGCAACATCACACGTAACGTTGGCTGATTGCGCCCTTTCAGGTAGGCTGTCCAGCACGGTTATTTTTACCATCAGTTTTTGAACA
>JBAXTB010000149.1:0-13095 GCA_037130425.1 Bacteroidota bacterium
AAAGCCAAACTGATCGACGAGATTTTTGGCGAAAAAGTGGAAGAATTCCTCATCCAGCCTACGTTTTTGATCGATTACCCGGTTGAAATGTCGCCGCTGACGAAAAAGCACCGCAGCAAAGCCGGTCTGGTGGAGCGCTTCGAACTGTTTATAAACGGCAAAGAAGTGGCCAATGCCTACACTGAGTTGAACGACCCGATCGATCAGCGCGCCCGTTTTGAAGAGCAACTTGAACTGGCGGCCCGCGGCGACGAAGAAGCGATGGCGATGGACGATGATTTCGTGCGCGCGCTTGAGTACGCGATGCCACCCACAGCCGGTATTGGTTTCGGCATCGACCGTTTGACCATGTTGTTTACGGGGCAAACGAGTATTCAGGAAGTGTTGTTTTTCCCGCAGATGCGGCCGGAAGGGAAACAATAGGATATTCTAAAATTCCCGAAGGGAATATATGTTTATAGGTACAGATGTGTAAATTTGTTCCCAATCCTGAAAGGATTGTATGTGTTTTGTAGCGATTTACATACAATTCTTTCAGGATTGGGAACCTCTTCGAATCGGTGTCTATAAACATATAATCCCTTTAGTGTAGAGCCTAATGTGGGAATACATATAGCATCTTGTAACCCCTCGTTTCAACGAGGGGCCAAAGGTATTGTGCTATCACATCTATCTTCTTTGCGGAACATCAGCATCTAACAGGTTGATTATGTTGATGTTCTGTAAAGAAGATAGATGTGATGGAGCAAGAATTCTAATTCCGCCGGTTAAAACCGGCGGTTTCAAGATGCGAGATGTATGCTCACATTGGGCTCGGCAGTATCGGGATTCTTGCAAAGCGCTGAAAATCAAATCAATGAAAATTACTCAACTGGAACTGATTAACTTCAAACGCTTCACGGAGTTGCGGCTTGTGGGTATTCCTGCAACAGATAAACGCCACAACATCCCAAAATCCGATTTGGTAAAAACGGCTTGGTTTAAGGCGCAAATTCAGCAATTATTTGGCGCTTAGTCAGTAGGGTATCGTGGTACAGTTAAAACTATGGTCATAAATGGCGCAAAAAAAGGTTGTGACAGTACCAAGCAGACTCTCTATATCGTAAAATATTATTTTGAAAAGAGCCACTACTCATCAGATGACTTTGAGTCATCAAATGAGTAGTGGCTTTTTTCAAAATAATATTTGGCCTTACGAAATCAATTAATGCTTACGTGAAAGCCTCTTTTTCTATATTGATGCGTTACATCTTTACTACCCCGCGCACGCTCCGTCCTTTCGCCCCCCAAACCACAAGCTGATACATTCCCACCGGCCACGACGCTGTGTTCAATTTTAGTTGCTGATCAAATTTGCCGCTGTACATAATTTTGCCGGTAACATCCGCCACCTGCACGTTTTCAGCATCGGGCGCTGCGATGAACAGGTGATCCTGCACAGGATTGGGCGCGATGTTTACTTCGATTTCATTTACCGGCGTGTGCGTGGCCACAGGCGGCGCCGGGCGGTAAGCCCAAAGTTCGCGACCGTTTGTACCGGTGGCTGCGGTAAAATACATAATGCCGTTGGCCGACCAAAAGTCATTCGGTGAAAATTGTCCTCCGTCCGGGGCGCTAAAATCGGTTAAAACCTTTGTGGACGCAGCCGTTCCTTGTGAAAAAAAGATTTCAAGCCCGTCGGTAGCCGTTGATCCGTTCATTACAAGGGAATCATTGAATACATTGAGATCGACCGCCACAAAGTTAAACCCTAAACTTGTGAGTTGTACCGTTGCCGTATTCCCGCTTAACTGCCACAAATAAGGATTGTAATAGTCATTTCTTGCGGAAATCCAGAGTTTGTTCTTGAAAATGGTAAGGTCTTTTGGTTCTCCGTCTGCCAAACCGCTGTTCATATCCTTCACTAATTTAGTGCCGGAGACGGTTCCGTTGCTTACGTACAGCTCGAATCCTTTGCCGTCGGAGGGCGATTTGCCTCTGAAATATAATTTGCCGGAAAATTCAATTAAAGCCCGTTCGGCTCGTAAATCCTGGAAAGATGGAATCTCAAACTCCTTTAAACCGATGGTGCCAACGGCGGTACCGTCGGACACCCAAAGTTTGTAAGGCTCGTTTGTATCCGTTTTTTGCCAGAAAAAGTACACTTTATTGCCTACCGGGGTCATATAAATACTTGAATTGGCTTCGCTGCCGGTATTCAATTGTTTAACCAGCGTCATGTTCAACAGGCTTCCATCGCCTTTGTACAAATTACGGCCATTGGTATCTCCACCGATTGCATAGATCGTGTCATTCGCGGTAACGGTAAAATCGCGCAGGCCGGCGAACCAGTCGAATAAATAAACGGTATAGAATGAGTTGTCGGCTGGATGAAACCGAACCAGCAATTGTGGGTCAAAACCGGGCGGCACTTTTTGAAACAACAGATCTGATTTAAACTTAGCCAAGTGTAACAATTGGCCTGGATCGGATAATCTTAAAGTGGTGCCGGCAGTGGTGCCATCCGTTGCATAAAGTTTTGAACCTGCGCTGCTATTGTATTCTAAAAACCAGCATTTGTTGTCTTGAATCACGAATCCGCTGAACGCCAGGCTATCAGGACTAAAAGGCGGCAATAATGCTTGCGTGCCCGCTTCGGTGCCGTCGGAGCCCATGATCTGGAACAGGCCATTTGGCGTTTGGGCTGTAAAAATGACGATTTTGTCTAAGACGGCATTGATACCGCTGGGGGCGCTGTTAAAACTGCTGCCGGCGCCAGGGTTTAAATCTTTGACTAAATAGGGGATTTGCGCTTGTAGTGCATGCGCGCACAAAAGTGCAATGACGTTGAGGGTAACTAACTTTTTGAGCATAAGATGGGAAAAGGTTATTTAGATAAGCATGATGATTGTTTGTATATTTGAAAAACGTTGCAAAGATAGGTTAATTGCTTTTTTGGGCGATGAATGATTTAACTTTGCCCGGTGGGAACTGCAAATATGCATGTCTCCGTCTAAAATTCAAACGAACAAAACATGAAACTGTCAAACAACAAAATTTTGGTTACCGGCGGCGCAAGCGGTATCGGCTTAGGGCTCACGGAGCGATTTATCCAGGAAAACAACACCGTAATTATATGCGGGAGGAGAGAAGCGGCTTTAAAAGAAGTTTCAGACAAATACCCATCGGTCATCACGAAAGTATGCGACCTGTCAATAGAAGCCGACCGAATTGAACTTTATGATTGGGTGTCAGAACATCACAGCGATTTGAATGTGCTTGTAAATAACGCAGGTATCCAAAATTGGATGAATATTTCTGATAGCGCGTTTTATGAAAAGGCAACTCAAGAAATTACGACAAATGTGTTAGCGCCGCTTCATTTGACCTCGCTTTTTATCAATTTAGCGTCTTTAGACACGGTTATCAATGTAACATCAGGTTTGGCGTTTGTTCAACTTACAAAAGTTCCGGTGTATAGCGCTACAAAAGCCTTTTTCCACTCTTTTACGCTTTCATTGCGATATTTGTTAAAGTCAAAAAATATTGAAGTGATTGAAATGATACCGCCAGCCTTAAATACAGACCTTGGCGGTAAAGGTTTACACGACGGACAACCGCCCGTTTCAGATTTTGTAAACGCAGTGTTTGAACAGATGAAAGAAGGCAAGACGGAATTAACTTTTGGCTTTAGCGAAATGATGGCAAAAGCGACTCCGGAGGTTATAACCGCAACGTTCAATAGAATGAACCCGTAATTATGACATATTGGGCAGCATTGAGTTTTGTGCTTCTATCTGCTTGTAACGATTCTTCCAACAAGAAAGATAAAGAACGAAACGAGGTAACTTCAAACAATAACATACCGATTCATAGGACTGCTACCTTACAAAACGAAATTAAAAAAGACTCAATCGAATACGCAGACTCCACTGAGATTTTAGGAAAAACATACATAGCCATTTATACTCAAAATGATACCTTTTGTATTTTAAATGAAAAATCTGATACCTTGTTTATACAAAAAGGATATACGCCCAATTTTGAATTTGTGGACTTCAACAAAGACGGCCTAAACGATATTCGTTTTTATTATATGACAATGCCGACTTCTGTAGAAGATCTACTTCTATTTGATAAAACAACAATGACGTTTAAAGAAGTTGAAAATTTTCGTGATTATCCTGGGGCTGTTAAATTGGGAAAGACAAAATATTATTACGCATACCAAAGTGACGGATGCGACGATATGAACTGGCATAGCGATTTGTTTTATATAGGTGATTTTAAAATTTATAAAATTGGTACTATTTCAGGAAGGGAATGTTTTAATCGAGATGAAAAAGATGGAATTTATATTCGTAAGATTTCAAACACAAAAGAAATTTTAACGACAACGCTGCCCATTCAGACGCTTAGGAATTACAAAAAACACAAATGGGGGTTCATAAAGGATTACTGGTTGAAAAATTATAATAAGTTTATATAAATCAAATGAATACAAACCTTAAAAATAGATATTGGACAACTAAAACGGCCTTTAGCCTGACACTAACAGTTGCCTTATTGACGATTATTGGTATCTGGTTGTTTGGACTTGGGAAACACAGAAGCCTTTATAACAATTCAATTTTATCCACCACAATTCTTGCGCTTGGCTTTTTTTTATTTTTGACTATCGGACTGTACAAAGGCATTAAACTAGATGTAAAGGCAACTTAATCATGAGTATGTACTATGGGCTGTTTTATACGTTTCTTTATACTGGCTGGGTTTATGGAATTATATTCTGGGCGCATTGTGTTGTTTAATTTTGTTAAAACGATATAAACTTGAAACGTACAAAAATTATACTATCCTTGATTTTATTACTGCTGCTCACAACAGGAATAATTGCCTTTACAGCAACCCAAAACTCAATTGACGACCAAATTTTATCCTATACCGTTGATTTAAAAACACAGGATTTACAACTTTACTGGAAAGATGAAAAGGGTGAAATACTTAAAAGCATTCAACATTTAAAAAACGATGTTGAGCGGAAAAACCGGACATTGACCTTTGCCATGAATGGCGGAATGTTCAACAAATACTTTGCTCCGCAGGGACTTTTTATTCAAAACCAAAAGACCTTGGCGGCTTTGGACACAACAAGTGGAAGCGGGAATTTTTATCTAAAGCCTAATGGCGTTTTTTTTATTTCAACTGATAATATTCCCACCGTTTGCAAGACAACTGACTTTACAGATAACGGAAAAATAAAATATGCAACGCAATCAGGACCAATGCTGGTCATGGACGGCCAAATACATTCCGCTTTTACAGAAGGCTCAAAAAATGTAAAAATTAGAAATGGTGTTGGCGTGTTACCGGACAATAAAATCCTTTTTGCAATGTCAAAAAAAGAAGTAAATTTTTATGATTTTGCAAACTATTTTAAAAAAATGGGCTGCAAAAATGCTTTATACCTTGACGGTGTTGTATCGAGAGCATATTTACCGGAAAAAAACTGGATACAAACAGATGGGAATTTTGGCGTAATGATCGGTGTAACGACAAGCCAAAACTGAACTATAGCAACCAGAAACAAGGAAAAAAGATAGTATGTTATTTCCAAAGCAAATATGGATAGAATCGTTTAGTTATTTTCAGATGAATCGCTCGACGATCTCAAGTCTGATATTCAAAAAGTTTTAAAAGAATCAATACCATCTTCTTTTTTGCGTTTCCATTCCTCGGGCTTTTGGCCTTGGCAAATACGAACTCGTCTGATAAAAATAATGATAACTTGATTGGCGGCCTCGTTTTCATATTTGTTGTTCCGATCGTCATGGTAATATTGGGGGTATTTTGCCAAGCAGGGCATTAAAGAAAATTTTATAAACGCATTTGGCTTAAAGCCGGTAGACTAACGACGAATATCAAGTTCCATTGGGAAAAATTTCTAAAAATGATGAAATACTCGCTTATTTGCGAAAACCTTGGGCGTTTATCAGGGTGTTTGCATTAAAATATTTATACAAATGCGGGCCGAAAAAATAGGCGGCACGCTGGAGATTCGTGGGGAGGAGGGCTTTGAGGTGGTATTAAAACGGAAGGATATTGGATAAATAATATGCCGGATCTTTAAAATTTAATTGGGACACGATCGCATATAAATCAGGGTAAAGATCATTTAAGGTGTCTATACACTACACCATCTTTGCACCAACATTAACGATCAACATATTAAGTAAGCATGAAACAAACTATCTCTTTTGCAGTCCTGTTTTTACACGCAGTTTTTGCATTTTCCCAAACAAATTTGCTCCATGAAACGCCGCTTTCCTTTGAAAAGCGCACCGAAAACCAAGGCTTGGCGTTCAAACAGCCGGTTTTAAACAGCACCTTAGCCGAAACCTTGGATAAAGCCTTCGACAGCATAACGGCGCTCACGCCCATCACGGGTTTTAATGCAGCCATGTTGCTGCCCGACGGTTCGATTTGGAAACGCGCCAGGGGGCTTGCCGAGGCCGTACCTAATCAGGTTGCGTTGACCACGAATCACTTGATGGGCATGGGTAGTATCTCCAAATCATTTGTAGCAACAACCATGTTACGGATGCTGGAAGACAGTTTGCTCAGCCTTGATGACAGCATCGGGCAGTATGTCGGGCCGTACCCGAATGTTCCCGGCAACGTGACCATACGCCAACTGCTCAGTCACCGCTCCGGCATAGGCGATTATCTGAACGAAAATCCTGCGATGGGCCAAGCCTGGATCGACAACTTAGATAGTATTTGGGTCGCAGATACGATTTTGCACTACTATGTGCCCGCGCCCAATTTTCCTGTTGGTACGGATTGGTCGTACTCCAATACCAATTTTATGTTGGCCGGACGCATCATCGAAAGTATTACCGGACAACCGTGGTATGTGGTGCTGCGACAGCGTGTATTGGAGCCGCTCGGTTTGACGCACACGTTTATATATCCTTGGGAAACACCTGGAAATCAGCCTTTTGCACACGTATGGGCAGACTTGGATGGCAATGGTTCCGTTGAAGATTTGCAGGGCCTTGGCGTGCCGGATGCAGGTCTTTTCAGCGTGGCAAATAGCGCAGGCTGTTTAATTTCGACGCCGGAAGATTTGGCGCGTTTTAGTGAGCGTGTATATGGCGGCCATTTTTTGCAAGCGGCCACGTTGGCAGAAATGGAGACAGACTATATTCAAAACCCTGCCGCTGGGAAATACGGGCTTGGCACAACTTCATTTCTTTTTCCGCAACAGTTAGAAAACTGGGGCCACGACGGCGATTTGATTTATAAATCCGTCGCGCTTTATTTTCCAACGGAAAACCTGGCATTTGCCTTGCAACAAAATGACGACCGTTCAAATGACCCGACTGTGCCGAATCAGGTACTTGACGTGTATGATGTGTACCTTTATCTGCTTGATACGTACCTGAATTATGCAGCGCCTACAGCCACCCATGAAATTACAGATGCAGCGCAAACATTATCTGTATTCCCTAACCCGGTCGGCACGTCTTTTCAACTGAAATTTATAGAAAATGCGCATCCCGTTTACCCCTTACCACTGATGTTAAGCGATCTAACTGGGAGGGTTGTACTTTCTCAAATAGTTGAAAATGGTGGAACTGTGATTTCTATTGCTCAGTTGCCTGCCGGGGTGTACAGTTTGCGTGCGGGATCATTTTCTGGTAAAATTGTACGGCAATAACGGCAAATGGTTGGCGGCTTTCATATAACGAGTCGCTGGGTAAAACTCCGAGCATTTAGACAGATATTTTGTAAAATATCTCCATTTGAAACGCTACAGTTGAAAAATAAACGATAGGTTTTGTTGTAGTTTTTGTTTGGGTAATGCGTTACTTATTCAAAAACTACAACAAAAATTTTGTATATTAATGGGAACATAATTGTTATAAATATGAAAATCCTAATTGTCAACAACACCGTCATCCCGATAACATTATATGGCGGAACCGAAAGAGTAATATGGGGTCTTGGTAAAGAATTGGTCAATCTCGGGCATGAGGTGACCTATTTGGTTAAGAAAGGATCTTCAAGTGATTTCGCGAAAGTGATTTACATTGACGAAAACAAGGATATTATTGAGCAAATTCCCGACGACATCCATATTGTACATTTTAATTTTACGCCAGATAATATTAATAATTTTACAAAACCGTATTTGATTACAGTACATGGAAATACAAATAATACATCCCCTTTCGACCTAAATACGGTATTTGTTTCCGGGAACCATGCCGGCCGATATGGCTCAAATTCTTTTGTGCATAACGGATTGGATTGGGACGAGTATGCAAAACCCGATTTTTCCCAAGCGCGCAAGTATTTTCATTTCTTAGGCAATGCGGCTTGGCGTGTAAAAAATGTTAAAGGGGCAATCCAAACGATCAAAAACACAAAATCCGAACAACTTAAAGTGTTGGGTGGCGTCCGATTTAACATCAAAATGGGATTGCGATTTACCTTTTCCCCAAGAATACAGTTCTATGGAATGGTAGGAGGCGCCGAAAAAGATCGCCTTTTGAATGGTTCCAAAGGATTGGTATTTCCAGTCAGGTGGCACGAGCCGTTCGGTTTGGCGATTATTGAAAGTTTGTATTTTGGCTGTCCCGTTTTCGGCACGCCTTATGGCGCCTTGCCGGAAATCGTTAAGCCGGAATTCGGATATTGTTCAAACCGATCTGAAGAACTAAGCAATGCCATTGAAAACTGGGCGACATATAACCGAAAATCATGTCACGAATACGCTTTAGCGGAATTTAATAGCAAAAAAATGGCCCTTTCATACCTTGAAAGATATGAAAGGGTATTGGCGAATGAAACACTAAATTCGGCTGCGCCGAGGCTGAAAGCAGTGCAAACGGAAAAATTCTTGGATTGGGAATAAGGATTGGTGCCCCCCCGATGATAATGATATTGTAGATTGTCATGTCGGGTTTGGTGTCTAATCAAAAGGGCAAATGTAGGATATGGGGATTAAGGCGTTTGTTAAGTAATTGGAACTTTTTGGGAGAGGCGCTATTTTCCGGAAAACCAAATGTATTTTCCGCTTTGCGGCGTTGCTTTTTCTTTCGAACCTACCAAACCCCATGCAGCTCGAATATAAAAGTTTGCATCATTGGAATATGGCTTAATGTGATTATTTAAATTGTTGAAATTCAATGAAACACCACCAGAGAGTTCAAATACCATAATGCGAATGCGCACCTGCGCACCCGTTCCAAACTTTATGCCTGACACTGATGTATTAAATGTTGTATATTTATCATGATAATCGGTTGAAGTGGTAAAAAAACCAAACGAATAATCGCGCCAAATTTGGTCTCCTTTATAGTGCCCGATATAAGGGCCTCCTTCAAAAAACAAACCTTTATTAACCTGTTTCGGAAAGAATCGTAGCAAGATGGTACTTTTCCAGCCTTTTGTGTTTTGCCAGTATTCGTAATCTTTGACATGGAAGAGCCAATCCGCCTTTGTATAATAGCGTTCATAATTCAGATATTGAAATTCCCCTAACAATGAAAATTTTTTACTTTTTGAGACTTCAATACTGCCTCCTACACCGCGAAAAAAATCGGTAAGGTTTAATTTTACGGCTACGGATTGGGCTGAAAGCAGGTTGGCAATGCAGCAGAAAATAAGGGCGAGGATTCGGATTTTGTTGTTGGCGTGATTCATGGCGTCTTTAGATATGTTTGTAGCGTGTTTTTATTACAAACAAAGTTCGGCGCCATGTATGGCCGCACAAAATTTTAACATGGACAAATCATCCAAACGAAAGACGGCTTTTTGACGAATCGTCCTTAAAATGAAGAATTTTGGCTATTCGGTGCTGTTTTTTGACGATTCAGCAAAAAGGGGCGTGATTTTTTGATGAATCGTCAAAAAATAGTATATTCAGTATTGTGTCACGACTACTCTAAACATCCGCCGCCCATCTTTCCCTTCCACAGCCACCCGATACACCCCACCCGGCAACTGCCCGGTATTCAAATAAAACACGGTATCCGTACCGCTTACACGCTCCAATACACGTCCGCTAAAATCAACTAATTGTATCGTAACTTGTTCTGCATGAGGCAAATAAACGCCCAAAATTTCATTTGCCGGATTGGGCGCAATGCGAATGCCGAACAAGTTGTCTGCTTCTTCCGTGCCGACAGTTAGCAATGAAACGGCTTGGATATAGGTGCAGCCTACCGCATCCGTTAGGGTGACGGTGTATTCGCCGTTTGGCAAGTTTAAGAGGTCTTCAGTTGTGCTGCCATTGCTCCATTGGAATGAATAAGGCTGTACGCCGCCGGTGGGTAACAAATCAATATTGCCGTCGGATGCGGTAGCGCTGGAGGGGTTTGTCCGGAATACATATACGACAATTGTTGCGCCAATGTTCCAACTGGCCGAGCCGACACATTGTTTGGAATCCGTAACCGTCAGACTTACTGTTCCGGTAAAGCCGGCGGGCAAATGAACGGAAGGTGTGTTGTCGCCCGTTGACCATGCGTATTGATAAGGCGCCTGACCACCTAAAATAAAAGCATCCAAATTGATCGGATCCCCGTTGTTGCAATTGCCGACGCTGGAATTAATTTCGGTTGTAACGGCTTCTCCGCTTGCAAGTACGGTAACACAAGATGATGACGTACAGCCGTTTGTGCCGGTAATCGTCAGGCAATACACACCTGGGCCGACCACCACGGGATTTTGCACCGGGAAAAAATTTCCGCCGCCCGACCAGGCGTACTGGCCGTTGCCATTCACCGAATTGCCATTCAATTGCACAAAAGAATGGGCGCAATCTAAGTTGTTTCCATCACTTGAAGCCGATGCTCCCGGTGGATCAACGTCAACTAAAACCTGCACCGGATAGTTTTTAGAACAGCCATTTATCGTAGATGAAACAGTAAAAACGCCGGAACCCAAAAGCGGGATGGTGCTTCCCGGCGTTACCTCCGTACCGTTCCAGAGATAATGCACACCGTTGGGGGCATTGGGCACGGTAAATCCCGTTGTGGGGTTGCTGCAATTGATGGTAATCGTAGCGGGTAAATTGATGGCCGGCAAAAAAGTATCCACTTCCACGGTTGCATAAGCGGCTGTGGTACAACCATTTGGAGCCGTAGCGATGACCGTGTACACGCCGCCAGAATTGGTGGTCGGACCAATATGCGTGCTGCCGTCGGGATTTAGCCAAAGAATGCCGCAGCCGGGTGGTTGGGAGTTGGAGCCTAAAATAACGGACTGGTTTACACAGGTAAGTTTGCCGCCCAAACCGATTACAGTGGGTGGTGCGCCAGGGGTAAAAATCACGTTCGCGATCGGGCTGGTGCTGCTATTGAAAAAGACGCCGCCGCCGGGTGTGGTTTCTATTTTTACCGCCCGAACGGCATAAAACAGGGTGTCCGCTACCGGATTTAGGTCAATCCAGTCGAGGCTGTGTACGAGGTCGGGTGTGAGGCGGGTGTAAGGCCCGCTAAGATCGAGGGCACGGTAAACGAGGTAGCCGATCACTGCGGGATCGGGCGAGGCCGACCATTTCAGGTTGACTTTGTTGCAATTAGACAAGGCACTGAGGTTGGAAACCGGTTTTACTACTTTGGCCCGCAGCGTTGGGTCGCCCAGCAGGCTGATATGAATGCCGCTTTCGCCGTTGGAATGACCATAAGCGTCGTTGTATTGCGCATTTTGGGTTTCCAACAGCCCGTAGCCGATGGTTTCGCCGGCTGCCAGGGCCTGCAACATCCAGTGTGGACGCCCGGCCCAGCCGCAAGTGAGTATGCTGCCCTTGGATGCCAAGGCTGCGGGCATCAAGGGATCGTTTTCGTAGTCCCAATCGCCGAGATAAGTGCCGAAAAAGTTTGCAAATACCACATTGATCGTGTCGTTTGCGAAAGCCGTCGCGCTGCCCACGCCGCCCGCGTTCGTGTACGTGCCCGCGATGCCTGCGCCGAAGCCCATCAAGTAGCGATCCGGGTTGGTGTTGTTTAAAAAATCGCCGTTTATCACGGCGCCCGCGCCCGTGAGCGGATAAGCGTTACGATACCCATCTGCGGCAAAACCTTCGCCCGCCGACCAGCCAAGATTGTCGTCTATCAGGGCGCGGTTGGGTACTTCAAATTGGCCGGTACGAAAAAGATGGTTTTTGTACAAATAACGGCGCAACAGTTCCACCGGCGGCATCCCGAAAGTTGCAGGCGCCAAATGCCGAAAATCCAGCCGCCCCACCGGGATTTCCACGGCGGAAGGCAGGGTGTTTTGGTCAAATTTCCCATCGCCAGGCACATTGCGGTTGGCCGGGCGACTGGTGTTGGCTATATTTACGGTATTGTCGGTCCATACGCCGTCAATGTCGCCGTAATAGGCATCGCAGGGCCAGGCGCCCACGTGATCGGGGCGGTTATCCCAGGCATTGCTGCCGGAATAAGGCACCGGTACATTGCCCATCAACAGGATCGCTTTGATGTTGCCGGGTTCGGCGTTGTACGCGTTAATGATTTGATTTTTAACCCATTGCACGGTTGTGTAATTGCCCGTTTTGTTTGGAATTGTTTGCCAGCCTTCTCCGCGCAGGTCATTTTTAAAGTTTATCAGATCAGCGCCCAACTGATCGGCGGTGGTGGAATCAATGAACACCAGGATTTTTCCACGCGTATCTACCACGGGCGGCGTCATGGCGGCGTAGGCATATCCATAGGCGGTGATATTGCCGGTTTTGCGTTCCAGCGCGTACTCGTAGGTTTGGGCGGCCTCCACGCCGGTATCGTAATAGCCGTTTAAAAAAGTGCCCGACGCTTGTACCAGCACGGTCCATTGGTCGCCCGCCTGGCCTTTCAAACGCCGGCGTAAGGTAATATCCGACACATCGGGTGTGGGCCAGGAAAGCAGTACGGCGGGCGGGGTAAGTCCGGTGGCCGTTTGAAGGGATATGGCGAGGTCTTGCGGCGATTGCGCGGAAAGGGTAAAACAAAGAAAGAGGGCGGCTATTAAAGCGGTGTGGCGGAACATATTAGGTATTTTTATTCAAAATTCGTTCTATCAGTTTATATACTCTTGAACCTAACTGAGATTCAATCCATCGAT
>JBAXTB010000015.1:0-31284 GCA_037130425.1 Bacteroidota bacterium
AAATGTCAATTGTTTAGGCCGAAGGCCATGCACAACGCTATCCGGCGCGAAGTATATTATTCCATTCACCTTTTAATGCTTGATTCATGAGAACTCAACATCTTGTGTCCACACCGGACACATTAGAAATCGTTTTTGCCAATCGGAACAAGGCTTATGGCGCGTATCAGCTCCGCCGGGAATACTCCACCAACCTGGGCCGCGCATTCGGCTTCGGTTTGTTGCTCATTGGCTTGCTGCTACTACTTCCCCGCATCTTACAGGCCATCTCCTTCAATTCAAAACCGACTGAGGCAGCATACAGCATAACCGAGGTTAATATTGCTAAAAAAACGGAGGAATTGAAAAAGGCCACCCCGCCGCCGCCCAAAGTAAAGACGCCTCCGCCTGTGCGCGCGCAAATCAAAAGCGTGCCGCCGGTTATTATGAGCGACGATAAAGTCAAAAAAGAAGACCCACCCGCAACGCCGGAGGAACTACTGAACAGCAACAAACAAATCGGCAAGGAAAACCGGGAAGGCACGAACGACGGCCCGCCCGAAGACCCAAAGCCCAATGTTATATCGGATATTATTGTAGATTATGCCGCCAAAGACGCTGAACCGGAATACGATGCAATTACGGTTCAAAAAATGCCGTCTTTCCTTGGCGGCGAAAAGGAATTGTTCAATTATCTGGCGAAAAACATTGCCTATCCGCAGCTGGCAAAAGAAATGAATATCGTGGGCATGGTCGTAATCACATTTGTAGTCAATAAAGATGGCTCCGTCAGTAATATCGAATTGCTCAAAGACATTGGCGGCGGCTGTGGGAAAGAGGCCATCCGGGTTGTTCGAAATATGCCTAAATGGATGCCCGGTGAAAACAACGGCCAACCGGTAAAAGTGCGGTTCACCTTGCCGGTTCGGTTCCAGCTGAATTAGGAATCAACATTGTAACGCCAAATTTTATTTTAAAAAGCCACTACTCATTTGATGACTCAAAGTCATCTGATGAGTAGTGGCTTTTTAAAATAAAATTTGGCGTTTCCATAAATCCATAAATACAATCATACAGCCTCTTTTCTTTTTTTATATTTTTGGCTTTACTAAGGTCAACGCAAAGTGTCTATGAAGGCGGCTGGATTCTAATCCATTTAAAATCAATGTTTTTTATCCATCTATCCTTCAAATCCACTTTAATCTTGGTATAATAACGGTTTGAGTTTTCTCTGGCTCCGGCTGTTCTAATCCCGGCAAACCATTCAAATCAACTAAAACAAAGTCGATTATGCCAATTAGCAGACGCCAACTTTTAAAAACCCTCGGCGCCGCCACCGGCACAGTGTTGCTGAGCGGATTTCCCGAAGGACTTGACAGCCGTACCCCATTGTCTTATTTCGAAGACAACCCGTATTTCGAAAAGCCTCCACGACCCGTGACCGCCATTACCCTCGGCGCCGGCAATCGGGGCAATGTGTACGGTAATTTTGCCGTCGAATTCCCCGATGAATTAGACATCATCGGTGTTGCCGAACCAATCCAAATCCGCAATGACCGATACACCCAAAAACATAATATTCCGCAGGAAAATCGCTTCAAAACCTGGGAAGACGTATTCACCCGGCCCAAATTTGCCGATGCCGTCATTATCAGCACACCCGACAACCTGCATTATGGCCCTTGTATGGCAGCCCTCAAAGCAGGCTATGACGTATTATTGGAAAAGCCGATCGCACCGACCGAAAAGGAATGCCGCGATATTCTGGCGTTGGCCAAACAAACCGGTCGTATCGTGGGTGTTTGCCATGTATTGCGCTATGCGCCTTATTTTGTCAAACTGCGCGAACTGATCCAATCCGGCGCAATCGGCGAACTGATTAGCATTCAGCACATGGAGCCGATTGAGCATATTCACATGAGCCATTCTTACGTGCGTGGCAACTGGCATGATCGCAATGCAACCACGCCGATTATCCTGGCAAAAAGTTGCCACGACCTTGATATTCTGCGCTGGATGATCGGCAAACCCTGCAAACAAATCGTGGCAATGGGTAGCCTGAAATGGTTCCGAAAAGAAAACGCGCCCGCAGGCAGCACGGCCCGTTGCATGGACGGTTGTGCAGTAGAAGCAACTTGTCCTTATTCTGCCATGAAAATTTATTACCGGGAGCGCGGCCGGCTCTATGTGTTTGACCTGCCGGAAGATCCGGAAAAACAAGGCCCGGCAATCCTGGAATACATGCGTAATTCGAATTACGGCCGTTGTGTATATCACATGGATAACAACCAGGAAGACCATTATGTGAGTACAATGGAGTTTGAAGGCGGGGTTACGGCAAGTTTTTCCATGGAAGCCTTTACTTCTTATGATGGCCGTCGCACGCGCGTAATGGGCAGCATGGGCGATATCGTGGGCGATATGACCACTTTTACCATCACTGATTTCCGTACAAAACAATCAACTGTGTATGATAGCGGCAATTTTGAAGAAGCCGCAAGCGTAAAGTTTACAGGCGGACATGGTGGCGGCGACTGGCGTTTGTTGCGCGACTGGATTCAGGCGGTTTCGCAGCATAACCCCAATTTGCTCACTTCTACGATTGACGCCTCCATCGAAAGCCACGTAATGGGCTTCATGGCGGAACAAAGCCGGCAAACCGGCAGAATTGAAGCGATTAAGATGGGATAACACAGAAATGGGATACTAAATTTTATTTTGAAAAAAGCCGCTACTCATTTGATGACTCAAAGTCATTTGATGCGTAGCGGCTTTTTTCAAAATATAATCGGAAAAAATTAATTCTTATTTCCGCCGCCGTTGGTTGGAGGGGTGCCCGGAGTCGGGGCTGTGCCGCCGTTCGGGTTTTCCAACATCACTTTTTTCAATTCAGTGCCGGTTTGGTTGGTCGCATCGATTTCGAGCAACTTATCTGCACTTTCAATACCCGCCGGATATTCACCCTTGTTGTAATGGTAATATGTCAGGTATTCGTAGGCGGCAACTAAGTCTTTCTTGTTTTTAACCTTGTCGGCAGACGCAATTGAAACGTATTTTTCAAAAGCCTCGTGCGCTTTGCCGAATTCCGGTAAAAGTTCAGGATGCGCTTCTACGTCAGGGTCAAGTTTAGCGCTTGCCTTTGCCGTCCACAACCAACCGATGGCGGCTGTAGGCATCATCACCGTTACTTTTTGGAAAGATGCCAGCGCATGTTGGTAACGCAAGGTATCGTCTTTGCAGTAGTATTGACGAATACCGAACGTGTAGAAATCCGTCGCCTTTGGTTCTGCAACCGAGTCGAGATACATTTTGTATGCCGAAGCGGATTCGCAGTACGCTTTTTTGGTGTACAGGAGGTTACTGATCTCTAAATACAGGTCTCTCCAACGTGCGGTGTCAATTGAAATGGTCTTTTTATAATCGTTGACCGCCATCAAGGTATCGCCCTTGGTTTTGACAATCAATTTACCGCGATATTCATAGTCCGAAGCCAGGATTTTGTCCGGTGCAACGATTTTGAAATAATCGTTCAGGATGTTCAGACCTTGTTGGTAATCACCGTTTTCATAATCGCAATAAGCCTGTAAACGACGCAGATAATTCTTGGTACCGTCTTTTTTCAGGATTTTCTCCACCAGTTCGCTACAGCCCTTGCAATCTTTTGTGATAAACAGGCAGTTTGCTAATTGCATTTCATCTTCAATCAGGACTTCGCTGCCGTTCTTTACCAAATCTTTGTATGCTGCGGTAGCGGCCTCCCACTTGCGCGCGAAGTAAAGGTAAAGCGCTTTTTCACGCAAAGCAGCCGAAAACGTAGGCGCAATGGCAATCGCGCGGTCTACATTCGACAAAAACTTGTCGCCCAATTTCGCTGATTTGTACACCTTGGCGGTCATCAGTTTCGGCAGCGGGTTTTTCGGCTCTTGTTGTTCGGCGTACTCATAAAACTGAGCTGCCAAACCGCCGTTCGGCATTTCTTTATAGCAATAGCCCAAAGACATCAAGGTATTGTAGTCTTTGGTATTCAGGTCGTAAGCAGCCTTTAGCAATTCTTCCGAACGGGTGAAGTTTGGATGTTTGGCGCCGGGCGGTGTGTAAAACAGGTAAGATTCACCGATTTGGCGTAAGGCATTTACATCTTTTTTGCCGCTTTTAGCAGCCTTTTTAAATTGATTGTCCGCCTCCGTTGCATTGTCTTGCAACAACATAATACGGCCTGTGGCAATAAAAGCGAGGGCGCCTTCAGGTTTGGCTTTAAATGCGGCGTCAAAAGTTTTTTGCGCTTCCGCTTTATCGCCTTTGGCTAAATAAGCGTTGCCTAAATTGAGCAGCGCATTTTGGTCAGTTGCATTTGCTTTGCTCTGTGCGCCATAAATGCTAATAGCCTTGTCCCAATCCTCTAATTGCATGGCTGTCAATGCGTCGGCATTCGATTGGGCAGCTGCGATCTGTGCATACACCAGGGCAACAATTAAAAGGGATTTTCTCAGAAGAGTTGTCATTGTTCGGAAAAAGTTTGTTAAATTTCTGCTTGAGCTTAGTTCTCTATTGGCTGCAAAGTTCAATGTTTCAGACGCTATATTTTTCAAAAATCCACATCTGATTTGGCAAATATTGGAAATATTAAAACAAGTTTAACATCGGATAGTCAATTTCGTTCCGCCAATGAGCAAATAGAACCTTTCTTAGGCCCAAAGGGCTGTTTCAGGCAGTGAACGGCAATTGGCTATTCGTTGCTTTACACACATTTAAAATAACACGCACTTGAAATTTTTATGTTATTCCCTTGGAACCCGTTTTTATTTCCGCGTCGCTTTGATCAATCGGGTAGGGGCCTGAGCCGGTAATAAACCATCTTTCAAAACGATGCGTTGTCCACTGTCGCCGGCCAAAAAGGATGCAAAACCAAGGCCCAATCCTTTACGCGCCTGTGCATTGATGATGTACACGGTGCGCTTAAACGGATAGTCGCCCGTCGCCAGGTATGCCTGGTAAGGCCCGTAGCCGGTTTTTCCCGCCGCCTTGGCAATGTCGGCGATTTTGATGTCTCTTCTGAATTTTTGCACCCCTTTATCGTCAGTATCCGAAATCCAGTTGGCGGCGATGATGCCGATGGCGCTTTTGTTTTTGCTTACGTAATTGATGACTTCTTCATTAATATTAAGCGCTGTGGCTTTCGTGGTCAACGGCGCGCCCATCGCAATGGAGTCTTTGGTGTAACTCACGGTGCCGGATAGGGCGTTGTCAAACACAAGCAAAACATCATTTAATGAAGATTTAGGATTGATTTCCTTCCACTTCGTGATTTTTCCTGTCAAAATATCCCGTATTTGATCAACCGTAAACACCGTGTCCGGGTTTGACGGATTGACTACAAATGCAACGGCATCATGGGCAATTGGCGTAGTAGGGGGGACAAAACCGCGCTGCTTGAAAAATTTCAGTTCATTTTCAGTCAATTTGCGGGTAATGATAATCACCTGTACGGAGTCTTTGATAAGCGCATTTACGGCCGCGCCTTCGGAAGTGTAAATCGGTTCGATTTTAGCCAATCGATAAATGGAATCAAAAACATCAATTGTTGTTTCGATGATGGGTTTGTAACCTTCATCGGCCATAATTTTAATCTTGCCAGTGGTCGGCGTATCAAGCACATGGCCTTGTTTATCCTTCGGTTCCGAGCAGGCCGCCAATATGGCAAGCGCAAAAATGCCCAATACTAAATAATTGCGTATCATATTATGGTGAATTAAAAATGAGCAAATGGCTTTGAACGGTTATGCGCGCAGATCGGCATATACCCGCCAGCCCCTGTAAGCGCCATATACCAGCAACATAACGGCAAAAATAGTTCTAAATTCGGAAGGAATATTGGGTAAAAACTCCTTCTGAAACAACAACATGAGTGCCAGAAATATATAAAAAATAGTCATGGCAGCGCCAAGGATCAGCATGGGGTTTCGGAAGGCGCGCCGGTTTTTAATGCGTTCGTCGGTAGACATGATTTTTGCAGCGATTCGGTTGTGTGCGTTAAATCTGATTGCTGAAATGAAAGATGCAATATTCGGAATTATAGGTGGTTTGCCGGTGATTTATTTATGAAAAGAAGGGTTATTTCAATCAATTAAAGGACGGTTGATTAAAATTTAACCTGCTTGAAGCGCTTTCAAGTACATTTTAATCGTATTGGAAAGCCCAAAATACAGCGCATCGGCAATTAAAGCATGTCCGATACTCACTTCCAGCAAGCCAGGACAGTGGTTTTTGAAATAAGTCAGGTTTTTTAAATTGAGGTCATGCCCGGCATTTACCCCAATGCCGATGCTGCCCGCAAAAGTCGCCGCTGCCGTGTATTTTGACATGGCTGCTTCCGGGTCTTGGTTGAAATCATGCGCAAACGGCCCTGTGTACAATTCGATCCGGTTGGCGCCGCATGCTTTGGCGCCTTCGATCATTTCAAGCACCGGGTCGGTAAAAACAGAAACCCGGATGTTGTGTCGATGCAATTCGGCAATGATTTCTTGCAAAAACGCTTTGTTTCGAATGGTATCCCAGCCGGAATCGGAGGTTAACTGGTCAGGAACGTCGGGCACGAGCGTACATTGATGCGGTGGATTTGCCAATACAAGGGCCATAAAATCGGGCGTGGGATTGCCTTCGATGTTGAATTCAGTCTGCACCACGGTCCGCAAAGCCGGTATATCGTCAAATCGAATATGCCGCTGATCGGGCCGGGGATGCACTGTAATACCTTGTGCGCCAAAGGATTCGCAGTCTTTGGCCACCTGAATAAGATCGGGCATGTTCCCCCCGCGCGCGTTGCGCATGAGCGCCACTTTATTGATATTTACACTAAGTCTTGTCATGGTTTGCTTGTTAACGCCATTAAACGAAAAAAACAGGATCGGATACACTGTTTCCCTGCATATCTTTGGCGCAAAAGTATAAAGGCATGGACGAATTTACACAATCTCCTGAAAATCAGGCTTGGGAACCTGCACCGATCCCTTTTGCAGGCGATCCTGGGGCGGACGATCCGAAAGTACATTTGGTGCTGGCGGTTCAAGTGGGGCTGAGTCTGTTGTTTGCGTTGTTAGGGAGTATGTTGTTTGCCGCCATTGCTACGCTTGCGGGTTGGGATATATCGTCTTTGAACGGCAATTTCCCGGCAAATGCAAGCATGGAACTGCGCTGGGAAATGCGTTTAATGCTTGGACTTGGCCATTTTACGACCTTTTTTGTGGCCGCTTTAGCCACTGTTATGATGTTTTATAAAGGCAGAAGCCCTTACAATCCATCTTGGTCGGCTTATTTGCGCATACAAAAAATACCGTCTTTTCAAACAGTCGGGTTGGCCTTATTGCTGATGCTGGTGTCCATTCCCTTAGTGTTGTTTAGTTTTAGCCTCAACAAAATGCTGCCGATTCCTGCAAGTTGGCATCTAATGGAATCGCAGACGGACGAAGCGTTGAAAGGCTTGTTGCAAATGAATAATCCGGTGGAATTGCTTGGTAATCTGGTAATTATCGCACTTTTGCCAGCCATTGGAGAAGAGTTGGTTTTTCGGGGCGTTTTACAGCAACAATTGTTGCGTCGGATGAAAAATCCCTGGGTAGCGCTGCTTGTTTCGGCTTGTGTATTCAGTTTTATACATTTTCAGTTCGAAGGGTTTTTGCCCCGCGTCCTGCTCGGCTTTATTTTAGGCTGGCTGTATTGGAAAACGCAGAATTTTTGGGTGCCGGTCGCCGCGCATTTTTTTAACAACGGGTTGCAAGTCTTCGGCCAATATCTTTATGGCCAAAAGGTGTCAACCATTGATTTTGAACAGGATATCGAAGTGCCCTGGTTTGCTGCGCTGGTATCTGCTTTTATGATTTTTGTGGTGGCACGATTGATTTACAAGTTAAAAGATTAATGTTTTATGCCTTCAACAGGAATTCTGGTAGGGCGCTTTCAGGTGCTCGAATTAAATGAGGTACACATCCGGCTCATTAAAACATTGACGGATAAACACCCGCGGGTGATGGTTTTTTTGACTTCCAACCCGGCGCCGAGCGACAGAAATCCGCTGGAATGGGTTTTTCGGGCTCAAATGTTTGAGGAAGTGTACGGTGAAACGATTCCCGTTTTTGAAATGCCCGATCTACAGGACGACCGGGTTTGGAGCCAGGAATTGGATCGCCGGATCATGGAACAACGGCCCGAAGGCGAAGTAACCTTGTATGGTTCGGAAGAAGAATTTGTGGAACGTTATTCCGGAAAATACAAAACTGAAGTGCTCGAAGCGCAAGAAGAAGATTTTCCTGAAGAAATGCCGATGGCAGAAGTGGAGCAAATGCGGGATTTCCGTGCGGGCGTGCTTTATGCCACCATTCGCCGCTTCCCAACGGTTTATCCAACGGTTGATATTGCTGTTTTTCGCAACGACCATACAGAATTGTTGCTCGCGCGCAAGGAAAATGAAGCAAAATACCGCTTCCCCGGCGGCTTCACCGACCCTTCCGATGACAGTTTTGAAATGGCTGCGATTCGCGAACTAATGGAAGAATGTGGCGATATTGACGTCGTAGATATGGTGTATATCGGCTCCTGCAAAGTGGATGACTGGCGTTACCGCGACTCCATGGACAGTATCATCACGCATTTATACAGTTGCGTACTTGAGTCAGGTACGCCTGAAGCCAGCGATGATATTTCAGAACTACGCTGGATGGATGTACAAAAGTTGAATGAAGAACTCTTCGTAAATGAGCACAAACCGCTGTTTTATTTGCTCGACGAATACATAAAAGACATCAGCGCTTAAGTGTCTAGACGCGCTTTTTCGCCCTTAATTTGTCTGTTGCTGTCATTCTGCAACATCGGATTGCGTTTCCAGAAATAAGCGGAAATCAAATTTTATTCTAAAAAAGCGCCTTATTCATTTGATGACTCCAAGCCATCTGATGAATAAGGCGCTTTTTTAGAATAAAATTTGGAATTAAACGAATGCCTGTTTTTTAGGCTCCCTCCGCTTCGGCCTGAATTTTGCAGCACTTTCAGTACCCTCCGTGTAATCCATGCTTTCACCCAGCATGGCAACAAGTTAAATCTTTTAAACTTGGTATGACGATGCGCTGCGTGCAACGGAGTCAACTGCCGGCAACATGGACGGCGATTATTTTGGTTTTTGTCGGGTTTTGTTCCCTGTACGGGCAATCGGGTGTATGTAATCGGCCCGAATTGCTCCAAGTTTCCGCCGTTTCTGATTCGACGGCGTTGCTCACCTGCACGGATGTTGCCGATGACTATGACGTGGAAATCAGACCAATAGATCAGGCGCTGACCGGTACGCCAACCCATGTTTTTAATTCAAACCCGCCATTTTATATCCCTAACCTGACGCCAGGACTTCGGTACCGGTTTTCTGTTCGGGCGCATTGTCCAAATGGGGCAAATTCTGATTGGGCCATTCCGCGTACATTTTTTACCGATCTAAACAACGCCCGCCCTTGCCCGCTCAGTTTCGATTTGGCAGATACTTCCTGCAACAGCGGCGGACAAATTTTTAAAATACACGTTGACCGGGCGCCCGGAACAGCGCTCGGCGCGGATGTAACCTTAACTGGCGTGCGGCTCATGATTGAACACGCCTGGCGCTCCGACCTCCGCGTATGGCTGCGCGCGCCCGACAGTGTACGGGTGCAGCTGATTGGAAATCTGAATGCCGGCGATAAAAACATCGGCGATCCGGAGGGTGTTCCCTGCCCTTTACCCGTTGAACTGACCGAAGCACCCGGCGCACTTCCGCTCAGTTCGGCGGCTGAACGGGATAATTTCACTGGTTATTACCTGCCCTTGCAGTCTTTCGCGCCGTTTCTCAATGGCCAAAACCCAAACGGCGTCTGGCAATTAGAGATTTGCGATGCCAAACTGAACGATAAAGGGAAACTACGGGTCTGTGAACTGGTTTTTGCCCAAACTGGCTGCGCCGGCATTGACAGCCTGCGATTGAGCGATGTGACCGAAAATTCGGTACAGGTTAATTGGCATTTCGACAATTTGGGCGATTCTGTACTTGTTGAATACGGCCCGGCGGGTTTTTCGCCCGGTTTAGGGGCGTCAGCGGGGCTTAATGGAAATGTGGTAAAACAAGCGCAGCCTGCATCAAATCCGCTCATAATCAATGGTTTGCAAGCACTTCGCCGCTATGATGTTTATATGCGCCGCCAGTGCGCGCAGGGCCTTTGGAGCGCAAACACATCGGTTAAACGTTTTACGCCCTACTGCCCCGTCACCATGATTGAGCAGGTGGATACCTTGTCGCCCTGCCCAAATGGCTGTGCCGACCCTTGCCCCTTGCCGGGTTTGTGGCAAAATGTAACGGGCGATGACTACGAATGGAAGGTAAAAACCGGCCCTGGATTGACCTACCCAAACGCCGGCCCGCCCTCGGCGCCAGAGGGAACGGGCAATTATTTATATTTCAGAAACAGCTGTACCCCTGCGGGCGCAAATGGCAAAAAAGCCGTGTTGCGCACCAGCTGCGTTAAAGTAATCGCGCCGCTTTATGCGCCATGTCATTTTTCGTTTGACCTTTATATGCAAACAAAATTGGGGCAAATGGGCAGCCTTTCCTTGCAAATTTCAACCAATGGCGGTCAAACCTGGACGAATTTGCAAACCTGGTCGGGCAATCGGGGCAAACGCTGGCGGCGTGAATTTGTATCGCTGGCGGCTTACAACGGTCAAACGGCCTTGTTTCAGTTTGTTGCCAATGGCGCTTTTGGCGCTTATGGCGATATTGCAATGGATAACCTGACTTTTTACGGTTCCTTACCCGATGGCGCACCTAATTTTATCTTTTACCAGGATCTTGACCATGACGGTTATGGCAATACAACACAGCGTATTGTAGGATGTAACCCGGAAACGCCGCCGGGATATTCCGCCCTTTCTGGCGATTGTAACGATCAAAATGCCGGCATTTACCCTGGATCTGTTGAAATTCCTTGCAACCAAACGGATGAAAACTGCAACGGTATGGCTGATGACGGGTTCATTCCGGTGCCGGGTATCGCTTCCGTAGCGCCGGTTTGCGCCGGCGAAAACGTGGTGCTTGCTGCTACGACCAACCCGATCGGGATTTTTTATTGGTTTAATGAAAACAACCCAACACAGGTATTAGGTACAGGTAATACCTTGATTATAAACAATATAGCAACAAGCAACAATTTTATTTTACTCGATTCTATTGCAGGCGGCTGCGCGGGCGTACGCGCAACAATGAAAGTTACAGTAAATCAAAATCCTGACTTGACGTTGCTGGACAGTGTGAAAATTTGCTTTGGGAGCGCCCTCAAATTTGGGGAAATTGCAATTACAGATGCTTCTAACACAATAGGGGCTTATTCCTACTTTGCCCAATTCCCCTTGTCGGTGGATAATGTAATTTCAAACGGATTCATCACACCAGGTGCTTCGACAACCTATTTTGCGCTTAAACAAACGACAGCCGGTTGCCGGGATACCTTGGCTATCCCAGTTTCGATATTGCCTGCGCCTTTAGTGCAAATTGGGCAAAAAGATACGATAAACGTGTGCCCCGGCCAATCGATCCTGCTTGAATCGCTGGTTTCCGGCGGGCTGGAACCTTATGTTTTTGAATGGGACAACCATAACACTTTGCCGCAATTGCAGGTAAATGCAGCCGAACCCCCAGGCACAATTCAATCCTTTTCTTTGCATGTAACAGATGCAAATCAATGTACAGGCGCAGATCAGATCGCCGTGTTTACTTTGCCGGGCATCACAAAGACCTCTATTTTATCCGTACAAGATGTCTCCTTATGCGGCGGTTCCAATGGTTCGATCGTACTACTGCCCAACGACGGCGTTTCGCCTTATCGTTTTAATTGGTCTGGCCCGGTTGACGGCGCGCTGGAGAATGTGGCGAATTCGGGCATTATTACCGGGTTAGAGCAAGGCGGCTACCGCGTCACTATTTCGGATGCAACAGGTATTTGTTTCATGGTAATGCCGCAAATCATCCTGAACGCCCCGGACCTGTCGGTCTCCCTGGACTCCATCCTGCAACCTGTTTGCCCTGATGAATCAACCGGGGCGATTCGCGTACACGCGCAAGGCCAGCACCCGAGCTTTGCATGGAGCAATGGCGCCTCCACGCCAACGATTTCAGACCTTCCGCCTGGAAAATATTCGGTTACCATTACCGATGGCGTATGTACCCAAAGTTTGAATGACTTGGAAATTATTGGGCCACCTTCCTTCGAAGTGCTTCAGATACAACAAGGCAATGTAGAATGTGCCGGCGGACAGGATGGCTTTATTCAATTGACGATGACCGGTGGAACGCCGCCCTTACATTATGCGTGGACCCATGGATCGCAGGATAAAGACGCGTTGGGGCTTTCGGCTGGTATTTACCGTGCTACCGCGACAGATGCACACGGATGCTTGTTCGAAACCGATAATTATTTGGTTTCGGAACCCTTGCCTTTGGCTGTCAGTTTGAATGAAAAAACAGATTTGACCTGTTTTGGATCTAAAAACGGCCGTTTATCAGTGGCGGTTACGGGTGGTGTTCCCCCTTATCGCTTTAATTGGAGTGAACAATCGGAAACGCCCATCATTGAAGGCTTGACGGCGGGAACTTATACTGTAACGGTAACTGATACGCATGGTTGCAGCCAAATACTGAGTGCAGCAGTATCCCAGCCTGATTTATTAGCCGCTCAAAAATTTAACATAACCCAACCGACCTGCGTGGGTGCGCTCGATGGAGATATTGAAGTGTTCATGCAGGGTGGGCAAGCGCCTTATCATTATCGCTGGAGTACAACACCTGAACAGGACACGCTTTCGTCCCTAAACAACCGCGATGCGGGTTTTTACAGCCTGACCGTGAGTGATGCCAAAGGATGCACGTTTACTGCGTACAACCTCGAATTGATTGCGCCTCAATTATTAAGCGTTACCCTTGATTCTTTGCTTCCTGTTACTTGTTTTGGCGGTGCAAACGGAAAAATTGCGGTTTCGATCGCGGGCGCAACAGGAAATCTGTCCGTTTATTGGAATTATGTACCAGCTGGTCTGACGCTTTCGAATATCCCAGCCGGGAAATATGGATTATACGTTTCGGATGAACGCCACTGCGCCTTAGAGGCAGAATATGAAATTTCGCAACCAGCGGATTCGCTTCAAACTACCGTATTGGGCGTTACAAATGCAATGTGCGCGGGAGAACCCAATGGAAGCATCGATGTTGATATTCAAGGCGGTACGCCACCTTATACGATAGAATGGAGCAACGGAAAAACGACCGAGGATTTACCGGCTGCCTTTGCCGGTATTTATTCCGTCTTGGTGCTGGATGCGCACGGTTGTCAGGATCTGAAAACAAAAATTACAGTTGAGGAGCCACCAATTTTAAATGTAACGCCATCCATTCACCATATTCCTTGCTTTGGCGGTGGGGCTGGAAATATTCAATTGACAGTTTCCGGCGGTATTGCGCCCTATCATTTTCAATGGAGTACCGGCGCTTCTGCCAAAGATATTTTTGGGCTTCAACCCGGCGCATATACCGTTACGGTGCTGGATCATACCGGATGCGCTGTCATTTTAAGCGATTTGGAAGTGCAATTGGACGGCGCCGGATTTTCAATTCAAAATACGCTGGCTTACCCGGTCAGCTGCGCGCAGGCTGCTGATGGAGCCATCATCGTTACGGTAAACGGAGGAACCCCTCCTTACCAATTTGCCTGGTCGCCGCCCATCGGTTTGCACGCGAATATTGCAGTTCCGAATGATAAAGCATCCAATCTTATAAACGGAATTTATCAGGTTACAGTGACGGACAGTGCCGGTTGTATCGCTGTTTCAGAATCAGTTTCCATTGCGGAAGCCCCGCCTTTGGGCATCGCATCCAGCGCCGTACAGTCGGTTGCATGTTTCGGCGATTCAACAGGTCTCATTCAAATTGCTCCGACAGGAGGTTTGCCTCCTTATACCTTTAATTGGGGAAATTTGGCGAATTCCCCCAATATTGAACGCCTGCAGGCCGGGCTTTATGAGGTGACGCTTACTGATTTTGCATCCTGCACGGCTTCATTCCTGTTTGAAATAACGGAACCCGACTTGCCGATCGACACAAAATGGCAGATTGATTCATCAGCTACTGGTTGGCAAATAAAACTGGAGCCGAGCGGTGGCGTAGCGCCCTACCAGGTTCAATGGAGTGAAGGTATTAACCAAACAGGTTTTGTAGCAAGCGGTTTGTTTGCAGGGCGCTATTCCGCAACCGTTACAGACGCTGTTTCTTGTAGCATGGTACTTGAAAAACTTGATGTAGGTACCCTCGCTTTGGAAGACCAGGATCTGGCGTCACAATTTTTACTGTTCCCGAATCCAACTTCCGGCCTTGCGCGCATCACGCGCGACCCAAATGCTCCGATACTACTTCGTTACAGTATATTTGACTCGTATGGTCGCTTAATAGAGGTATGCCCCACTAACCCTGAAATGGGAAAAAAGGAATTTGTCCTTGATTTGACGGGTCAACCAGCCGGATTGTACTGGATAAAATTTGAATTACTACAAGGGAAAGTGCAGTTGATTCCTATTGTAAAAGAGTAATTTGGATAAAACAGCGTATATTTTTATAAAAAATACAGGCGGACTGCCAAAAAGCAAAGGCTTTTCTTGAACTTTGCGTCCTAAAATCAAGGAAGTGCCGTTTGTATAAACGCTTGCCTGCCCTGCAATCATCGTGGTTTCTCTTTTTCGAAACAATCAGGTAACAACCGCCGTGCCGTTGGCAATTTATGTATTGCTGACCCACTTTGCCGCATTGCTCGGTACGGTTAGTAATTTGACGCTACAAACCGGACAGGAAGGTCTTTTATACACGCAGATATTTGGCTGGTTTTCCACACATGCTTTCTTTTCAGCACTTGCAGCAACGGTACTTGTTTTTATTCAAGCCTTGCTTGTAAATAACCTTGCCGATGAATTCCGCCTTTTGGGCGATCGGAATTGGCTTCCGGGCCTCTTTTTTGCCTTGATGGCGGCCTCTATACCAGATTTTCTGTTTTTATCGGCGCCTTTGGTAGCGGCTACTTTTTTACCCATTGCGTTGCGTCGTATTTTCAGGGTCTATAAAACGCCTTCGGCAACAGCGCTTATTTTTGATTCCGCTTTTTGGATGACGGTTGGCGCCCTGTTTTATCCGCCCGCTATTTGGATGCTGGTCGCTGCCTATGTTGGAATACTCGTGATGCGCTCGTTTAATATCCGGGAGCAAATCGTTTTTTCGTCGGGCGTCATTATCCCCGTGTTTTTGTGCTGGCTCGGATTTTTCTGGTATGATTTAGGCCGCTCTTTTTTCGATTTACAGTTCGGTAAAGTTTTCGGGCTTTATCGTTTTCATCGGGCATATTCCTTGTTGGCCTGGCTGGAAATCGGGTTTTTGATCTTTATTTTTGTGCTCATCCTCTTGAGTTTCAACAGTTATTTCTCCCGAAAATTGATCCAAACCCAAAAATGTATCAGTACCCTTTACTGGTTCCTGATTATTGCGGTGTTAACCGTCTTTTTGCAGGCGGAATTGCCAAATCAGCATTTTTTTCTGGCAATTCCTGCCGCTGGAATGTTTTTGTCTCTGACGATTGCATCAATTAAGCGTCGGGCAATTGCCGAGGTTTTTCACTTATTACTTTTGGGTTTTGTGGTGTTTGTTCAATTTTTCCCCGGAGTAGGGTAGCGCCTGGGGGATTCAAATAATGTCAATTGCTTTTCATTTTTGATACGGTTTTAAACTATGAAATTCGGTGTAATTGTTTTTCCAGGCTCAAATTGCGATGACGACATGGTTCATGTGTTGGGCGACGTAATGGGCCAATCGGTGACGAAATTATGGCATAAGGACAAAGAATTGCCTGGATTCGGCAAAGGTGATTGTATCGTGTTGCCGGGCGGATTTTCCTATGGCGACTATGTACGCGCAGGCGCGATCGCCCAATTTTCGCCCATTATGCAGGCTGTAAAAGCCTTTGCAAATGAGGGTGGTTTCGTTTTCGGCGTATGCAACGGTTTCCAGATTTTATGTGAAGCCGGGCTGCTTCCAGGCGTTTTGCTGCGCAATGCAAACCAGCAATTTATCTGTAAAAACGTTTGGATACGGCCTGAAACAATAAAATCGCCTTTGACATCCAAACTGGCGATTCGAAAAGGCTTGAAAATTCCGATCGCCCATGCGGAAGGTCGCTATTTTGCGGATGCCCAAACGCTGGATCAAATGGAGCAGAACGACCAGATTCTGTTCAAATACTGCACCCCGGAAGGAAAAGTTACAGCCGACGCCAATCCGAACGGCGCCGAACGCAACATCGCGGGTATCTGTAACGCACAGCGCAATGTGTTCGGCATGATGCCGCACCCGGAGCGCGCCGCAGAATTATTACTTGGAAATACGGATGGCAAAGGCTTGTTTGAGTCTTTATTGAGCGTCGCTTCGGTCGGAAATCGGTAGTTACGATTCTTTCTTCCCTTCAAACAGGGCCAAAATAATGTTCCCCATATATACGCCAAGAGCTGACTCTACAAAAGTCAAAAACATCGTCATGTCCTGAAAATTCAGCACATTCGGCGCCAGTGCTTTTAAGGAAATGAGGGTAAACACCGCCGCAAAGTGGCCGTGTACCAACCATTTGACCAAACTATTGATGGGCGCATTATTCTGCCCGTTCAGGTTCGGTTCGGTGATGCTTCGGCCGAGAAACCTGAAAACAGCCCCGCCATAAAGCGCAGTGATGGGCGCTAAAACACCCATAAGAGAAGTAAATTCTTCAAAATCAAAGCCCCGCAGGATATAAAAAACGCATGAAAGAACGATCAGCGTAAAATGATATATCAGGATCAACCGTGCAATGCGGGTGCGCGGCGATAGTTCAGGCGCCTGAGATTTTGTTGTGCTGGGTGCTTCGTTTGTGTCGGCCATAGCGCTGGCGATCAGGTGTGTGCGTGTCGTACTCATTGGCGAAGGTAATCCAATAATTTTTTGAATAGCTTTCTTTGGTATTCTTCAAGGCTACTTTTATAACGCAAATCCATGTCTTTATAGTCGTTTTTACGGGGCGGAAATATGATGCCGGAGCCATATTTCCCCTGAAATTCCCAGGAAAGCTCCACATCCTCTCCTTTTTGGACTCCTTTTACATAAATTCGATGGTATTCAAAGTAGCCGTCGGGGCAAATTTCGTCGCTTAAATGCGTCACTTCAAGCACAAATTCATCGTATGCCGTGTATGAACTGTCTACGCGGGCCTTCCATAAAATGGGCGTTCCTTTCTTTTGGTAGAACGCTGTAAGGTAACGCCGGGCATTTACACACACAACATTTACCTTTTTGCCCTGTATAACCGTCTTGTTATCGCCTGTATTTACCCCTTGAAGCGAAACAGGTGTGGCAACATCAATCACCGCAGCCGAACGAATATTGCGCTCCTCAACCGGGATTTTTCCATTCCCGCTGGAAATTTTGGCTTGGAAATGCGCCGGTTCGTGGCATCTGATCATAATTTCCGCCTGATCCTCATGGATTTCTGATAAAAAGGCCCATTTATGGAGCAATCTTTCATGAAAAAACTGACCGTTGATGCGGCGGTTGGCCTGTTCAAGTTTTTCCCAGGCGCATTGTAGCGAATCACATATATGTTTCCCCTGAAAAGTCGGCCTTATGAATAAGGTTACCTTTTTGGCGGCAACTGACACACTGTCGGCGTAAAAGATGCCGTCAAGTTTGTTTTGCTTGAGCCATAAATTCAATTCCTGCTTTTTTTTCAGGAAAAAACCCTTGTCTTTGCGCAAATCGGCTTGTTGCGTCCTGCCCAGGGGCAAGAAGGAAATCAAAAAAAGACAAGACAGTAGAATGAACCGGTAAAGGCTGGATGCCATCGCGGAATGTTTAGTTGCGTAGTGAAAGACGGCGTTTGTAAAGCGCTTATTTTCAACGCTGCACAATTTAACGTTTCCCTTGGCAAAAAAAGTTCAAGTCTTACAGCACATTTGCAAGTTGCTCCTTGATTTTTTCAAGTTCGTCCTTCATCTGAACAATCAACCGCTGAATGTCGGAGTCGTATGCCTTGGCGCCTAAGGTATTGATCTCGCGCCCCATTTCTTGTGAAATAAAATTCAAGGTACGGCCAGCCGACTGATTATTATTGTCAATCTGTTCGATGAAATACTTGCAATGCTGCTCTAACCGAACTTTCTCTTCTGTAACATCCATTTTTTCAAGATAGTACAAAATTTCCTGCTCGAACCGGTTGGTATCTAAGTTTTCCTTGCCGAAACCATCCTCCATATTATTACGCAGGCGTTCACGCATACGTGTAAAGCGCTCGCGTTCGTATGGCGTTACTTCCGTCAGCAATAACATAATATTGGTAACACGCAAACGCAGGTCGGCCTCCAATGCCTTGCCCTCTTGTTTCCGGAAATGGTGCAATGCCTCCAGCGCGCGGCTAATGGTTTCGGAAATGACCACCCATTCGTCCTCGTCAATTTCCCCGGTTGTGGCCGCTACAACGTTCGGAATACGTAAAATGGTCTGCATAATATCCCCCCGTTCCATCTTAAGATCATCAGCCAGTTTTGTCAGGGCATTATAATAACCTTTGAACAGACCTTCGTTTAAACTTACACTCGCGGCTCCGTCGGCATTCTGGATGTCTAAACTAAAGTCAATTTTGCCGCGTTCAGCGTGATCGCTAATCATTTTCCTGATCTCGACCTCTTTTTCTTTGTAATCGCCGGGGAGCCTAAGTTTTATGTCCGTCATTTTGGAATTCAAAGCGCGCAGTTCGGCTGAGATTGTTTTATCGCCAAAGGCTCCATGGGCTCTACCATAACCCGTCATTGAAAGAAGCATACTTGTTTGTATAAAATTGATTAATGAAAAAATGGATGCAGATGTCAAAATTGGTCTAAAGGACAGTAACATTTTCTGGTATCATAGGCGCTATACCTGCAAAAGTAGAAAAAATCACCCCGCAGGCAGGGTTTTGTGAATATTTTTCAAGAAAATTGTTTGTAAAATGCTGAATAAGAGCGAGTTTGCAGCGGAAAAAAGCGAATTGCAAAATCTGTTAGGCCAATTTACCGCCGCTAAAAAAAACTGGTGTAAAAGCCATAGTTTTTTTGATGAAAAGTTTGCGCAGGTCAAAAATTGTGCGATCTTTGCGTCTCGTTTTTTGGAACACCCATTTTTTGTTCATAACTTGTTCAAAATCAACGAAATAAAACATGAGAAAGGCTGACCTGGTGAATGCTATTTCCGAAAAGACCGGAGTTGCGAAAGTAGATGTACTCGTAGCGCTGGAAGAATTATTTAAGGAAATCAAGTCCACAATGCAAAGCGGTGAAAACGTATACATCCGCGGTTTTGGTAGTTTTGTTATTAAAAAACGCGCCAAAAAAGTGGGCCGCAACATCAAAAAAGGGAAGTCGATCGAAATCCCGGAACATTTCATCCCATCTTTCAAACCAGCCAAAGTATTTACGGAATCTGTAAAACAGCACGTAACATCTTTGCCTGACGACGAAGGAGAAGAATAAATAATTGATTGCTGGCGAACGGCGTTAAGCCCCGTTTTCCACAAAATCTATGACAAAGACGCATTATTTAGTATTGTTCCTGGCATTCGCCCTGTTTTTGGGGCTTTTCTTGGGTTTTGATACCAAGCCTTCCGGTCAAAAAACGGTCGAACGATCAAGAGCCATTCAAGGAGAAAGTACAAGTTTTGAATCTTTGCTGTCGGATGCAAAGGCACAATTAACGGCTTCACAAAAAACTGCTGTTGCCGAATTGGAGCAAAAATCTGCTTCCGCAAAAAATGATTCCGAGCGAATCCAATTATATAAGCAATTGTCCGGACTTTGGTACGGCCTAAATCATCTTGCAGTTGCAGGCAGTTATGCCGAACAATCCGCAAGTATTGAAAATGCAGACTCCTCCTGGTCTGTTGTCGGCGCTACTTTTTTTAATGCGCTGCTTGCTACCCAGGATCCTGCCGCCAGATCTTATTGCGCCGATCATGCCGTAAAAGCATTTGAAAGCGCTGCATCGCTCAACCCGACGAAGGTTGAACACCGTGTAAACCTGGCATTAGTGTATGCAGAGAACCCTAAACCGGATAATCCGATGCAGGCTGTTTTGCTGTTGCGCGAGTTGGAATCAAAACACCCGGAAAACCCGGCAGTCTATAATGCATTGGGGCGATTGGCTATAAAAACTGGTCAATGGCAACGTGCAATAGACCGATTGGAAAAAGCCTGGTCCTTGGATAAGAAAAACCCAAATACCCCCTGCCTGTTGGCAAAAGCCTACGAAGGTGCAGGTCAAATGGATAAATCGGCAGAATACGCCAAGATTTGTAATAAATAACCTGATTAAAACTTTTAGGTCGCTGTTTGTAGCCAATCAGTTTTATTCAAGGTAACGAACTTTAACATTCAATTTAGCAGCAGTATGCCTTGCGGAAAAAAACGTAAACGTCACAAGATTGCCACACACAAGCGTAAAAAACGCTTGCGTAAAAATCGTCATAAGAAGAAGAATCGTTAGTGTCTGAACCACAGGCATCGGACTAAGCTTTTGCGAAACCGTTGCTACTGGGGCCAGCGCCAGACGGCCACCGTCGGACGAGAAGACTTTCCGGAAGCGCATTGCTTTCGGAAAGTTTTTTTGCGGTATGCCCGCATTCCAGGACACAATAAGTCCACCTGATTGATGTTTTTTGTCCCATGGCAAGTTTTTTCCTCTCTAATAACCCCACAGGTTTTCCTCAATTGGGTTGTATGCGATGATTCTACCCAATTCTCCTTGTCATGGCAACCAAAATTGCCCCTAAAAAGGTATGTCAATCCCGAACTTTATTCTCGACGGCCCATTTTGACGCCCGTACCGCTCCCGGTAACCGGTCGAAGGGCTTTTACTTTGCTTGTTGCAAACCATCTCTACTGTCGTGGATAAAGAACTCATAATCAACGCCACCGAAACCGGTGTTGAACTTGCATTGTTGGAAGACGGAAAACTTACCGAGCTCCAGCATCAAAAAACAAATAACAACTTTACCGTCGGTGACATCTTTATCGGTAAAATCCGTAAAATGATGCCCGGGCTGAATGCCGCTTTTGTGGATATCGGCCATCGGAAAGACGCTTTTTTACATTACACGGATTTAGGCCCAAAATTGCGTTCACTTGTGAAGTGGACCAATGGCGTAATCAATGGAAGCATTAATACGCATCGGCTTGACAACTTCAAGTATGATGAAGAAATCGTGAAAACAGGCAAAGTTGACCAGGTTTTGAATAAACGCTGGCCGATTTTGGTTCAAATTCTGAAAGAACCGATTTCCACAAAAGGCCCGCGGCTCTCCTGTGAATTGACCCTTCCAGGGCGTTATATGGTGCTTTCGCCCTTTTCTGACGCCGTTTCTGTTTCTAAAAAAATCTCCAGTGCGGAAGAACGCAAGCGCCTTCATACACTGGCCGAAAGCATTAAGCCTAAAAACTTCGGGATCATCATCCGAACCGCGTCAGAAGGGAAAAAAGTGCAGGAATTGCATGAAGAACTGACGCGCTTAGTCGGACAATGGGAAGATATTTACAAGCAGTTAAAATCAGAAACGCCGCCGGCAAAACTGCTGAGCGAACTCGATAAACCGGCCAGCGTGCTTCGGGACATGTTGAGCGACGGTTTTAGTCGTATTGTCGTAAACGATAAAGAACTTTACACCGATATCCGCAGTTATTTGCAAAATATCAGCCCTGAACAGGTGAATATTGCCCAATTACACAATGGCAGTAAGCCGATTTTTGACGCTTACGGGATTACCAAGCAAATCAAATCTTCCTTTGGCAAAACCGCTACCATGAACAGCGGCGCCTACGTCATCATCGAAAAAACGGAAGCGATGCACGTCATTGACGTGAACAGCGGCCATAAAATGACGACTGCCGACGTAGAGCAAACCATTTTTGGCGTCAACCTGGAAGCGGCAGAAGAAATAGCGCGCCAAATACGCCTGCGCGATATCGGCGGATTGATTGTGATCGATTTCATTGACATGAAAAACCTTGAACATAAAAAATCGCTGGCAAAAGCCATGGAAGATTTTATGCGCAAGGATCGAGCGCAACACACCATTTTGCCACTGTCGAAATTCGGACTGATGCAAATCACACGCGAGCGCGCCCGCCCGGAAATCGTTATTAACACCTCGGAAGATTGCCCAACCTGCGGGGGAACAGGTAAAGTAAATGCAACCATCCTCCTGACCGACGATATTGACCGCGATATAGAATTTATCATGCAGTCGCGCCCGAAAGCGCCACTCTCTTTAAGGGTACATCCATATTTGGAGGCATTCCTCAAAAAGGGCTTCCCGAACCGTCAAATGCGCTGGTTTGTAAAATATAACCGCTGGATTCGCATTATACCAAATGCCGATTATCATCTGAGTGAATACCGTTTTTACGACGGAAATGAAGATGAAATCAGACTCAATACGATAAGTTGACCAAAATAAGGACTTGCTGCATGGCGGGTTTCCGACAAAATCTATTTCCAATAATCGTCAGCGTCGCGACTTGCGTGCTGACGATTTTTATTGGATTTTATGTGCAACGCGCCGACTTTACGGCCTTGCTTGGGGGATTTGCAACCTTTTTTGCGTTGTATGCGGTGATCTTTTTTTCCGGAACTACGCATCAACCCAATTACAAATGGTATATCGCCTTAGGTATCAGCCTTCGGGTGTTGTTGTTATGGAGCATTCCGAATTTATCAGATGATGTGTTTCGGTTTTTATGGGATGGTCGACTTTTGGCGCAGGGTATTCATCCATTTGCCTATACGCCGGACGACATTTTATTGCATTTCCCCGCTACGCCCGGCCTTTCTCAAAGCCTATATGAGAAATTAAATTCGCCACAGTATTATTCTGTTTATCCGCCGGTCTGCCAGGTTTTATTTTTGCTGGCGGCGAAGTTGAGTCCTGTGGGCATCGCTGGCGGCGTGCTTGTATTAAAACTGTTTTTAGTAGCTTGTGAAATTGGATCGATATGGCTGCTTTACAAGCATATTTCAGTTCGAAACGCCGCTTTATATGCTTTAAATCCGCTGGTTATATTTGAAATTTCGGGTAATTGCCATTTTGAAGGGGCTATGATTTTTTTCATGCTTGCGGGTATACTGGCGCTCCGTCAAAAAAAAATATTTAGAAGCGCTTGTCTCTTTGCCTTGGCAACAGCCTCAAAATTACTTCCGATTCTTTTTTTGCCGGTCATTTGGCGCTATTTGGGTTGGAAGCGCGGTGCGCGTTTTATTTTTTACTTTGGGTTTATCTGTGTTGCCTTATTTTTGCCCTTATTTAATGTTCAAATAATGCTGAATATTGCATCCAGTTTGGATCTGTACTTTCGGCAGTTTCAGTTTAATGCAAGCGTTTATTACCTGATTCGGGCAATCGGGTTTTGGAAATACGGCTGGGATATCGGCGAGTTTTTAGGGCCAAGACTCGCGATTGCTACCATTTTAGGCGTGTTATGGATCAGTTATTTTACCAAAAGAGAAGATACGCAAACGGTTTCAAGGATTGATTTATCAGATGCTTTGTTGGCGGCAGTTATGCTTTATTTGACGTTTGCCACAACCGTTCATCCCTGGTACGTAACCGTTCCTTTTGCTTTAAGTTTGCTTACAGATCGGCGCACGCCAATGCTTTGGTCCGGGTTGGTAATCTTGTCTTATAGTCATTATATTGGTGGTGTATATTTAGAAAAATACGGATTCATTACGTTGGAATACAGCGCATTATGGCTCTTCGGCTTCCTTGAAATCAAAAAGCGGTTGAAATCAAAAATTACGTAATATCCTATTGAATAGATTTGACTCAATCTTTTCCACTTTCCCCGGAAAAGTAGTCTTCTTTGTTTTTAAACAACAGGTTAAACGTCGTCATACTACCATAACATCGGGTGATATACTGCTGCATGTTGACCTTATCCTCGTCGTCTAATTTTTTATGCACATTAATATTTTGCTCTAACACGCGCAGGCGATCGCGCATCATCACGATCTTATGAAAAAAAGTATCAATTGGTACTTCTTTGTTTTGCAAACCAGGATCTGAAGGTTGAATAATCATTTTTCCTTTGATCCAGCGATCGCCGAGCGGTACGGTCTCAAGACTGACACCAGACCAAGCGCGCAAAATTTTTGTCAATGCTTTTTCTGCTTCGGAAAATGAAACGGACTCTTCCGGCTCAATGCGTTCAATCACCTGCCAGCCGTTATAATCTTTTCCGATCGTTTTTATACCAAATTGCACATAACACACCTCATAAGCCGCAACGTGCAGACGAATAATTACCCCATCCCCATAAGCCGGGTGTTTAATGCGGGAGCCGATTCCAAGAAGTTCCATAATTGATAAATGATCTGATTTCTGAAAAGCAAAAATCAGTAGAAACCTTTAAAGAGCACTCCTTTTTTTAAATTTTTTATCGCATCAGCGTAACATCGCCTTTCAACAATTCCGTTTCTCCGTCTAAAAACTCGACTTCTGCCTCCCATACAAACACTGCGGGATTGACCGGAGAACCACGATATAGCCCATCCCAGCCTTCGGATTCATTGTTAATGGTCAATTTCGGAACCTCAAAGAGCTGGCTCCCCCAGCGATCATAAATCCTGAAATTGTGAACCTCTTTAACGCCTTTTCCATACAAGGTAAAGCGGTCGTTATGCCCGTCGCCGTCCGGAGAGAAGATATTTGGCGCATAGATGCGTCTTGTTTTATGCACCCGCAATTGAATATCGGCCGTAGCCGTACACCCTTTTTGGTCTTTAATCACCAAATTATACAGGGTATTAATGAGCGGTTTCGCATAAGGCTTCTCACAATCATGACATGACAAGGATTCGCCGGGCGTCCATAGCCATTGCGTGATAGATGAAATTGGCAGGTTGACCGTAGGTTCCAATTGGATAGAGTCGCCAAGATCAAGGAGGCCCACATTGCCCAATGTCACTGTTGGATACACTGGTTCTTTAAGTTCCACCTCTTTTGAATCTGTGCAACCGTTTGCATCAAGTACGATCAAAGTATAATTTCCAGGGGCCAGGTTGTTAAAAGTCGGGGTCGTTTGGTAACTATGACCGTTATCGACCGAGAAGGTGAAGGGCGATTCGCCGCCTGTTACCGTGCCAAAGTTGATATTCCCTTTTGGCGCAAGGCAGTCTGGTTGCACTGCTGAGGGTATGAAAGATGGTGCTGGTACTTCGAATGCGCTTGTTCCATCGGTTGCGGTACATCCGTTGCTCAGGTCCGTGATCTGTAAATGATAAGTGCCTGGCGCATTTACAAGAGGAGAAGCGCTGGTATTGCCGCTTAAGATATGTCCGTCCGTTGTTGTCCACAAATAGCCGAGGTTGCCGCCTGTCGTGCTGCTGCCTGTTAAGTTTATTTGCTCTTGTAAGCAATTTAATTCGACGGTAGGCCCGGCGTCAGCATTTGGCGTGATAATATTCTCGCCAACCGTTACTGTTTGTGATGCAGTACACCCGTTTTGCAGGTTTTTAACCAATAACGTGTACATGCCTGGTTTATCTACCGTTGGAACAAGGGTTGTTTGCCCCAAAACAATATGACCGCCTGAACTCGGAGTCCAATTGGTGGTAAAATTACTTGCAGGTTGCGTCACAATACCCTGAATGGGCGCTGAAAGAATGGCGCAAGTGAGGGTTGGCGGTACCCCAATGCTGATGCTTGGGGCTGTTTTATTCGTAATGGCCGTCGCGGTTGCTGTCGTGGAACATCCGTTTACCGTGTTGGTTACGGTAAGTGTGTAGGCGCCGGCAGCATTGATAATGGGATAAAGTGAAGTCGAACCACTTTGAATGCTACCGCCATTGGAAGCAGCCCAATTGTATGAAAATAGATTACCTGTTGAAGAACCAGCCCCGGATAATGTAACCGAAATAGAATCGCAGGTGAGTGGATGAACAGCCCCGGTAAGTGCAATTGGAGGAACAATATTTTGGGAAACAGATGCTGTATCCGTTGTAATACACCCGTTTTGCGTGTTTTTAACGGTTAGTTGATAAATGCCGGGCTTATCCACCATTGGACTAAGGGTATTCTGGCCTGAAACGAAATGGCCGTTTGTACTGGTCCAGGTACTTGTAAATCCGGTTCCAGGCTGGCTCACGATTCCGTCAACGGGCACATTTTTCTGCGCACAGGTTAATATTTGCGGCGCCGTAACTGCAATAAGCGGGTGAATGGTGTCGATGCCGACCTGTACCTGATCTGTCGCGGTGCATCCATTCAGGCTATTTGTGACCTTTATTATAAAAGAGCCATTTAGGTTTATCGTCGGTTTAAGAGTCGTTCCTCCGGAAATAATCCCGGTTCCTGACCACAGATAACTTAAATTGCCGCCATTCGCAGCCGTTGCTGTGCCTTCAAGCACGACAGACTGGACAGAACAACTTAATGTAGCCGGTATTCCCGCATCAACAATCGGCTTGATTGTATCCTGCAAAATCATAATGGCTGAATTCGTAGTACAACCGTTGGCGCTGTTGGTAACTGCAAGCACGTAATTACCGGGAGCGTTTATGTTGGGACTTAATGAGTTTGCTCCGGAAACAATATTGCCGGTTCCATTTGTTGTCCATTGATAACTGATACCTGACCCGGTGCTGCCAGTTCCATTTAAAGTAATTTGCTGAACAGTACACGTTAATTTAGGCGCGGTACCTGCATTGGCAAGGGGTTTATTTACGTCGTTAAAAATTTGAACATTATCAGTGTTTGTACAGCCATTCGAGGTGTTGGTCACAACAAGCGCATAATTGCCTGCCGCATTTACCGATGGAGTAGGGGTGTTGTTACCGGTTAAAATATTGCCGCCACCGCTTGCCGTCCACGCATATTGTAAAGGCCCGTTTCCACTTGCTGTACTGCTCAATAACTTTGAATTGACTGCGCAACTCAAGGTGTCATCCATACCGGCATTTACCATTGGGGTTTGTGTATTTTGAGTTGCTGCAACAGATTTCGTACTGGTACACCCGTTGATCGTATTGGTAACCAAAAGATTATAATTGCCTCCAGTGCCAATGAGCGGACTTAATATGTTGCTTGGAGAGAGAATTGTCCCCCCGTTTGTAGCCGTCCATGCATAAGTGAAAGTACCGGGCAAAGACAAATTTTGGGTTTGTAGTGTTGAACTTGGATTTGCGCAGGTTATCATAGGCGGTACTGCAATTTGTACCATAGGCGGTACCGTATCAATGCTGACAGTGACTGTCGCCGTATTCGAGCAACCATTGTCCAAATTTGTTGCTGTGATAACATAAGTACCCGCAGCGTTCACTAAGGGGTTAAGCGTAGTGTTTCCCGAAAGCATGTTTCCACCTGCGGCGCTTGTCCATGAATAAGAAAAGTTACCCGGAAGCGATTGGTTTACAACGGGTAATGACATTGTCTGGTTTGCGCAAGTCAGCAAATTAGGCTGATTTGTAAGGAGCGCAGGTGTTGAAATATTTGAATCAACGGCAACGAATAGGGTACTTGTACAACCATTTTGTTGGTTGGTCGCGACCAGGCGATATAAACCGCCGGCGCTTACCAAGGGCGAAAGCGTTGTTCCCCCGGAAACGATGTTGCCTGCACTGGCTACATTCCATTGATAAGAAAAAGATCCCGGCAACGACAAATTTTGAACCTGAAGGTTTTCTGCCGGTAAGTAGCAGGTTAATACTGCCGGAGGAGTAAAAGCAAACTTAGGTGATACCGTATCGCGCTGTACCAAAACAGATGCGCTCGAAGTGCATCCATTGCTTGAATTTGTAATTATTAACGCATAAGAACCAGGCTGATCCACTACAGGAGCGCCTGTCTGGCCCCCGCTTGCGATATGGCCGCCATTAGCAGCAGTCCATTGATATACAAAATTTGCACCTGAGGAAGAGCCGTTTGTATTCAGTACCACTGTGGGTGTGGTACAAGTAATAATCGCAGGTATTGCAGTGTTTATGACAGGAACCCCTGCTTCTTGTTGTACCGAAGTTACAATACTGGAAGAACAACCGGTTACAAGATTTAATGCTGTTAAGGTAAACGAACCTGGTGCATTTACAACAGGCGCCAAGGTGCTATCGCCTGAAAGGATATTGCCGCCCAATGTAGGGGTCCAATGATATGAAAAATGACCCGGCAAAGACAGGTTATGCGCCTGAATCGTCTGAATTGGATTGGCACAAGTCAGTAATCCTGTTGAATCAATTTGTAATTTTGGGTGCAGGGTGTCCTGATTTACAATTGCTAAGTCTGTGGCGGAGCAGCCATTTGCCGTGTTGGTTAGCAACAGTTGGTAAGTGCCGGGCAACGTAGCGGTCGGATTTGCCGTATTTTGACCGCCTGCAAAAGATCCGGTGGTCGTCGTCCAGGCATAGGTGATACTCGCGCCTGCGGTGGAACCATTTGCATTTAGTGTAACCATTCCCGTCTTGCAATTCAGCGTATCGGGCGCATTGGCAATCGCTACGACAACGTTTGTATCGGACACCACCGTAACGGCTGCCGTGGACGTACAAGCGTTTAATATGTTGACAACCAATAAAGTATATGTAGAAGCGGAATTAACCAAAGGGGTGAGTGTATTCCCGCCAGAAACGATATTCCCGCCTGTGCCGGCTGTCCAGTTATATTGAAACAACGCGCCGGTAGATGAGCCGTTTCCGGATAGCATTACACTTGGTGATTGGCAGGTGATAGAGTCGGCTGGAAGCACAACGGCAGTCGGGTGTTGATGATCAGCCGTCACGGTTACAGCGGAAGTCGAAGTGCAACCGTTTGCTGGATTGGTGGCGGTCAGCGTATAAGTAGCGGCCGAAGTTATTTTTGGCGTGTTGGTTCCCTGTCCGCTTGCTATATTCCCGCCCGCTGAATAAGTCCAATTCAGGTTTGCATTTGCAGGGTTAATGGTAGATGAAATCGAGAGGGTATCCGTGTCACAATCCAATACGCCAGGCGCTTGTATGGCGATTTGAGGCACAACCTTGTTGGAAGAAACCAGCACGGTATCATAAGTCGTACAATTGTTTGTCGTATTTGTAACGCCTATGATATAAATACCGGCACTTCCCGCTATGGCATTGATCGTATTTTGGCCAGACGTAAAACTTCCATTTGGAGTAGTCCAGGCATAATTAATGCCCGGACCAGTAGAAGACCCGGAACCTGACAGGTTAACGGTATTTTGTACACAAGTGATTAATCCTGAAGCATTTGCGACAGCATTAGGCGGATTATTGGCCACTGTTACGTTTACGGAAGCGGTAGCAGTGCAACCGGTTGCGGTATTGGTGGCAAGTAAATCGTAGGTGCCAGGCTGGTTAACCGTACATATCTTGGAGTTCGAACCCGAAACGATGTTCCCTCCTGTCGTTGTCCATTGATAGGTAGAAAAACCCGGTTGTGTCGTATTCCCAATTAACACAGTGCTGGAGGAGCCGCAACCAAGTGGGCTTGGCGGTGTAATCCAGGCAGAAAAAGGATTGGCATTTTCCACAACATTCACACTAGCCGTTTTTTCACATACATAGCCATTTTTTTCGAATGTCACGGTCAGTACATATTCTCCGGCCGCATTTACAACCGGTGTTAGTGTATTTGCTCCGGAAACGATATTGCCGTTGGTGGTCGACCAGTTGTATGTAATATTGGTTCCTGTTGAGGAGCCGTTACCGCTGAGTGTTACAGGGGCGCCATCACATGGAATTGTAACAATTGACGGACTTGCCGTTGCTGTAATACTTATAACGTTAACCTTCACAGTGTCCGTTACAGTACAAACGGGCGCAAATAGCAGATCATCAATGGCAAAATCATTGCCGCCAAGGACCGTATTCTGATTTACAATGCAAATGGTGGCGCTTGAATTTGCACCGCTGTTCCAGGTTGCAAAAAAGTTTTGCCACACACAAGTCTGACCAGGCGCATTAAAAATAGGTCCAATGGTACTTCCATTGATGGAAAATTGTAATCTGGCTGGGGACGATGCAACCAATGTTGCAACCCAGGCCGAAAATACATAAGCTGTATTCGGAATAACTGTTATGGTTTGGCACCAAACATCCTGATTTGGAGTACCTGCTCCGTTAACCGCCATCATATTCCCACCGCCACTGTGATCCGGACAGGGCGCAAAGCCTGGGTGATCAGCCTGTGGATTTGGCAGAATATCATAAAGACCCTCAGGCACTAAATCCCCCGGATTATATAAATAATCACTTGAAAATCCGGAGTTTCCGCCTTCAAAATCACCATTGTTAATCAGGTTATTATTCAAATTGGCCGCTTTTGCAGTCAATACGTATGTTGTTGTTTGTGAAATCGTAACGGTAGGGTTTAGTGTGTTTGCACCTGTCATACCCGTAGTCGGGCTCCAAGCGAAACTTAGATAATCTCCGTCTATCTGCCCATCTAATTGAGTTGGGGGAGCGGGCGCGCATAAATAAATATCTTCACCGGCATTTACCGTTATCGGACATTGTGCGTAAACTGAAGTGTGCAGCGCAATTGTAAAAAACAAACCGGCAGCAATAGCTTTTAAGAAAAAACGAGACATGAGAACACGTTAATTGTAATGTCTATTGAAAAAGGCGCGCATCGATACGGGGAAAAATGATTAAAATAAATAAAAAACGCATCGCGCCCAATGATCTGCAAACTTAAAAAAAAAGCATCACAATTGCGTAATGTTTGCTTTTCTGAATGTTATATCCGGTTTAATCCGTCCTTTGATGTAAGTTATACACTTTTATTCTTGAAACATAAACACATGCGTATAATAATTTTTATTTTCGGATTTGTTTCGTGCATCCATCTTCATGCACACCCGATGAAAGAAGTACATAACGTAAGGGTTGAATGATTTTCTGATAAACCCGTCTTATGGCGGCCAACTTACGATTGTAGATGCGCATCGCCCGGATAATTTGATTGAAACGGAGCGAGCTTTGATGGGAACATCCTTATCAAAACTGATGAGCCGGGTAGGGTAGGGGCTTTCCGGGTTTTTCCAACAGCATTTAATGATAAAATAAATGTTCAATGTGATTTGGCCGACTGGCCGAAATGGGCATAAAAAAAGCCCTGTTGTTTACACAACAAGGCTAAATTTATATTGAGTTGGCGCCGACTTACTCTCCCGAGGCATCAA
>JBAXTB010000150.1:0-13085 GCA_037130425.1 Bacteroidota bacterium
TTCTGGCTATTGTGGTTGCTTTATTCGTATTTGTAACGGAAATGGGCGCTTGCGGTAAAGGATTGGCCTTTCGAAATGCTAAGCGTAACGTACACAAAAATCAAAGTGTATGCTACGCTTTGTGTACTTTGTGTAACCTTCGTGTCCTTTGTGGCAAAACACCCTACGACGAGCTAAAACCGCTGTGAAACCTTCGAGGTAAAACACCCAACGACGAGCAAACCTACCCCACCCGCGCCAGCACTTCCACAATCTGATAATAATCCGGCTTGCTAAGCGTGTAATAACTGTTCTTACCATCCCGGCGCACATTTACCACGCCACGATCCTTCAAGATGCGCAAATGATGGCTGGCCACGGCCTGCTCAATGCCCAATTGTTCGTAAATCTCCGTTACGTTCATCGACTGATTTGAATGCAGCATTTCCACAATCAACAGCCGATGCGGATGGGCAATGGCGCGGAGGGTTTCCGTAGCAGATTCAAGAAATGCAAAGTCGAATGTCGGATCAGGCATGGGTGTGAAGCAATAGTCAAAAGTCGGGAGCCCGACTGCAATTTTATTTAGGGACAAATGTAAATATATAAATGCATTAAAAAGCAAATTGTTGCCGTTCCTCCTTGGTTTCATCTAAAATTCCGACCCTTTTTCCCAACTTGGGGACGATTCACACCTGATAGCAATATGTTGATTCTTGCATTTTTATAAAATTTTGTTTTGAAAGCGCCTCGAATAATCCGCAACTTCCACGAACAAATTTACCTTTGCGCCCTATGAAAAACTACCTCGGACAAGGATTAGGACTTACTCTTTTGGTGCTTTTGGGTCTTATCGGGCTATCCCTGATACCTGAAAACACCACAATCGGCGCCATCCAACTCCGACGTATGGATATTTTATCTGATGTGCGCGACAAAGCCAGTCTGCCCGAACAGGATACGTTTGTGTACGTTCCAGACACCTTGGCGTTGGCCAACCCTGCCGCTGATACAATAACTCGGGATAGCGCGCTGCATCAGGATTCCGTGCATATCGTCGGCCCCTTGCCGCCGGTTGATTCCATGTTTTTCGGCAGCACCATTGAAGATTACACGCATGACCAAAGCGGATTGTCTCGTTTTTTCAAGGAAATTGATTCCATACGCACGCACGGCCATCTGGTGCGCGTGGCATTTTACGGCGATTCTTTTGTAGAAGGCGATATTCTGATCGGCGACCTGCGCGACACGCTTCAAACGATATGGGGCGGCGCCGGGGTGGGTTTTGTGCCCATCACATCAGAAGTAGCCCGTTTCAAACGCACGCTCGTACATGATTACAGCGGTTGGCGCACCTACTCCATCGTAAAAAACCGTGAAGCCAAAGTTCCGTTCGGCTTAAACGGCTTCGTATATTATCCGGATGCCGGTGCAAACCTGATGTACCAGGGCGCCAAATATTTCCACCATACCCAGGCCTGGAGTCAGGTAAGGCTGTTTTATGCAGCGCGGCAAAACAGTTATGTTAGCTGGAAAAAACAGGATATGCCTGAACGACAACAAGCGACGCTTGCAGCAAAAAACGGCGGCATCAATGTTTGGTCTTATGAATCGCCGCAACCCGATATTCATTTGTTTTCCATGCAATTCCCTTCGTCCGACAGCCTACGCTTATACGGCGCGTCGCTTGAAAGCGGGGCGGGTTTTTACATTGATAACTTTTCCGTTCGGGGCAATTCCGGCGGGCCATTGAACCGCATTTCAACTGATTTGGTGCGACAATTCGATCATTATCAGCATTATGACCTGGTGGTAATTCAGGTTGGATTGAACGCCGTGACCAATTCGTTGAATAATATTAATTGGTACAGAGCCGAACTTGATCGCACCTTCGACCATTTGCGTGCCTGTTTTCCTGGGCGACCTATTTTGGTGGTAAGCGTTGGCGACCGTGCGGGCAAACTTGGGAGCGAACTGGCTACCATGCGCAGCGTACCCTATATTGTGGCCATGCAGCGCGACCTGGCCCGTAAGCACGGATTTTTATTTTACGACCTGTTCAGGGGCATGGGCGGTCCGGGCAGCATTATTACGATGGCCAACCACAAACCCATGTTGGCCAACAAGGATTACACCCACCTCACCCACGACGGAGGCCGCGTAGTAGGTTATATGTTTGCCCGTTTATTTTTGTCTGAACAGGAAAAATACAAAAGCAAATTACGACAATCGCCCCCACAATAGGCATTTTTTTAGCCTAATCTGCTGCGTTTTGGGCGTTCAAATCGAAAATCTAAGCCTAAATTGAAATAGTAATGTTGAATTGCCAGGGAAAAATCCTTTCCTTAGCGGTACAAAACAATTCGAATCACCGACACCTATGCCAACTTCCTTGTCTGCCACCCACTTCCGAATCAACCGTATCCGCCTGATTGCCTGTTCAGCATTTCTACTCCTGTTCATCGGACAGTGCCAATCGCAGTTCCGACCGGCCCAGGTCGATATCACCGACGCTGACACCGTTGGATACAGTTTCATTCATCAGGACGAAAATGAACTGACAAATGCGGCTTATTTGAATCCATTGCTCAAGCGCTTGTACGAGCAACGCGTGCGCGGCGGACAAAAGATCAGCATTGTGCAAATCGGGGACTCCCATGTACTGGGCAATTTCCTGAGCCGGGAAGTACGTGAACGGCTACAACGCGCATTCGGCGATGCCGGCCGCGGACTTGTTTTCCCTTATAAACTTGCCGGTTCCAATGGGCCAAAGGATTACCAGCTGGAAACAAACTGCAAATGGCAGGGCGGCAATTGTCAGCGTGATTTGGACGAAGCCACGCCCTACGGTGTATCGGGTTTTGCCATTGAAACCAATAATTCCAAGGGATTGGTCACCTTCAAACTCATGGATACGGCCACTTCCGAAACCAAACTATTCACCAAAGTTACCGTCCTGCAACGCAAAACGGCCAACGATTACGATCTGGAAATCAGGGATGACAACAGCAACCAAAAAGCCCAGTTATATATAGAAGGCGATTTTTCAAGATCCTATTATTTCGACCGCCCGGTCGGCCAGGTTACCATAGCCGCCGACCAGCGCACCAGCCAGCAAAAAACTTTTCGGCTTGATGGGGTTTCCTTGGAAAACGAACTTTCCGGTGTGATTTTTCATTCCATCGGCGTAAACGGCGCCAAATACCAGGATTTTGCGCGGGCCAAGTATTTTGCCAAACAAATCGCCGAACTTCAACCCGATTTGTTCATTTTGTCTTTCGGAACCAACGAATCGCAGGGAAAAACCGAGCCGGGTTATATGTACCGCACCATCGACAATTTAGTTTCCCAATTGCTTGAATATTCGCCGGGCGCCTTGATCCTGCTTACGACTCCGGCCGATTCTTACCTGCGCGGAAAAGGCTTCAACCCGCACATGGCCGCCACCAGCGCTACTATTCGCAAATACGCGGAAGACAAGGGTTATGCACTGTGGGATTTATTCGGTCTTTCCGGCGGCGAAAACTCCGCTTTGATGTGGAAAAGCAACGGGTTAATGTCTTCTGATTCTGTGCATTATTCCAAGGCTGGTTATGCCGTTCAAGGCAAACTCTTGTATCAATCCTTGATAAAAGCCTACAACACTTATACATTAGAGAAGCCTTAAACGCCAATGGGTAAATTGCTTTGGCGCATAAACTAAGGCTTCAATTTGCAACTGACAGACAATTCGGCATTCAGCATCGAAAAAAAAGTGTTAAGGCGGCACTTTTGCAGGCTATTTGGTTTGACATAATCCTGATATGCAAATTTGCATCGGCCCGTGTCAATCATGTTAGAATTTTTAACAATTGGAATCATTCCATTTCATGAGAAATACCCGATCTGTTTGTTCCCAAAAACAACTGCGCAGTGCCTTTTCATCTGTCTTTTTGTCTTTTTGTTTAATGTTCTTGCCCCTGCTTGCCAATGCTAAACACATTATCGGCGGGGAAATGACTTACCGTTTTGTCATGGATCTTGGCAACGGTATTAAACGATATGAATTCACCTTAGTCGTTTATCGGGATTGTGATAGCGGCGGCGGGCAGCTGGATTCGCCGGCCCGTATCGGCATATATAAAGGAAACGCTACCACTGCTCAACTTGTGACAAGTTTTAGCGCGACACTGACGACGCCCGTTATGGTTCAACCGGTTATCCCGCCTTGCGCTGATGCTTCAGCCGTGTCAAATGCCTGCGTACAACGTGGCGTGTACACTTTTACGCGCGATTTGCCGGATTTGACCAATCAAAGTTATTTCATTGTATATCAACGCTGTTGCCGTACCGACCAAATCGTAAATATCCAGACGCCGGGCAACGTGGGCGCAACGTATATGGTGGAAATTACCCCAGCCGCACAGGCAGCCAACAACAGCAGTCCGGTTTTTAAAAACTACCCGGCTACGTTTATCTGCAACAACCTGCTGCTCGATTTTGACCACAGCGCCACAGATATTGACGGCGATTCGCTGGCATATTCCTTATGTACCCCGCTTGTTGGCGGCGGCCAGGGCGGTGGAAACGGTTGCAATTCCAGCACGCCCAACCCTCCATGCGGTCCGCCGTTTGATATGGTCAATTTTGCTGGGGTTTACAATATGAACATTCCAATGGGTGGAAATCCGCCTATTACAATTGATCCTAAAACAGGTAAGCTCAGCGGGCGCCCTACGATTTTAGGCCAATTTGTGGTCGGTATTTGTGTAAAAGAATACCGAAACGGACAACTGATCGGCTCCGTGTTGCGTGATTTTCAATTCAATGTGGTAGATTGTACGCCCACTGTTTCGGCAGTGATTTCCGCTAATTCTGTTACAGGTCCAAAGCAATTTCTCGTCAAGCGCTGTGGTCAAAAAGTCGTCACCATCCTAAATCAAAGCCCGCAAACCCCGGATTTAATCAGTTGGAGATGGGAAGTCGACCTTAAAAACGGCACCGTTTTCACGTCTAATTCCTGGCATTTAACCGTCGTGTTGCCTGATTATGGAACGTACACCGCTCATTTATACCTCAATCCGAATGAAAATTGTAAAGACACTGCCAATATCACCTTAACAGCCTTTCCGGGTGTAAAGGCAAATTACGGCTTCGACTGGGATTTGTGTAAAGAAACGCCGGTAACCTTTTCCGATAGTTCGGCTTCAGGCGCTACCACCGGCGGGATCGTGTCGCGCGTGTGGGTATTCGGCACAGGAGACAGCAGTAAAGTGCAAAACCCGGTTTATCAATTTCCTGCTTACGGGCAATATCAGGTTAAATTGTTTGTGGCCGATTCCGATGGTTGTACGGATTTAACAACCCAAACCGTCGACTGGAATCCGCACCTGTTACCGCCGATCAACGATCCTGGCATTTTGAGCGTTTGTATGCCGGAATCCATTGATTTTCATATATTTGACACCATTCCTTTAGGCGCAAATACTATTTTTTGGGATTTCGGCGACGGCAAAACCGAAACCGACAACCCCTCACCGCGCCACTTTTACAGCAAGCCGGGCACTTACACCGCAAGCGTTTCACTTAAAAATGCTTTTGATTGTTTCGCGACGGATACTTTTGTAAATCAAGTCATTGTAAACCCAAAACCGGTTGCCGATTTTGGCTACATGCCCGAATTTTTGAGTAATTTGGACAACACCGCTTATTTTCAGGATAAATCGGATAGTTCTGCAGTGCAATGGCGCTGGGAATTCGGGAGTTTGAATTATTCTACCAAACAAAACCCGGTACATGTATTTGCAACGGATACCGGTTTTGTCCCGGTTACGTTGCGCATCTTCAATGCCGAGGGATGTTCCGACACGATTTCCAAAGTACTGGATATAACACCGAAAGTGCGCTTATATGTGCCCAATGTGTTTTCCCCCTTGAGTGACAGTGGATTACGCAATGACCGATTCGGTTTATTGGGTATATTGCCCAGTTATACTGACTTCAATATGCGCATCTGGAGCCGCTGGGGTGAACTGCTTTTTGAAAGTACCGACCCCGAAAACGGTTGGGACGGGCGCCGTAAACGCGACGGAAAAGTAATGCCTGTTGGGGTATATGTGTACCAGATCACGCTCAAAGGCCCGCGCGGAGAACCTTTAAGGTTTGAAGGAACGATTACGTTGTTGTAATTTGGCGGTCCGAAGTTTGAAGGAAAGCATGTTTGGTCGGTCTGTTGCCGGGCATACTGCGCTGGTTGGTCGCCCCCGACCCCTGAAGGGCAATGTCATTGACTTAAGGGTTACCAAAGTCCTGAAAGGACGAAATCATTAGAATTGGGCAACGCCCAATTTAAAATGGCCAAGGTTTTTGAGAAGCCCTGAAAGGGCGGAATCATGCGTAGCGCCGGATGATTTCGCCCTTTCAGGGCTTAGATCTCGCGTTGTCTCGAAGGCACAGGGTGTTACCCTGTGTTAATGATTTCGTCCTTTCAGGACTTTAAAATCCTTAAGTCAATGACATTGCCCTTCTGGGGGCGGGAGGAAACGAAACGCACCATATTCTTTTTCCTCCAAGCTCGTACCTTAAACAGCACTTATCATATACACATACCGCATAACATGAAACACCTCGCTATCTGCGCCCTCTTTTCCCTCTCCATTACCAGCGTTTTTGCACAAATAACCGACCCGAAAGCCACAGAAGTCTGGACGCCTGAACCGCGCGTTATAACGCCCGCCGAGGCTCCCGGCAAAGCCCCTTCCGACGCCATTGTGCTGTTTGACGGCAAAAATTTGAATGAATGGCTGTCCTTGAAAGACAGCTCTGCCGCTAAATGGGATATTACAGGCGATTTTATCACCGTAAAACCCGGCACAGGCGACATTTTCACCAAACGCAGCTTCGGCGATTGCCAATTGCACCTTGAATTCCGCACGCCCGCAGTAGTGAAAGGCGAAGGCCAGGGACGCGGCAACAGCGGCGTTTTCTTACAATCACGCTACGAAGTGCAAGTGCTTGATAATTACCAAAATAAGACCTATTCCAACGGTCAGGCCGGCTCCATTTACAAACAGCATATCCCGCTCGTAAATGCATGCCGCAAACCCGGCGAATGGCAGACTTATGATATCATTTTTACTGCGCCCCGCTTCAATGCCGATGGTATTTTGCTGGCTCCAGGGCACCTGACAGTGATCCAAAACGGCGTGCTGGTGCAAAACAACGCCGAGATCAAAGGCACCACTGAATACATTGGATTGCCTAAAAATCAAGCCCACGGCAAGGCCCCGTTCAAGTTGCAGGACCACGGCGATTTAGTGAGTTATCGCAATATATGGATCCGGGAATTGTAGGGAAATTTTAGAATTTGGTATTTACGTCTGATAATCCGATTTTTGCAGGAATTTAATCGCCTCAAAATCAGGCAGAAGCATAATCAGATGGCATTCGACAATTTCCCATTTTACAAACAGCATGATGCGGCCGACTGCGGCGCTACCTGCCTGCGCATGATCGCCCGGCATTACGGACGGCATTATTCGTTGGAAAACCTGCGCGAGATGTCCTACCTCGACCGGGAAGGCGTGTCATTGATGGGCATTTCCGATGCCGCTGAAAAAATCGGATTGCGTACACTGGGGGTAAAAACCGGGTTTCAACGCCTGATGGAAGATATTCCGCTGCCTTGTATCGCGCATTGGCAACAAGAACACTTTGTGGTGGTGTACAAGGTTGCCGACAAAAGAGTATATGTAGCCGACCCGAAAATCGGGAAAATAGAACTGGGCGAACAGGAATTCCTCAACGGATGGATCAGCGATGTGGTGAACACAGAGGCGCAGGGCATTCTGCTACTGCTTGAACCAACGCCTGAATTTTTCAAACGCGATGGCGAAAAAACCGACCGCGCCGGCTTTGGTTTTTTATGGGGTTATTTGAAGCAATACAAAAAACTGCTGTTTCAATTATCCATCGGGCTGCTGTTGGGCAGCATGATTCAGCTCGTTTTCCCGTTTTTGATGCAGGCGCTGGTCGATAAAGGCGTACAAATCAATGACCTTAGTTTTGTGTACCTGATTTTAGCCGCCCAAGGCATGTTGTTTCTCAGCCAGGTGGCCGTCGAGTTTATACGGGGCTGGATTTTGCTGCACATTGGCACACGGGTAAACATTAATTTGGTTTCCGACTTCCTGATCAAACTCATGAAGTTGCCCATGGCCTTTTTCGACAGCAAAATGACGGGCGACTTACTCCAGCGCATTTACGACAATGAGCGCATCGAACGTTTTTTGACTTCCTCCTCGCTCATTACCCTATTTTCGGTCGTGAGTTTGCTGGTGTTCGGGTTCGTATTGTTGTTTTACAATCCGATCATTTTCTTAGTGTTTTTCGTAGCCGCCGCCTTGTATTTCGGCTGGATTGCCTTGTTTTTGCAGCGCCGCCGCGCGCTCGATTACCGGCGCTTTGAGCAAATGGCCGAAAACCAGAACACCCTTATTCAGTTGGTAAATGGTATGCAGGAAATCAAACTGCACAACGCCGAACGCCAAAAACGCTGGGCCTGGGAACGCATACAAGCGCGCCTGTTCCGCGTGAACGTACAATACCTCGCTACCGACCAGTTTCAACGCGCCGGCGCCGCCTTTATTAATGAAGGAAAAAACATCCTTATTTCGGTTATTGCCGCCAAATCCGTCATTGAAGGCGACATGACGCTTGGTATGATGTTAGCCGTTCAATACATCATCGGCCACATGAACGCCCCGCTCGAATCATTGGTGCAGTTCATTTTAGCGGCCCAGGAAGCCAAAATCAGTCTGGAGCGGATGCACGAAATACACCGCCGCCCCAGCGAAGAACCCGACGACGACAATAAAATTACCGTTTTACCCTCCAACGGCGATTTGCAATTGCAGAACATTTATTTCCGCTACGGCGGCCCCCACGATCCCTGGGTGCTAAAAAATATGAACCTGCATCTGTTGGAAGGTAAGACCACCGCTATTGTGGGCACCAGCGGCAGCGGCAAAACCACTTTGCTCAAACTATTGCTCAATTTCTACCCACCCACCGAAGGCAGCGTGCGGCTCGGCGACCTGAACCTGTCCAACATCAACTACAAAATCTGGCGCAACCAGTGCGGCGTCGTGATGCAGGACGGCTTTATCTTTTCCGACACCATTGCCAAAAACATCGGCCTCGGCGAAGAATATGTGGATCGGCGCAGGCTCTTGTACGCAGCCAAAGTGGCCAATATCCAAACCTTTATCGAGTCGCTGCCCCTTGGTTACAACACCAAAATCGGGCAAGAAGGCGTGGGACTGAGCCAGGGGCAACGCCAGCGCCTGCTCATCGCGCGGGCCATTTACAAAGACCCCGCCTACATTTTCTTCGATGAAGCCACCAACGCGCTTGACGCCTACAACGAGCGCGTCATCATGCACAACCTCGAACACGCCTTCCGCAACAAAACCGTGGTCATTGTAGCCCACCGCCTAAGCACCGTGCGCAAAGCCGACCACATCATCGTACTTGAAAAAGGCGAAATCGTGGAACAAGGCAAGCACCAGGAACTAATCGACCGACGCGGCGCGTATTATCATTTGATCAAGGATCAACTCGAATTAGGCGTTTAAAAACAAACCACATGGAAAAAAACCGCGAATACGTAGAACTCCGTTCAGAAGACGTACAGGAAATACTCGGTACGCCGCCGGGCTGGTTGGTAAACTGGGGCACCACCGTGGTGCTGCTCGGCTTTGCCATGATGATCACCGTTGCCTGGTTTGTGCGCTACCCCGACGTAGTAGAGTCCAAGGTCGTGATTACCACTGGCACCCCGCCCGCCGACATTGTGGCCCGCATCGACGGCCGCATCGACAAGTTTTTTGTCAAGGACTCCAAGTCTGTGAAAGAAAACCAGTTGCTTGCGGTGCTCCAAAGTACGGCCAACTACCTCGATGTGTTGCGCGCCGATTCGCTCGTGAGCAAATGGCAGCGTGAAGGCATCGAAGTGATGCGCGAAACCGAGCCGTTGCGCAACTTAGAACTCGGCGAATTACAAACCGAATACGCCGATTTTATCCAGAACTTTGAATTGTACAAATTCGGCAAATCAACGCGCACGGCCACCACCAGTTCCAACATCGTATCCATCAACCTGCAAATCACCCGCTTAGAACAAAGCATTGATTTTGACCGCAAAGCCATGCGCCGCGTGCAGGACCAAATCGGTCCGGCCGAGGATTTGTACAAAAAGCAAAAAGAACTCTTCGACCAAGGCATTGTATCGCGCGTGGATTTTGAAAAAGAGCGCACCAAATTAGCCGAATTAGAACGCCAGAACGACGAACACAACGACAACATCATCCGCAAACAGAACGAGATCATCAACCTGAAACGCGGGATCAACGATGCCTCCTTCAACCGGGAAGAAAGCGAAGCAGGCGCCTCCACCAAACTGCGCAACAGCCTCAACACCCTGCGCAGCAGCATCGACAAATGGAAACAAACCTACCTGCTCACGGCGCCCATTGCCGGCAAGGTATCCCTCACCGTCGATTTTTTCAGCGCCAACCAATACGTGAAACAAGGCGACCAGGTGCTCACCATCGTGCCTTCTGAAAACGGCGCCTTAACCGGCCGTATGCTCCTGCCCGTGACCGGCAGCGGCAAGGTGGTGCCCGACCAACACGTCATCATCAAACTCGACGGCTACCCTTACCACGAATACGGCACGCTGGAAGGCACGGTAAAGACCAAGTCGCTGGTGCCCAAAAACGACCAGTACGCCATTACGATTGAACTGAACAAAACAGGTAACAAATTGATTACCAGTTACCACAAGGAAATTCCCTTTGAGCAGCAATTGCAAGGGAAGGCGGAGATTATTACGGAGGATAAGGGTTTGTTGGAGAGGATTGGGGAGCAGATGTTTGCGAGTGTGCGGTAGGCTTTAGATTAATGGCATGGCTATGACTACGATAAAAATAAACGAAGAAATTGCGGAGTTTTTAGCGGCGGAGATGCCTTCGCAGCTTATGGCGTTTAGACCTTCTGAAAGCACACAAAATCGGTACGATTTATTGGTTTTTAAGCGAAAAGCGGGAGATTTGAACGAAGCGGAGGAGGCGGAGTTGGCGTGTTATTTTGCGATTGAGCATGTTTTTAGGTTGGCGAAGATTCGGGTTGGGATGGGAGGGGGATAATACTACTTTCGTCAGTTGAGAGACACAGAAACGAAATAAATTTATCAGGTGCTTTTAAATATGAAATTATGCGATATATTTGCAAGAGCAAAATTTTTCGCATGAACCGCTCCGATGTTTTAGTATTAATTAATCACAAATAGTTAAATTAACTATATTGCCAAAACTTTGAATACGCAAACATCTGTTTTTAAACCTAAAAAAGCGACCTAAAAACCAACAATTTACGCCAGAAGTAGGTATTGCAGAAGTAGTCGGTGTATGCGTTTCGTTTCATGCGCTCGGCAAGCAGGAAATTTTCCCACAAGGCGCCGGTGTCGTTGCGCAAAGCAATACGTGGTATCATACATTTTCGGGTAAAAACACGGAATTACCAGATTCAAATCGAAAAAATTGACCTATTTTTTCGATTTGGCATTTATCATGTTTATAATTCGGGCACTTTTGTTCCTGAAAGGAAGGGCATTTCAGATTACTGCACCATTTCAGATCACGTCATTTTTGCGTCATCGGGTTGGGCGCCCGCAAGGGGCGCCCCTACTGACAACTACAAACCGCATCCACCAAACTCGTCGCCGAAACGACCAACGCTCCTCCCGGCGCATTTACCGGCGGACAAATACTAAAAGTACCAGCGCTTTCACTAAAAGTCTGCGTGACTGATCCCGTAAGCGGGTTGGTGTAACTTAGGATAAATGGCGGCGTTCCGGTAAAATGAACGTTCACGGTCGCGCAAGCCCCGCCGCAAACATTGGGATTGCTTACCGAAAAAGTCACCGCCGGGCGCCCATGCCAGAGCACTTCAATGACGTTGGATAAATCAAGACAAGGATCTGTGAGGTCTATATTGCCGGAAATACCATGGCCTGCTATGGCGGCTACGTAGTAGGTTTGATCTGCTTGCATGGTGGCCGGGTTAAATGAAAAAACGGGCGTGTTATTGGTGGCCACAATACTGCCCGTTGGGTTGGCCGGATTGCTGAAAAGGATGTATTTGAGCAGGTCGTCGGAGTACAAAAAAGTCTGCGTGGCATTCGGCAGGCTGATCTGGCTCGGCACACAAACGCTGAGCGGGCCGGAAGTGATGTTGCCGGCATCGGTGTTGCAATTGCAGCAAACGAACACAGATACATCGACTCCATTAGCTAAGCCTGAAAAGATCGAATCCGTCATTTTAAAGGAGCTGATCGTCTGAGAAAAAATCAGGTCTCTGGTTTCGCCATACCCATCAACGCCGTTGTAACCCGGCGCCGCAATGAGTCCTCCGGATGATGACACAATTGCCGGAGATTCACAAAGGGGAGCGCCTGTTCCCGGATTTGAAAGGGGCGTAAAAACGCCATTTATATTAAAAAGAAGTTCTTCGTAATGCGCAAAGGAGCCAATATGGTGATTGTCCAAAGCAACAACATCCACTTTAATTTCCTGCACAGGTGGGTAAAAAGTGAAGGTATAGCTGCCACTGGTTGAATAATTACCGATTCTGTATGGCCCTATTCCACAGTAAAAAGGTTCAAGATAGGAAGCGCCGGCGTGACTTAGATTAACGGTCGTACAACCGATGTCCAACGGGCCGTAATCCAGGGTTAACTGCACATAATTGGTACATTGCGCGCCGGCCGTTTTTGAAAAAAACAAGCAGATTAGCCCTAAAAGGAGGCATTTTAGGCTATTTAACCGACATCTGGAAGGAAACGGTGGTTGGATGAAAATGGCAAAAGAGGTTGAACGCATGGGAGCGATGGTTTTATGCTCACCAAAGAAACAAACTTTTCGTCATTCGTTATATGCTTATCCTCCGATTATTTTGCCGTATTTGGGCTTTACAGCCAATCCTGCTTGCACGGAACTACCCGTTTCTAATGTTCTTAATTTGCCTTTTTAACTTGCTTTTTCCTTACCCCATTCGCCCCAATTTTA
>JBAXTB010000151.1:0-13034 GCA_037130425.1 Bacteroidota bacterium
TTGTCGTTTTGATAGGAGAGCACAAAGTCAATCATCTTTTGCTTATCTATATTAGACTCATTGTATTCTAACACAGAAGTACGAATGATCGGAAGCCCCAGTCTGCGAATCAAATCAAGCAGCAAGCGTAGGTCATCATCTCGCTCAATCCTTAATGTAATATCGGTCATGTTTTATTTTTTTACAAAGTTGCCAGGTTTTTAGCAAAAAAGCAAGGGGTGTAGGGCGATACTACCCCTTCTTAATCCAAACCGCCGGGTTCATCCGCTCTTTTTCGTGCCAAACTTCAAAATGCAATTCCGAGGCTCCGGTAATTTGATTGGTCGAAAGGGTACCGATGAGTTGCTTGGCGCTTACCATATCGCCTTTTGATAATTTGGTCTGGTTCAAATTGGAATACACCGTGTAGTAATCGCCGTGCTGGATAATCACGGTATAATCGTGGCCGGGGATAAACTGCACACCCGCTACCTTACCGTCAGCAACCGCCAGCACGGTAGCCGATTCCTCGGTACGAATATCAATGCCGTTGTTCGTGATTTCGATATTTTTAAGCGTAGGGTGTTTTTGGCGGCCATATCCGCGGGAAATAAAGCCGTTTTCCACAGGCCAGGGCAATTTTCCGTATTTCAAACGAAAACCGCTGGTCATATTGTCCTCGCGCGCAGCCGCGGCGGGTCTTTCAGACGCCTTGGCCTCACTTTTTGCCGGTGCAACCGTGGGCGCCACGGCAGGCCCGGCAACCGGAGCGGCTGGTTTTTCCGCGACACGTGGCGGTGAAGGAGCCGGCGCAACCGGCTTGGCATTGCGCGCCTCTTCCACGCGTTTTCGCACCTCTTCCTGAATGATGCGCTCAATGGCTGAATTCAGGTTTTCGTGGGCGATTTGCTTCACCTGAAGGTCTTGTTTTAAGCGGGTTTCATCCTTGGCAAGTTCCTTTAACAGCCCGTCTTTATCGGTTAACTCGCTGGTTAACACGGTTTTCTGACCTTGCAAGTAGCCAAGCAGGTTTTCTTTTTCCGTCTTCGTTTTTTGCAAATCGGTGGTGCGCTTAGACAAAACATCGCGCGTAAAACGGATGGCCTCGGCCTGTTCTTTGCGGTAGCGGTCGTATTTAATCAGGAAAAGCCAACGCCTAAATGCTTGATTGAGGCTTTCGGCCGATAAAATATACAAAAGCGGGTTGCTCAGCGTTTTACGGCGGAACGCGTTGCGCACCATTTTACCGTATTCCTGCTGCATCCGCTCAATATCAATGGCAAGAGAACCGACAACGGCGTTGTTGCGGCTTATGGATTCATCGGCGGCTGTAATTTCCTCACCAACTGTTTGAATCAACGATTCCCGACTTTGAATCTGGTTTTGCAAAGCAATAAACCGATCAAAAGTGGCCTCCTTGGTCTTGGTCGTTTTTTTTAACAGTTTTTCAGTTACCTGAATATCCTTAACGATTTTCTTACGCTTTTCCTCAAGATCCTTACGGTTTTGCGCCGATGCCTGCATGACGACACTCAGCAGCAATAAGCAGCACAAGCACTTGATTAGCAATGTTTTAAAACGCAGGACTGTCTTTTTAGAGATCATAAATTGAATCATCAATCCACGCCGTTTAGTCGACGCGCTTGTAATGTGCCGGAATTTCAAAGCGATACGGTTGTGCCGTATTGATTTCAACGTCCGAGAATTCTACGTCCAAACGCGTGTTTCCGCTGTCCGGACTGTAGGCTTCGATGCTGCGAAAGTACGGAAACTGACCGATTCCCGACACTTTTTGAAATTTATCAAAACCAAGGGTAATCATTTTTTCATCTTGCTGGCGTACAAAATGTTCTTTTTTCAACAAAAAACTACCGTCTTCGATCCAATAAGCGGCAGCGTATTGCCCGTCGGCGCCGAGCAATTTATGTAAACCATCCTCCACAGCCGAATTTAGTTTAGCACCGGGAAACATCCAGGCGTGCGCCAACAATGTTTGCTGAATCAATTCAAAACCAGCCGGCAAATTGTATTGACGCTGAACCGACTCTAAACCTTTTACCGAATAGGTCTTTTCCAAACGGTTTAACAAATACACCGAATCACGCGTAATCAAGGCGCGCGCTGCTTCAAAGCCAAATTTTTTAACGTTTATCCAAAGCGCACTGTCACGAAACCAAATAATATTTGCGCTGGCCGACATGGACTGTCCGTCATTGTTGATACTCAACTGCGCGCGCGCCGACATGCTTTTTACGGCATTAGAGTCCTGCTTTTTCAGTTTGTCTGTCAAATACCCCGCTGAACGCGTCGCTGAAGCCGTTTTACCAACGCCTTCAGCAGGCTTTGGGCCGCCACAACCGGTGGTTTGGGCCGACATAAGTAAGACAGCGCTTAAAAGTAAAAATAGGGTGTAATATTTCGTGTTAGTCATATTCGAGGTTGAGTTTTGCACCGTTTAGTTCACTCATGGCGTGCATGTCGCCTTGGTTACGCGCTACTTCAATGCCATTGCGGTAAGTTTCCAAGGCTTGTTCGCCGTTTCCAAGTTGTTCGTACAACTTACCCAAATGGTAATATAGGCCAACATAAGCGGGATCGGTTGCCTGAAGTTTCAAATAATAGTCAAGCGCGTCTTGCAGTTCGCCACTTTTTTCAAATTCTTTGGCCAGCGCAAACAGCACAAATGTGTCATTTGGCGCAGAATTAAGTAATTGGAGCAGATAGGCGCGTCGTGATTGCATATAATTTTAAAAAAGTATAAACGAAAGCATATTTGTTTTGTTTCCACAAAAGAAGCTGCAATGAAAAATAACTGCGATTGTGCTACCTTTGCGGCCGCAAAAGTAAAATATAATATGAAACTATTGGTTTGTATCAGTCAAACGCCGGATACCACGGCCAAGATATCTTTTAACGCGGATAACACCGAGTTTAACGCTGCCGGCGTCCAATTTATCATGAATCCCTACGACGAGTGGTATGCCCTCGTGCGCGCCTGCGAACTGCGCGAAACATTGGGCGGCACTGTAGTCGCCCTCAACGTAGGCCCGGCCGCCAACGAAACCACTATCCGCAAGGCCCTTGCTATTGGCGCCGACGAAGCGGTGCGCATCAATGCCGATCCGCGCAGCGCCGGTTTTGTGGCCAAACAAATTGCAGAATACGCTCGTAATCAGCAGTTTGACATCATTTTCTTCGGTAAAGAAACCATCGACTACAATGGCTCCGAAGTGGGCGCGATGGTGGCTGAATACTTAGATTTGCCATACATTTCTTATGCCAGCAAATTAGACCTAAACGGAAATGTTGCTTCCTTAGAACGCGACATCGAGGGTGGGGTAGAGACCTTGGAAGTTGACCTGCCGTTTGTGCTGAGCGCTGCAAAGGGCATGGCTGAACAGCGTATCCCGAATATGCGCGGCATTATGACAGCACGCACCAAACCGCTTACGGAAGTTACGCCTGTGCCATTCGACGAAAATGTGAAAGTGCAGTCTTTCACCTTGCCGCCTGCAAAAGCCGGTGTTAAATTGGTTGATCCGGCCAATATGGACGAACTGGTTCGTTTGCTCCATGAAGAAGCCAAAATCATCTAATTCGAACGTCCTTTTTTCTTTGAACATTCCATACACCACTTATATATGGTACTCATATTTGCAGAAAGCCTGAATGGCCATTTCAAGAAAGCGGCTTTTGAAGCCGTTACTTACGGCAAAAAATTAGCCGATATGCTCGGCGTTCCTTGTGCGGCCCTCGCCATCGGTACGGTACAAAACGCGGGTGAATTAGGCGTGTACGGTGCAAGTCGCGTCTTAAACATTGCGGATGCGTCCCTCGATCATTTTGACAGCCAGGCGTATGCCGCTGCCATTTCGGATGTAGCCAAACAACTAAATGCCGATATTGTCGTATTGAGCCACAGCGCTGCGGGCAAGTCTATTGCAGGCCGCTTGTCGGTGCGTTTGAATGCGGGTCTGGTATCCGGCGTCAATGCCCTGCCGAGCGTTTCCGGTGACAGTTTGATCCTGAGCAAATCCGTATTTTCCGGAAAAGCGGTTGCAAACTATGAAATTAACAGCGCAGTGAAGGTTATTTCCCTGATGGGCAATGCCGTTCGCCCCGAACAAACGGGCGCCGCTGTTTCTGTTGAATCTGTTGCAGCGAGCGGCGTAAAAAGCCGTATCCGCGTAAAAGAAGTAAAAACCCAGGAAGGAACCGTGCCGCTGCCAGAAGCAGAAATCGTGGTGAGTGCCGGTCGTGGTATGAAAGATCCAGGCAACTGGGGCATCGTGGAAGATCTGGCTTCAACGCTGGGCGCTACCACGGCCTGCTCGCGTCCGGTTGCCGACAGCCACTGGCGCCCGCACCACGAGCACGTGGGACAAACCGGTATCGCAATCCGCCCGAATTTGTATATCGCCATTGGCATCAGCGGCGCTATTCAGCACTTAGCGGGCGTAAACAACTCAAAAGTGATCGTTGTGATCAATAAAGACCCTGAAGCGCCGTTCTTTAAAGCGGCCGATTACGGGGTTGTGGGCGATTTGTTTGAGGTCGTGCCACGCCTGAATGAGGCGTTTAAAAAATTCAAATCCTCCAATTAATCAGGAGATTTTAAATCAATCTTGCAATGAAACGAATAGAACTGGACATCGTGGCCCTGTCCCACAGCATGACGCAATCCCATAACTACGCAGTGGTGTTGGGCGAGCGCCGTGGTCAGCGTCGCCTGCCCATCGTGATCGGGAGTTTTGAGGCGCAGGCAATCGCGGTGGCAATGGAACGTATGGCGCCCAACCGACCGCTTACCCACGACCTCTTTAAAAGCGCGCTTGATACTTTCGATATAAAATTAAAGGAAGTTGTCATCAACAATTTATTGGACGGTATTTTTTACGCCCGTCTGATTTGTGTAAAAGGGGGCGAAGTATTTGAAATTGATTCGCGCACTTCCGATGCCATTGCGATGGCCGTTCGGTTTGAGTGCCCGATTTATACGTATGATTTTATCCTCGAAGCGGCGGGCGTCATCCTGGAAGAGCAGGAAGGTGGCGTAATCAGGCCGGAAGGCGCAGCAGAAGACAAATTTGACTCCGACGCGCTGGAACACTACACGATGGAGGCGCTTCAAAAGCGCTTACAAGAGGTATTGGAGGCCGAAGATTATGAATCGGCGGCTAAAATTCGAGATGAATTGAAACACCGCGACGAGAACAAGAGTTGATTTGTTGTTTTGTCGGGTTATTTTTATTCGGAAGGGCTGTTTTACGTTGAGGCGTGGGACGGCCCTTTTTTCGTAGTACGCCAAGCATTAAAAAAGCGATAAGGCGATTATTAGGATTTAAGATTACATGATTTAAGATGGGGTCACATATTCCTGGCTTTTTTGGTTGATGCATCGGAAATCTAAAATCTAAAATCATGTAATCTGAATTCTTAAATCCTTAAGATTTGCGTTTAAATGACCATGTAACCCAAACGCGAGACGCCTCTGTTCCGTCGGGTAAACGGCCGATGGAAAGGGCGGTAATCTGTTGTGCTGCTCCTGTTTCGAGCGCCTTTTGCACGCAGGCCGCAATTTCCTGGCCTTGAACACATTCAAATACAAGCATTTTATCGGCTTTTTTGTAAAATTCTGACCGCAACTCCGTCACGAGCATTGACACGGGGAGCTGATCTTGTAATGCAGCCATTGCCAATAAACCGGTCGACATTTCACCGGCCGCGCATTGGGCTGCAAAATAAGTGGAACGGAACGGGTTTTGGGCGCGCCAGCCGTAGGGTAGAGCGATCTGCGCCCGATCCATATCACAGCGCACAACCCGAATACCCATAAACCAGGCAGCGGGCAATTTTAAAAACATAAAAAAGCCCATGCGCCAAGGGCTGTTTACCCATTTTAAAAAAGTGTTTTGTTTCATCCTTCCGGGAACTTTAGGGACAAATATATTGTTTAAGTTATTGTTATTTTTAAGCGTTTTGTAAAACATATTATTACAATTCCGCCCTTTTTAGTCATTATATTTCACGATTCGCCTGATCCGAAAAATGAAGGCTTGCGTGGCAATGCAATAATACATTAAATTTAAGCGTCGGCAATTCAACTTGAACCAATTTTCAAAAGCAATCAATGTATGAAATGGAGAAAATTAAACGGTCAACGTATTGAAGCCCCTTTACTTCAGGCGGTGGAAGATACCATCAAACGTGAAACAGAGGAAGGTTATAAACTAAAAATTTGTATCGGTACAGATTCGCAAGTGATTGGCGCTGAGGTTCATTTTGCTTCAGTTATTGTTTTTTTGCGTGAAAAACGAGGCGGTTTTATGTTTATTTCCAACGAAAAAATGGAACGCAAAATGTCCTTGCGCGAACGGATGATCCTTGAAGTAGGACGTTCCGTTGAAGTCGCTTATGAACTTTGCGAACTGCTTGACAAATATAATATCGCGCTTGAAGTACACGCTGATATTAATACTGATCCTGCCTTTGAAAGCAATACTGCCCTGAAGGAGGCAATGGGCTATATTTTGAGCATGGGTTTTGTATTTAAAGCAAAACCGGATGCCTTCGCCTCGTCTTCCTGCGCGGACAAAGTTATTTAACATATTTATACGTTGCTGCAACAGATTTACCTTAGCGATTCAAATTCAATTGCCGGGGCGTACAAAAAGCGGTTCAGGTGTTCGCCTGTAGCCGCTTTTTGCGTTTTAGCGCCAAGTTTTTCGATGCTTTTCGTTTTTTAACGACTACGCGCAAACATTTATCGAATGTTTGCAGGCTGTAAGCCCAGATTTCCTCAACTTCGCGGCCGATTTATACGCCAAAGCAATGCGTCGGCTTGTGCGCCGAAGCAATGCGAAGGCGTATAAGCCAAAGCAATGCGTCAGCTTGTGCGCCGAAGCAATGCGAAGGCGTATACAACTTACATCCAAATATGATCTTAGGTATGAAAAGGCTTCGCCTGCTGTTTTTATTACCCTGCCTCTGCTGCACGGTTTTATTCAGCCAACAAATTCAATACACCAAATACGAATTGCCCAACGGGTTAAAGGTGATTTTGCATGAAGATCACAGCACGCCTATTGTGGCTGTATCTGTGATGTACCATGTAGGCGCCAAAAACGAAAAGCCGGAACGCACCGGTTTTGCCCACTTTTTCGAGCACCTGTTGTTTGAAGGTTCTGACAACATTAAACGCGGGGAGTTCGACAGTTATGTAAGCAATGCGGGCGGTATGATGAACGCAAACACATCTTACGACCGCACCTACTACTACGAAGTGCTGCCCAGCAACCAGTTGGCGCTTGGGCTTTGGCTCGAAAGCGAGCGTATGATTCATGCAAAAGTGGAAATTGAAGGTATTGAAACCCAGCGCAAAGTGGTAAAAGAGGAGCGTCGCCAGCGGATCGACAACCGCCCATACGGTCGCCTGCGCGATGAAACCATGAAACGCTTGTTCAAAATACACCCGTACCACAATTCGGTTATTGGCTCTATGGAGCATTTGGATGCTGCGCAAGATATTGATTATCAGCAGTTTTACAAGGATTTTTACCGCCCTGACAACGCTATTTTGTCCATTGCGGGCGATATTGATCCGGAACAGGCAAAAGCCTTGATTGAATTGTATTTTAAAGACGCTGTGAAAGGCGCTGCCGAAATTTATCGCCCAAAAATTGCGGAGCCGCCGATTGTCAAGGAAATCAGAGACACCGTTTATGATAATGTGAAGTTACCGGCGGTGGTGTATGGTTTTCAAATCCCTGCGCTTGGAACGCCTGATTTTTACGCTGTTAAAATGCTTGGCATGTTGCTCAGCAATGGGGAAAGCAGTCGCCTGAACAAACGGCTTGTCGACCAGCTTCAATTGGCGGCACAAATTGGTTCAACACCATTCAATTTGGAAGATCCGGGCGCCAACCTTGTTTTTGCGCTTGCAAATAAAGGCGTTGAACTACCTGCTATCGAAAAACAGGTTGATTCCATTCTCACGGATATTCAAACCAATTTGATTACCGAACGCGAATTACAACGCGTATCCAATCAGGTAGAAAACGATTTTGCCTCTTCCAACGCCAAGGTAATCGGTATTGCCGAATCGCTTGCCAACTATGAAATGTATTACGGCGACGCCAATTTGATCAACACCGAATTGGAACGCTACCGCAAAGTAACGCGCGAGGATATTCGCCGGGTTGCAAATAAATATTTTGCCAAAACCAGTCGGGTCGTCCTGTATTGGCTGCCTTTAAAAACGCCTTAAAATTATTCCAAGATTAAAGTGGATTTGAAGATTTTCAGGATTGATTAATTGATTATCAGACTTCTACTTTGCATTGGCTATAACTGCGCTATCAGCACTTTTCTACGACGCAATTTCAACAATGAATGCTGCATGAAAAATATCTCTCTTTTTTTTATATCCATATTATTGATTTTTAGCGCCTGTACTCCTAAAACCGGAGACAAAATGGCTGCTAAGAAAGATCAGGCAACTGTGCCGGCTTCTACCGGACCAAAAATTCCGATGCCGGAAGGGAATTTCCGTGCGAGCGCGCCCACACCCGGGCCTGCGCCCAAAATTCAGGTCGGAAAATCCGAAACCATGAAATTGGAGAACGGACTGACGGTGATCGTGGTGCCAAACCACAAATTGCCTAAAATTGCTTTCCGTCTTTTTGTGGATTATACGCCGGTGCTGGAAGAAGACGCCGCAGGGTATGTTGAAATGATGGGCGATTTGCTGCTGAAAGGCACAAAAGCGCGTACCAAAGATCAGATCAACGAAGAAATTGATTTTATGGGCGCCAACCTGTTTTCAAACGAAAACGGCGTTGCAGGGGCTTGTCTGAGCAAATATGCCGACAAATTCCTTGCCATCATGTCGGATGTCGCGTTAAATCCGACTTTCCCGGCGGAGGAGTTGGAAAAAGTAAAATTGCGTAAGGAAAATGCCTTGGAAACGGAAAAAACCGAGGCCGGGGCGATGGTTGAGAAGGCTTCGGCAGTGATGCGCTATGGGAAAGGTCACCCTTACGGCGAATTGCCATCGGAAAAAACCATTCCAAACATCAAATTAGAACAAATACAGAAGCATTACCAAACCTATTTCAAGCCCAACATTGCTTATTTGGTGGTTGTAGGCGACATCACGAAAGAAAAGGCTGAAAAATACGCCAAACAATATTTTGGCAAATGGGCAGCCGGAGAAGTTCCTGTCCAACAATTGGGTTTGCCGCGTCCGCCTGAAAAAACGCAAATTGATTTTGTTCATAAAGCGGGCGCTGTACAGTCTATGATTAATATCACGTATCCGATTGAACTTCAGCCTGGTACGCCTGATATTATTCCTGCGCGACTGCTGAATACCATTTTGGGAGGTTATTACCGCAGTCGGGTAAACGGCAATTTGCGCGAAGGGCACGGCTGGACCTACGGCGCGCGCACCAGCCTGAGTTCGGATAAACTGATCGGGTATTTCAGCGCTAACGCCAGCGTGCGCACCGTGGTTACGGATAGCGCCGTATTGGAATTTATGAATGAATTGAATCGGATTCGCACCGAAAAAGTATCGCCAAAGGAATTACAGCTGGTAAAAAATGTACTTACCGGACAGTTTTCCCAAAGTTTAGAAGAACCGGGCACCATTGCAGAGTTTGCCCTTACGACGGCCCGTTTCGGTTTACCTGCCGACTATTTTGAAAAATATCTTCAAAATTTGCAAAACGTTACGGCCGATGAAGTAATGCTCATGGCCCGAAAATACATTCGTCCGGATCGCGCGCACATCGTAATCGTGGGCAATAAGGACAGCGGTATTCCTGAAAAAATGAAGCAATTCAGCCCGGATGCAAAAATTAATTTCATTGATGCTTATGGCAATGCGGTCAAAGAAAATTCGGTACCGCTTCCGCCCGATATGACGGCTGAAAAGGTTATTCAGGACTACCTCACGGCCATTAATGCAAGTAAATTGGCCGACATCAAGGATTTGACCATTGTGGGCAAACTCAAGTTTCGCGGACCGGAATTTGAAACCAAATCCTGGCAGCAAGGCGGCGCCAAAATCGCCACTGAAATGTCGATGAACAACCAGGTGGTTTCCAAACGGGTTTATGACGGCACAACCGGTTCGGAACTTGGCATGGGCGGCGCTACCCGTACCCTTGGCGGTAAGGATTTGGAAGATTTGAAAGAACAAGCCCTGTTTTGCAAAGAAGCGACTTATCTTGCAAGCACTTATAAATTGTCGCTGAAAAGCATTGAAGACGTAAATGGTTCAAACGCTTACGCAATAGAAGTAATTCGTCCGGACGGCAAAAAGTCAATGGATTTTTACGACATGAAAAGCAGTTTGAAAGTAAGAGAAGTCACCTACGAGGCATCGCAAAAAGGAGAAACCACGGAAATTACGACTGATTTCGGCGATTATAAGCCGGTACAAGGGGTGCTTTTCCCATATACTACCACCGTTTCTGGTCTGATGCCGGCGCCGATGAAAGGTACCATAACCGAAATTAAAGCGAACTTCGGGATTGATCCTGCCAAGTTCAAATTATAATCATCACACATTACACATAAGCAATCATGATGTTACAGTTCATTTTATTACAAGCAGGCGCAGGCAGTAACCCATTAATGGGCATGTTGTTCCCGTTCCTGATTCTCGTTGTGTTTTATTTTTTCCTGATTCGTCCGCAAATTAAAAAGCAAAAGGATCAGCAAAAATTTGTGGAAAGCCTTAAAGAAGGGATGGAAGTTGTAACCAACGCAGGAATAATCGGCAAAATCACTAAAATCGACGGCAACGTTGTGCGTTTAATGGTAGACGAAAAAACGTTTATTCGGGTCGTAAAACAATCCATCAGCAGCGAAACTCCATCTGCGTAATGAAAAACCTGCGTTTCCTGATTTTGCTGCTTGCCCTTACCGGCGCTTTTCAACTGCCGGCACAAAGCCCTTGGGTGCGCAGCCGCGCGGGCGCATACGTGCAAGCCGCGTGGCACTTTATTCCGAGTTACAAATCTGTGTTTGACGGCAATGGAGACGAGCGTACCCTGGAGCGCAAATTGACAGAAAACACTTTCCAGTTATACGGAGAATACGGTCTGAGCAAAAGGCTTACAGCGGTCGTGAATTTGCCATTCCGCTATATAAAATCAGGAGGTTCAATACAAAATTCACCCCAAACCTCAAGCGGATATGTTGCCAATGTAGGCAATGTATCCGTAGCGTTGCGCTACAATATTCTTCAAAAAAGGATTCCCGTCACCTTTTCCCTTCGGGCGGACGCACCTGCAAACGCCTACAACAATTCGACCGGTTTACGCACAGGCTATAATGCCTATACCGTTATGCCGATGTTGAGCGCGGGCATGGGTTTTGGACAGGCTTACGCATTTGCATACGCGGGATACGCCTATCGAAGCAATGGTTACAGTCATTACATCAATGCAGGGGCCGAAGGTGGGATAAAAACCGGGCGTTTCTGGATCATTGCTTTTTCAGAATGGATTTACTCGCTTGAAAACGGTAACATTAAACTGCCTGCCAATAACCTGGAAACATCTTTGTTTGTAAACGATCAGGGTTATTTGTCTATCGGATTCAAGGGCATGTATTCCATTAATCGCTTTTTTGGTGTTGTTTTGAGTACTGCGGGCGCTGTTCAGGCGTATCACTTACCGAGAAACCCTGGGCTTGGTTTGGGACTTTATTTTAAGTGGGACTAAGGTTTGACGATTAAAACGAACATTTAGTCGTTTCTGATTCGCTGCTTTGTTATAAAAACCTTCATTTTTATGCCATTCCGTTGCGTTTATAAGACTACATCTGTGAATGAGCGCGGCGTGGACATTTCATAAAAAAATCATCAAAATCAATCTTAAAATGAGAAGCAACCACGAAATAGATTACAAAATCCATGGAGAGGAGATGCAATGCGTGGAGGTAGAGCTCGATCCTAATGAGACCGTTATTGCCGAATCGGGCAGTTTCATGTTCATGGACGACGGTATTGAAATGGCAACCGTTTTCGGCGACGGCAGTGGTCGCTCGGATTCGTTTTTTGGAAAACTGATGACGGCTGGCAAACGCTTGCTTACCGGCGAAAGTTTGTTTATCACCACTTTTACCAATACGGTACCAGGCAAACAACGCGTCGCTTTTGCTGCGCCTTATGCGGGTAAAATCGTACCGCTTGACCTTTCTTTGCTTGATGGCAAGGTGATTTGTCAAAAAGACGCGTTTTTGTGCGCGGCCAAAGGCGTTCAAATCGGAATTGAGTTCCAGCGCAAGTTGGGCACGGGTCTGTTTGGCGGCGAAGGCTTTATCATGCAAAAGTTGGAAGGCGACGGTATGGCATTTGTACACGCCGGCGGCTATATATTGGAACGCGATTTGGGTGTGGGCGAAATCCTGAAAGTGGATACCGGTTGTATCGTTGCGTTTACGAGCCGTGTTAACTACGATATTCAGTTTGTAAAAGGCATCCGCAACATGGTGTTTGGCGGCGAGGGTCTGTTTTTTGCAGAATTGCGCGGTCCGGGTAAGGTTTGGCTGCAATCGCTTCCGGTGAGTCGTTTAGCGGCCAGAATTATCCAGTACGGCACGTATAAGGGGAAAGACGAGGGAAGTATCTTGGGGGGATTGGGTAGTTTGTTGGATGGGAATTAGACGATTTTGATTCTTGAAGATATTTAAGCGGGCGGCGACTGTGATAGTCGTCGCCCGCTTTTGTACACATGCCGTTGTACCCATGCCACAGGGCGCCGCCCTGTGTTGTTGATGGCGCCCCGTTGGGGCTTTTCTGTTGGATTGGGTTATTTTACCATGATTTTGCCGGAAACCGCGCCGGTGTTGGTGCGGATCGTGAACAAGTAGATACCTGCCGTCAGGTTCCCGCGCGTGATGGTGATTTCTTCGTCGCGGATATTCTGGTAGGAACGCATGATGCGGCCGGTCATATCAGTGACGGTGATATTTGCGGGCGAAGCGTTCGGGTTGGAAAAGAACAGGGTCGTGGCGTCGCTGAACGGATTTGGCTGCGCGAA
>JBAXTB010000152.1:0-13015 GCA_037130425.1 Bacteroidota bacterium
GATTTAAGATTACATGATTTAAGATTACATGATTTAAGATGGAGTCGCTTATTTCCGGCTTATCTGGTTATGGTTTTTATATTTGAAACCAATAACGGCCTATATCGACTTTCGTAATTCCAAGCGTTGTACTTCCCATCTAAAATCTTAAATCATGTAATCTGTAATCTTAAATCAACTATTTCAACCCTACTCCTACCGCACATTAAAAAACCGCAACTTATAATCCGCGCTCACCTTCCCAACCCGGATATCCTCTAATTTGCGTTGAATCAGGCGTCTTTTCAGCGGTTTCAGGCGCTCCGTAAACAACACCCCTTCGATGTGGTCGTATTCATGCTGGATCACCCGCGCGTTGATGCCGGTGAACGTTTCTTCAAAGGTTTCAAAATTTTCATCCTGCCAGCGCAGCCGAATCGTGTCGGGGCGTTCCACATCGCCGCGGATGTTGGGGATACTCAGGCAGCCTTCCTCGTAATTCCAGGGCTGGCCGGGTTCTTCTAATTTTTCGGCATTGATAAACACCCGTTTGAACCCCGCCGATTCTTCCGGTTTTTTATCGCGGTCAATCAACAGCGAATCAATCACAAACATCCGGATGGACAGGCCCACCTGCGGGGCGGCTAAACCAACGCCGTCGGCATGGTACATGGTTTCCCACATATTGGCAATCAGCTCCGTCAGGCCCGGGTAGTCGGGGGTGATCGGCGCTGCAACTTTCTTCAAAACAGGTTGCCCGTAGGCGAAAATGGGTAAAATCATAACAAGAGCGGCGTTACCAAAAAAATTCTTCCATGTGTTGTTCCAGGATCAGCGCGGCGGCAATTTTATCCACCAGCGCCTTATCGCGGCGTTTTTGCTTCTTGATACCACTTTGTAAAATAATTTTTTTGGCATCGTTGGAAGTAAAACGTTCATCCTGACGCATAACGGGTTTCTCCGGAAAAAGTTTGCGCAACTGTACCGCAAAAGCATCCACAGCAGGCGCAATCTGAGCCGGGTTACCATCGGGGTACATCGGCAGCCCAACCACAAAGCGTTCCACGTCCTCCTGCGCGCAATATTGCTGCAAAAAGTCGAACACTTCGGCGGTAGGTACCGTGGTAAGCCCGCTGGCGATGATCTTCAGCGGGTCGGTCACGGCGATGCCGGTTCTTTTTAATCCGTAGTCAATGGCAAGGATACGTCCCATAAGCGGGTGCAAAGGTAATATAGGGTTTGGAAAGTGGGGGGAAATATGTTGGGGGGCGTCCGTTTCCATACCGGGGCGATTTTTGATTCCGTCATTTGTTTGGCATTGGGTTGGGCGCCGCCGTCGTAGGGGCGCCTAAACGGGTGCCCGTTCGGATGCCGGGGGGCATTTCGGATTCCGTCATTTGTTGGGCATCGGGTTGGGCGCCCGCGAGGGGCGCCCCTGCGGTGGGTTGTCAATGAAAAAACAAAAAATAAGCACGGCGGAAGACCGCAATATTTGCAGGAATGAACATGCATTCGGCCCGGCCCGCGCGCAACATCGGCAGGTTTACAAACGCTGCCGATGTTTGGGCCACCATAACACGTTGTTTATAAAGGGCCTGTCCACCGTCCACCGTCTACCGTCCACCGCACCCCCGGTCTACCGCACCACCGTCACATCCCCCTTCTTCTTCACCTCAATTTCCTGCCCGCAATAGGATATTTTTGCCACCAACTGCCACACGCAAACTCCCGGTTTAAAATCCCGCGTGCGGAACGCCCCGTTCCAACCCGCGCTTTGTTTTTCGTCGCGGAACATCAAGTTACCCCAGCGGTCAAATACCTCAAATTTGTAACGCAGGATCACCAAACCCGCCGGGAAGAAAGGCCGGAACTGGCTGTTCTCCGGATTCAGCGCTTCGGGCGCCATCACATTGGGCACGTACACGAACTCGGCATTTTCATTAAAATCAGCCCAGGTAACGGAGGCTTCCTTGCGGATGGTTTCGCAGGCGTTGTGTACCTCTACCCAAATTTTGCCGGGTTCCAGTACGGTCACCGTCGAACCCTGCGCGCCGTTCCACCATAGATAACTCAGTGCAGTACTGTCTCCGCTCACAATAGGCGCCATACGCACGCCGGAGGAATCGCAGGGCAAAATGCCGTTGCTCAGACTGACGCTCAAGGCCGGAATAGGCGCAATCACGGTGTCGCGGGAGAACAAACAATCGTTGGCATCCTGCACGTAAATCGTGTAATTTCCAGGCACAAGGTTCGTAAACGACGGCGAATCCTGAAAACTCGTGCCGTCTATGGAATATTGGAAAGGCGCGAGGCCGCCGCTCACTTGTTGCGCATCAATCACGCCCGTCGGGTTGTTTGTACAAGACGGCATTGCCTGTAAATCAAAACTCAAATCCGGATAAGCCGCCACCGTCACAGTAAAGGTGGAGTCACAGTTTTCATACCCGAAATAATGAAAATCGTGGCTGCCGCCCGCCGGAATATCCACGTTTTGATACGTGTAAACTGTTCCCGGGCAAACACTAACCGCCAGTGAATCAAACGATTCCGGTTTTTCTACCACCGTAACTGTTACCACCGAATCGCAGCCGTTTTGCAAACTTGCCAGGGTAAACGGTTTCACATCGCCAGCTGCCAAATTTTTATTTTGGTAGGTAAATTTTTCCCCCGGACAAACCCGCGCCGTGAACGCGCTGCTAAAAGTCGGCAAGGCTTTTACGCTCACCGTCACCACCGAATCGCAACCCGTTATCACACTCGACAAAGTGAAAGCCTTCACATCGCCAGGCGCTAAGTTTTCATTTTGATACGAATAGGCGCTGCCCGGACAAACCTGCGCCTCAAATGCGCTGCTAAACGTCGGCAAGGCTTTTACACGCACCGTCACCACCGAATCACAGCCTGTTATCACGCTCGAAAGCGTAAACGTAGCCACATCGCCGATGGCCAGATTGCTGCCGAAATAATTAAACGTATCGCCCGGACACACGCGTGCCTCAAACGAACTGCTTTGCACAGAATAGGCTGATACAGAAATGGTTACAATCGAATCACAGCCCAAATAATTACTAAATGTAAAATTCACGCTCTGCCCGATGCCAATCGGTACGCCGAAATAATCGTAGCTGCTGCCTGGACAAACCTTCACCTGCTGCACGCTGGAAGAAGTCGGTAAAACACCCACAGAAACGGTCACTAATGAGTCGCAACCAAGGTAATTGGTCAGCACAAATTGCTTGGCGCTGCCGGCATTCAACATCGTGCCGTTGTAGTTGTATTTCGTTCCGGGGCAAACCGCCACATTCACGCTGCCGGTAGAAATGGGTAGAGCCGCCACATTTACGGTCACCAAGGAATCACAGCCCTGCACGTTCGTTAGGGTAAACAACTGCGTGGTACCTGCCGGCACTTGCGTACCGTGGAATACCGCTGCGGCGCCCGCGCAAGCCGTTAATTGAACCGTCGAGGCGCTTGGTTGGCACACAAAACGCACCAGCAAATCGCCTTTTGCCACATCATTGCAACCCAGCAGTTTCATTTGCGCTTGACCGATCACAATGGCCCAGTTGGGCGTGAGCGTAAACGGATCAATGATAACTGTGTAGTCGGTTGATAAAATATTGTGAAACATGAAGTTACCGTTCACGTCGGATGGCATCGCATTGATGATGCTGCCGTTCAAAATGAGTTGAACCGGGATGCCTGTCACCAAGGTATCCGTTCCGTCAATGATGCCGTTGTTGTTCACATCCGACCAAACTTTGCCGTCAATATTGCCATAGCCTTGGTACAAATTGAGGGTCAAAGGGTCGCTTTGCGCCGAACAGCCGTACACATCGGTCAGTTCCGCCCAATAACTGCCGTTTTGGGTGGCCACCAAATTAGAAGTCGTCGCGCCGGGAATTGGCGCGCCGTTGAAAAACCATTGCCAACTCGCAATGTTTGGAATCGGCGGGAGGCAAAGCGTATCCGGGGTGCAGCGCGTATGGCAACCCGAAGGAATCGCCGACACCGCAGGGCCAGGCAGGATCGTCACCGGATTGCTGCGGGCTTCACAACCAAATTCATTGAGCACCCGAACGTAATAGACACCGGGGTTTTCTGTGTTGATGCTTGAGCCGATTTGGCCGTTATTCCAGATCAATTGCCAGTTGGCTGGCGTCGGTCCGGTATAAGTCAAAATATTGGCGTTGTTGGCGCAGGAACCGTTTGCCGCAATGGAAAATCCAGCCGGAACAGGGTTTACTGTCACGACAAACGGATTCGTGACGGCGGTGCAGCCACTCGTAGCATCTGTAACCGTAACGGTGTAGGTATGGGTGCCTTCCGTCAACGGATTGCCGCGAAAAACCGAGAAAAACACTTCCGTGGATGTGCCGTTTCCGCCCGACCAATTGTAGGAATAACTGCCGTTTCCGATCACCGACAAGTGTACATTTTCACCGGAACAAGTATTTAAAGTCGGATAGGCCGTACCAATGATTTGACCGGCCTCATTTTCGATCAATGCCTTGATTAAGGCGTCGGGGGAAGGCGTAACGTCCACTTTTACCGGCGGCGGCACGTAAGTACAGCTGTTTGCGTCGGTCATCGTAACCGAATACGAGCCACTTTTATGCACAACAAATGTTTGTGTCGTGGTAGTGCTATCCGACCAGAAATACGACACCGCGCCCGCCGGAGCCGTCAGGGTAATCGTAGCGCCCTCGCACAAAGCGCCGGGATTGGCCGGACTAATCGTTCCTGACAGCGGGTTCGGTTCAATGGTGATGTTCTTGGTAAAACTGGCCGTACAACCGTAAATATTGGTGGTAACAGCCGTCACGCTATAAGTTCCGGGCGGACTAAAATTGTGGTACACCGGAATGCCGCCCGCATTATTGGCCGCGCCACTGGCCGGGTTGCCAAAATCCCAATGAACATCGGTAATATCAGGGGTACCGGTGGCCGTGAATTCAAGGGCGTTCCCGGTGCAATGGGCCGTTGGCAGGTTAAAATTCAAGGGCGATGTGGCGGGCACTTCTACGGTTTGCGTTTGTGAAGCCGTGCAGCCGCTTTGATCGGTAAGGGTTAATTTTACCTGATAAGTACCGCCCGCATCAAACACGTGGGTGGGGTCGTTCAAAAATGACGTATTGTTTGCCCCGCTCACCGGGTCGCCAAAATTCCAGGCCCAACTTAAAATAGCCGCCGAGGGCAAAAAGGTAGAAACGTCTTTAAACGATGAGGGATCGCCCGGACAACCCGTAAACGGATCGAACTGCGCATGTGCGCGTACGTCCACGGAATCCACCACAAAACAAAAAGCGCCATTGAGCAATTGCACCGTCAAAATCGCGATGTACTTCCCGGCGTTCGGAAACTCATACCCGACATTATCCTGCGTAAAACCGCCTAAGAAACTCGCGCCTGACTGCCCGAATTGCCAAACCGCCGTGCCAGGCGCGTATTGACCGCCATTTATCAGTTTAAAACCAAAAGAATCGCACACGGTTGTCTGCGTCACACCAATATCCACCGCGCCGGGAGGACAAACGCCGCCCGCGCCGGGAGGCCCATAACCGCCGCCGGGCGTGCAATCATTAACCAGCAAAATCGCGCCCGCTGTAGCCGAGCAACCGAACTGATTTGTCACAGAAACGGTATAACTCCCATATTGATTGGTACTATAAACAGCCGAATTGCTACCTACCGGGTTGCCGTTTTGAAACCATTGATACGTGTAATCAAGATCGGCCGTAGAAAGCGCCGTCATGGTGACAAACTGGGCATTATTGCAAAAACCAGTCGGATCAGCGGTAGAAATCGTCAGGTTTGGGTTGGGGCGGGTATCAATGGTAAAACCGTTGGTACCTACGCAACCGTTGCCGTCGGTTACTTGTACGGCGTAACTGCCAGCCGGCAACAAAGGCGCCGCGATATTGCTCAGTTCCACCCCGTTTTTATCGAGCCAGGAATAGGATGCGAAGGTATTGGTCGTTTGAACAGGCGCCGTAACGCCGTTGCAAAGCCCCGTCGGGTGCTGCACCATCGGCAAAGGATTGGCAATGACCGTGACCGGAAACGAAGCCGTTTGGCCGCAAACCGCTACCGAAACCACATGTCCGCCCGGCGCCGTCCAGAATATTTTGGCATGATCCGTACCCTGGCCATCCGCCACCGCCGCTGCGTCGCTCGGGTTTATTTGCCATTGAATATTGGTATTTTGCAAGGACAACATGGTGTAATCTGCCGTGCCGTTCAAACAAACCACTGCGTCGCCCGTAATGTTGAAAATGCCGATTTTCGTGACATTCAGTTTAAACGTATCCGAACTGCAATTCAAACCATTGGTGCTGACAAACGCCGCCGCCACGGAATATGGGCCGTTGTTGCCCCAGGTCACGTTTATCGTGTTGCCCTGAAGGGTTTGCGGCGCGCCGGGGCCGTTTTGAACCGTCCAGCGCACATTGTTGTTGATTGGCACATTTTGGGCTTCATACGTGTACGTTGTTCCGGGGCAAATCGTGGGCGAACCGGAAATACCGCTTGGTTTGCTTGGCAAAGCTGATACGCTGACCGCCCAGCGCGCCACATCGTTGCAGGTTTGGTTCGGATTGGACGGGATGGCAATCACTTGGTACAAGCCGCCGCCATCAATAAATGGCGCGGCCACCGTAGCTGCCGCGTTTGAACTCCAAATAACGCTACCGTTTGGGCCGCTCAAACTCCAATCGCAATTAAGCGGCTGGTTGTTGTAACTCAGTTTTGCCGACAAATTTCCGTTGGCATTTTCGCAGGCCTCCACCGGCCCGTCAAGCACAAAAGGCGACAGGATTTGTACGCCCAGCGAGTCCATGCCGCCGCAACCGAGGTAACAGTTGTCGTATTTGACCACCACCCAGTGCGTGAGTGAAATATTGGGCGTATTGCTCCATTCCACGGTGATTTTATTGGTGCCCTGCCCGTCTTTGATGGCGCCGGGGCCAAGTACCGACCAAACAAAATTGGTACCGCCGTAAGGTTCTATCGAGTAGGTTTCCGTGCTGCCCGGACATACGCGCGCGGGGCCTTGAATTTCGGCATTATCTGAAATAACCGGCACATGCAGCACATTGGGCGTAGGGCAGAGGTTGCCGGAACAGGACAACGCCCCTAAGGTAATTAAGCCTTCCGGGCCATCGTTCCACTGCACGCGAATGGTGTCTGATGTAGGTAAACCGCCGCCTAACACATAGCCGTTTGGCGAAACCGACCAGTTAAACGGCGCGCAACCATTTGAAACCGTGTACGTTACGGCCGCGCCGGGACAAACCGTACCAATACAGTCCAAACTGGGGGAAACGGCGTCGAGCACCAGCACATTAATGGAAGTCGTATCAGCGCACAAACAATTGCTGCGGGCAATGAGCGTAACGGTAAAATTGCCGGGGTTAACAAAAGTATGTTGCGGGTTGGCTTCCGTGCTGGTTGAAACATCGTCACTGAAATTCCATTGGTATGTATCCGCGCCGGTGCTTTGATTTTGAAAGAAGACTGTTTGGCCTTTGCAAACCATCAAGGGTGGCCCGGCGACAGGCGTTGTGGCGAATTTCGCAACCGGTTCCGGAATAATCGTTATACAAAGCGCATCCTGACCGCTACAGTTCGTTACACCCGATCCGTCGGAATTCACAGAAACGGAGCCGGAGCCTGGGCCGCCCCAAGTGACCGTTATGGAAGTATTGAACGGCGGGTTGTTGATTTTATAACTGCTTGCGCCATTCACCTGCCAGGAAATAAAACTGTTGGTGCCGGCCGGATAATCCTGAATAGAATAGGTGACAGTACTGTTCGGGCACACCTGTTCACATTGAACCGTAGTGGAGGTATCAAAATTGCAAGGCGCTGAATTACTGGAAGTTATATTAATTGGGATATAAGGCAGAATCGTAATTTTGTGGGTATCGCTGGCCACCACGTTGCCGTTGGCGCCCAGGATTTTCAGCGAATACACGAGGCTGCCTGTGCCTGGTAAACTGGCCGTTGGGCAAACCGTGATTTCCGGCAGGGAAGAAGTGAAATTTCCGGGACCTGACCAAAAATAGGTGACTGGCGTCGGGATGTTCATAAACACGGCGGCCAAATTAGCGCAGTCGCCCTGACATATAAACGACGGCCCGACAATGTCGACTTTCGGGTTGTTTTGTGCGTTTACGCAGTTGAAAATAGAAGCGAACAGGATTAAGAAAATGGGAAATGCAAATCGGTTCTGCATGTTGCGTTGGATTTTAACGTTCAGGTGGGAAAATCGGAATAAAAATAAAGGCGAACAATTGTCGCTAAAACATAAAGATGCAGCATAATTACAGTGCGCTGCTGTAATCTGCCCGTCTTTTTTGTCAAATTTGTACAAAAAACCGTTTAGTTGAATTTGAACGGCGCGGTAAGTTTAAATTCAGGAATGGCAACTTCAAAAAAACTGCCGTCATCGCAGCGGGTAAACAGATAGGTACCCGACATTTTGCCGATATCCGAACTCAAGTCGCAATAAGACGCATAAGAATGACTTTCGCCCGGTTTGAGGATCGGCTGCTGACCAATCACACCATCGCCTTCTACTTCACGCAATGCTGCGCCGGCGTCGCGGATTGTCCAACGACGGCGTAACAGTTGCACGGTTTGAGGGCTACCATTCTCGATGGTAATAAAGTACCCGAAAATATATTGTAGCGCACGCGGGTTGGACTGCGCCGGCAAGTATTGAGTTTCGACGGTGATCGTAATTCCGTTTGTCGTTAAAATATCCATTGCAGTAGAGTAGTTGCGTCTAAATCTTTCCGGTGCGAATATCCTGACTCTTAGATGGAATGCAATGCTAAAATCTGCTTTTTACATAAATTTTTCTGTTTTTATTGCCAATCAGGCATTTTATACCCCTGTAAAGTGTGCGATTATTTCAGACGTCCGCCCAAATCAAGGTTTAACTGCACAAAAATTTGTCAATCACCTTGTTTAAACTGGCTGGTATGTCTCCGTATTCTTCATAAAACATGCCCATAATTTTTGGCGGCGCCTGGTCGGGCGTACCGGCGTGGTAAGGGGGATCGGGCGCATATTGATTCAACAATTGCGCGCGCATGGCCATGTTTTCATCGAGCAACAACGTTATCACAGCCAGCGATTCATCCAGACCCGAAGATACGCCGCCGCCTGTGAGCCGGTTGCGATCAATCCAATAGCGGGGAAAACCATCGGCAAGCGTAACGCCCGGAAACAAGGAAAGCGATTGCTTGTAATACCAGTGGGTGGTAGCCGTATAACCGTTCAACAGTCCCGCCGCAGCGGCAATCAGGGCGCCATTGCAAACCGAACAAGCGTATTTAGCCTGCGAACCGGCATCGCTCAACCATTGCAACAAGGGGTTTCTGTGGCTAAACTGGTTGTTATAGCCATCGCCGCTACCGCCCGGCACCCACACCGTTTCGGGCGCAGGAAAATCGTCGAAGCTGAACTGTGGAACATATTGCGGACCTTGAATGGAGCACACAGGCTCCTTGTTGGATGAAATCAGAACTGGATTAAGACCGGCGGCCGAAAACATCACAAACGCGCCGGCGATATCAAGCATATCGAAACCGTCGTACAAGGTCATTACGACGCGGCAATCATCAGGATGAAGATTAAGTGGATTCATTCTGTAAAGGTGAAAAGCCGGCTTTACACTTTACAGCGTAGGATTACGCGTTTTACAATACAGGTATTTTTACCTGTTTTGTACTTCGCGCAGGATGATATTAGATATGGCCTGCGGCCTAAATCATTGAAATCCTGTAGTCAGTATGACAGAAAATGCTATTCCGGCTGATTAAAAAACACCCCGGCGCGTTTTTCTAATTCCTTCATCGAAAACTGGTCTTTGAGCCGCGACTCGATGACGAACTGGCCTTTGTTGAAGTTTTTCCTGAAATATACCAAGCCTAAGCCCTTGGCGTACCATTCTTCGCCCAGCCCTTCGGCTTCCCAGGCGCCTTCTTTTTCATTGCCCACCACTTCCCGGATGCCGAACCGGATACAGGGATAGTCTTTGTCCTGAAAATGAAAAGCCGGGCCGTCGCCCAAATAACGCCGGTTGCGAATGACATAACTCGTTGATGCGGAGTCGCCCGCAGGGTGGTATTTCAAGCGAAATAAAAACACACCCAAGGAATCCGTTACCCGAAAGGGAAACAAATCGGCGGATTCGATTTGCGCCTGAATTTGTTTGAGTTTGCCGCTTGTCGTGTCTGGTTCGTACAAGTAATAATCGCGGGCCTGCACACCACTTTCTACAAATTTTTCGCGCCGTATCTGCACGATTTGAAACTGATTGTCGTAGTTGGTGGCCGCCATAAACAAGCCGCTATCGCGCGGAAAGGCCCGATAATACCAGTATTCGGGCGTTTTATGTCCGTTTTGGGTGGTTTCGTATTCATACACGCGGCCGCCATTGAGGTTTTCTACCGGGAAGTAATAATCGCGGATGGGGCGTTTGCCGTCGTTGGGGGAACAGGCGGCGACGGTAATTATGCATAATGGCAGAACGGCGTAAATGAATCGCTCGAAAGTAATGGGCATATCGTTCCGTTTCCTATTTTAGATCAAGCAGCCCAAACGTCTGTGTATGAGGGATCCTGATATTAATAATTTCAAACTTCAACTTAAAATGCTCATTGAGCAAGTTAAAGACTTTGATGCACCCTAAATCCGACGTAGCAAATTTCAGAATTTGTGTTTCGGTATCTGCCTGGGCAAACAACTTGGTATCATTGGGGATAATCTTTCGGTCAGGCAGGCTTAATGTATCTCGCTTTTGGAAAACAAAAGAGGCAAAATTCCCCGCTTGGATGGCATGGCTAACATTAAAAGGGATAACTTGAATATCATGAAGCGGTAATTCATCAATATCCCCTTTCACACAATATTCTGCAATAGAAATTGTCGAGACCTTTAAAACATGACCTTTTTCAAGGAAATACTGATAATAGGCAAGTGCGTTTTCATGTAAAGCATCTTGTTCATTGAGTAGCCGGATAAAAAAACTGGTATCCAGCATAATGCAGCTATGCTCCATATCCCCTGACGGTTTTTAGCCATTCATCTGCGTCGGGGACATCCGCCCAACTCTTCTTAGCCTTTTTAATCAATGATTTTATATAATCCTCTTTGAAGGAAGGGTTGTAATCTATAATCGCAACGAGTTTGAGCGAGCTCTTATCTATTTCGCCGGATTTGATATTTTGTTTACCTGTAACCCGCACACCGTAAAGCTTGTACAAAGGATTGTTTTCAAAATCAGTAAGCAGGGCTTTTGATGCCTCAATTTTTAGAAGACCGTTATCTACGGTGTCCAAGTGAATGTGCGCATTTTCAGTACCTCCGGCATCAACGATCGTTCCATAAAAATAAAGTTCTGCATCTGCCCAAGCATCTTCAGATTTTACAAACTTGGTTTCTTTATTGATTTTTATAGTTGCACTTTCGGAAATTGAAGTTTTTATCTCATACTCATAATCATTTTCTCGTGCATACTGTTGAAAGTCTTCCAAGGCTCTTGCGGCAGGTAATTCAAGAAAATCAATCGCATAATTACCTGTTTCAATTTGCGTAAGAACTGCATTTAAACCTACTACATCTTGTAAAGTTGTTCTTATGACATGCTTTACAGATCCGTCAGCCATCTCGTACGCTATGGTAGTAGAGTGTTCTTTTTCCGAATTTTGTGAGAATAAGTTTTCTGTAATTTGTAATATTTCAAATATCCCTCTGATATTATAACTATTAGGATCCAACTTGCCGTTATGATCCATTATTGTTATTTCAATGTATCCAGTTTTTTTCACTACTTTAAATAATTTAGTGTACAAAGATAATAGGTTTTCTCATTAAACCCAACACTTTTTGTTTGTTCATTCGTCTTACCATTCCCACGCCGCCCACAACAACACCAACTGCCACACCATCAGCGCATCTATAATCGTTTTGCGCCATTCAACCAATTCGGTTCCCACAAACAAGCGCCGGATCACCCAACGGCTGCTTAAAAAATTGATCCACAACGCAATCGCCGCCCACAAAGCCTCCGGTTGGGCAACCACACGCAGCAACTCCAGCGTGCCCGCAGCCGCCAGCAGCCAGTCAATCAACCGTAACGTCTGCGCTGCGCCGATGCGGTTGGCCACGGTTTCTAAGCCGCGTTTCAAATCGTAAGCGCTGTCGTGCAAATCGTAGGCCAGCGCCAACGCGCTAATGAACAACACGCGGGTGCAAAAGATCAGCCACAAACCGGTATTCATCACACCCTCTACCGGCAACAACACCGTTACCCAGGCCCAGGCAATGGCCACTGCCGGCGGTTTCCAGTCGGGCTTCCAACGCAACCCAACGTTTTGCGGCCATTTCCAGCCGTAATAAAAACCAAGGATCACAGCCGGTATCACCAACAACAGCCGGGCTGTAAAACTGATTTCCCAAAAACACAAAAACGCAATTCCCCCCATTGCCCAGGCCACAAACCGCACCCGCCGATCCGGATGCGCAAAATGGTACCCGAATACGGTGCTGCAAAAAATCAAGCCCTCCAAAAAGCAGGGCGCGCCCACAGGCAGTCCCGCGCGCAGACGGGTAGCGGCCACCATCGCGAGGGCGCAACAACCAATCCAGCACATTTTGAAGAAGCGTGTCATCGGTAGGAAGGAAACGATTTTTTTCGTTAAAAGATGTTGTTAAAATAAAGTTTAAGAAAATATGAAATAAAGTTTAAATACAAAAATAAGTTCAAACACAAAAACAAAACTGAAGATTAAATGTAACTATTTAGCATCAAAAAATCCGGCTCATGTTCCCAAAGTGCTGAATCTCCTTACTCAAAACAACATTTTCAGCACTTTGGGAATATGAGCCATCCTGAAAGGATTATATGTTTATAGCAATGTTGGATGTTCCTTTTTTTCAAATCCCGATAGTGTCGAGCCTAATGTGGGAATACATCTCGTACGTTAGAGGTGCAGTGAAAAAGTAAGTTCATTGAAAAGAAAAA
>JBAXTB010000153.1:0-12925 GCA_037130425.1 Bacteroidota bacterium
AAAATCGCCTTGTGATTTGGCTCACCCGCCCCAAAACAAAACCGCCTGACCTCAAAAAGATCAGACGGTTTCGTAAAAAAAGTAGTAGCGCGAAGGAGGCTATCACCTTCCTAACTACGACCCTTTACAAAACCTTTAAACACAATTTGTTGCCATACTATCTTTATCAATTCCAAGTGGTTAAATCAATCGTGGCCACATAGCCGATAAGGATTAACACAATTTGTTAGGTACTGATAAAGAAAAAACCGGCAACAATTCGACAACGGGTTTATATTTGCGGCGGCTTTAGTTTTCAAACAAATGATTTTACCCGATGGCAACCGTCAAATTTCAGCTCCGGCAACCTGCCGGCGTTTCTGCTCAACCCGTTTATCTTGTCTTTCGCTATAAAAATGAACGTTTGGTGCATAGCACCGGCGCGAAAGTACAACCGCGATTTTGGAACCCGGAAAAACAGCGCGTAAAAAATACGACCGAGGTGCCGGACAGAGACGCCATAAACGCGCTATTGTCGGCCCTCGATGCCGAAACAACCAGGTACTACAATGAGGCATTGGCCCGGCAGGCTTTCAGTTTGGAAGGACTGAAAAAGCATTTGCTTGAATTTCAGGGCCGGGGCGGCAAACAGGAAGACGCCAAAACGTTTTTCGATTTCTTCCGGCAGTTTATAGAGGGGTCACATACCCGCACCCAAGCGGAAACCGGCGAACGGATCCACCCGCGCACGGTCGCCAAATACAAAACCACCCTGCACCTACTCGAAGAATTTGCCGCCCAATATTCGCGGCGCCTCGATTTCGCAACCATTGATATAGACTTTTACGAAGATTTTACCGGGTTCCTCCAAAACCGGGTACATCATAAAGGAACGTTCTATTCTGCAAACGGCATTGGCAAACACATTCAGGTGTTAAAAACCGTACTGAATGAAGCCACGACCAAAGGCGTAAACACAAATCAGGCATACAAAGCCCGAAAATTCAAGGTACTAAAAGAGGAAAGCGACAACGTTTACCTGAATGAAACCGAATTGGAAGCCCTGTACAACCTGGACTTATCAGCGCAAAAACGATTGGAGCGGGTGCGTGACTTGTTTATCGTTGGTGCCTGGACGGGCCTACGGTTTTCCGACCTTTCCAAACTTGACCCAGGCAAACACATCAAAGGGGATATTATCGAAATTGAGCAGGATAAAACCGGCGGCAAAGTGTGGATACCTATAAACCATTTTGTCCGGGCCATATTGGACAAATACGCCGGGCGGATGCCTGAAACCATTTCAAACCAGAAATTTAACGACTACCTCAAAGAAGCCTGCAAACTTGCGGGGATCACCGAGCGCAGCCAAAAGGCCATAACAAGAGGCGGGCAGCGTGTTACTACATTCCGGGAAAAATGGGAAATGGTAAGCACCCACACCGCGCGGCGCTCGTTTGCAACGAACCTGTTTAAGTCCGGGTTTCCTTCTATTTCAATCATGCAGATCACCGGCCACAAAACGGAAAAGGCGTTTTTGAAGTACATCAAAGTAACCGGGCAAGAACACGCCAAACTGTTGAAACTGCATTGGGAAAAGAGCCAGGCAGGCAAGGCGGCTAAAATCGTGAACCTTTAAAAAAAACACGATGGACGCGGAAAAAATCAAACTGATACAGGCTTTCAATATTGATGAATTTTTAGATTGGCAAAGCCAATTTTACGAACCCTTGCCTGAATGGGTGGAGCAAGAAAAAACAGCATTAGAAGAAAGGGTTTTGGAAAATTGGAATGCTTACACGGACGCGGTAAAGTCCGGCACGCAAATACCGGATGAACCTAATTACCAAATGAGCGAGGGGGCGGAACAAATAATAAAAGCGCATGAGGAAAGGCGGAATGCAGTCGAATTGTGGGAAAAACTACAAGACCCAATCATGCAAATCGGACATTTCTACGCTTTACAACATGGAGTTATTGGGGGCATAAAGTGGGAGGCTGAAACGGTAAATGAAAAGATACAAAGGGGCATATCTACACCGGACAGGGTATTAGAAAAACGGTTGGAGGAAGGAATAGAACTAATAAATTTTAATTTGCTTGATTGGTGGGAAAGCGAACACCCGATTTTAGAAAGGCATGGATTAAACGCGCTTCAAAGCCTTATTGAAATTGGTGTTTGCAAATGGATTATTGAGCAAACAACGGAGGCAAAAACCCCAGAAATAGAAAACAAAGCCAATTTTGAAAAGGTATTCATACGAGACAATCAAAAAACGGCTTTTTACTTATGGTTAAAAAAGGCCGTTGAGTATGGTTTGTTTGAAATGAGTTACCCAAAATTAGGGATATGGGTAAAAGATGCCTTTGAAGGATTTGCAACCACAAAACCGGACAGCATCGGCGATCAAATAAAGAAAGGGGTTGTTCCAATGAGAAACAAACACGGGAGGGATATTGATGAAATCTTTAATTCACCAAAATAGGGAGTGATAGGGAGGTAATCAGGGATAGGTACGGGATTGAAATACCAAAACCTTTGCAGCATCATTTCACAAAACTTTAAACGATGCTGTCAGAGAAAGTATTTCAAGTCGAAAGCGTTTCAGCAAGGCAAATTTTTGAGGCTTTCAAATGCCTTGAAACCAAAATTGACGCCCTAAATACCCAAACAACAAAGCCAGCGGCCCCCGACGGCTATTTAACCCGGCAGGAAGTAAGCGACCTGCTAAAAGTCTCATTAGTTACGGTTTCAGACTGGACAAACAAGGGGATTTTGAAAGCGTACCGGTTAGGGCAAAAAGTCTTTTTCAAACGCGCCGAAATTGACGCGGCAATGGTTGAGATTAAAAAGGGAGGGCGGCGCGATGAAAGGGCATAAACGACCGAACAGAGAAAAAGAGGCGGAATTGATGCTTTATGCCGCCGATGTGGCTATTTCCAAATCAATCGAAAACGATTCCAAAAAATGGGTCGTTGAATTTGATAACGGGGAAAACAAACCGGATCAAGTGTTAAAACTTGCAAGGGCGGCGGCGGTACTTGAATGCCTGGTTAAATTGATGGATGCGGGTATCTGTTACCGGAAAGTGATAGCGTACAAAGCATTTAACCAGGTGTTGAATAAGCATCAAATACACTACCTGCCCAAAAACGTCAGGCGCTTAGAAGAAAAGGTAAGCAAGGGGCTTTCAGGCTTGAAAATTCAAGACTTGGTGAAACTACCCAGGAAAGGAAACCGAAACGCCCAAAAGTTAGAAATTAGTACCATTGACACTAAAATACGGCGCTGCCGGAAAAAAGGCCGGGCTAAATTGGACGATTCCAATTACCTGACCGGCCGCCCCAAAAACCAAAATCAACGCAACAATTAGGGAACCAACCCGCGCCAAGCGCGCGGGATAATCTGCCATGTATGAGGGCCGCGCCTTACAGACGCGCCCTATACGGGTTTCTGTTCCGTTCATTTTTAGCCGGAAACATTCAATAAGTCAGCAGGGAAATAAAAAAGGGTCTGTCAGTACGACAAACCCCGGCGGCTTTAATTCTCAAACGGGCAATCCGTAGAGGAGCCACAAAGATAAAACATTTTCTGACTTAGCGGCAAAACAAATTGTTCGACGGATTTAAATTAAATTGTACCGGTACCGATTTCCGTGCCTGGGAAGATCACCCCGACTTAGAGTTTAAGGGCGTGACCAACCTACGCACAGGCGAACTATTGCCGGAAGCCCGTCGAGCCGAATATAACGGGCTGTTGTTCAAGATCGCCCCCAGCACAATAGAACCCGGTCAGTTTAGATGCTACCTGCAAGGCAGTTTGCACCGGTTCGCCAATGACGGCGGGCCAAACGACGGCGCTTTCTCATTCGACCAGGTGCGCGCCACAATACGCGAACTTGAAACCCGCTTTGGGATTGACCCAAACCGCGCCCGCCTTGAAAACTTGGAAATAGGGATAAACATACCCCTACCCTTTCCGGTGCGCAAGTTCATGCCTACCCTCATTTGTCATTATTGGCAGAATTACCGGCAGTTCTCCGACCTCGACGCAAAAGACCCCTATTTAGGAAAAGCCGCACACCGGCAACAATACAGCGTAAAACTATACGATAAGGGCAAGCAGGCCGGAACCGGTGCGCCCAACGTGCTAAGGCTGGAAATCCACATTTCCAAAATGTTGTTTTTGGAACCCTACAAGGTGGCAACACTTGCCGACTTGACCGACCCGGCAAAGGTGGCGGGGCTTGCCATGCTCTTGCAAAAAGTGTTTGCCGGTGTCATGCTGTACGATGGAAGCGCGGCGGAAAACACCCTAAGCGAGAAAGAACGCGCCAACCTGAACAACTGGAAAAACCCGCTGTACTGGCTCAACCTGGACAAAGATGCACGGTACAACAACCGGCAGCGCTTCGCCGCGTTCATCGAAAAACACCGGGCGAATAGCGCGTTTTTAAGCGTAGTAAAAATGGTGCCTACACTTTGGGAAAATCTGCAATATGATGCGCAGAAAAACAGCGACGAATTAACCGACTTTAGACAGGCGCGCAGAAACGAAAATTGCGACGAATTAACCGTTAAGATAAAGGGGCAAAACGTCGTATTTAATAATAATAGTATATGTGATATATTTTTGCCCGAAACTCCGAAAGAAACTACCCCGCCAAGCAGCCCCAATACCCCTACCCACAAACGTAAAAACTTCCAAAATTTTTGTGCCTGTTGCGGCCGGGATATTTCAGGGCAGCGACGAGGCAGCCGGTATTGTTCCGAAACCAGGTTTGGAGCCGGTGCGCGCCGGTGCCGGGATACAGCACACCACAACCGGCAAAAGGAAGCCCGCCGGATAGAAGCCGAAAGCCTGCATACCATTTTGCCCGACCTGCTTACCCTCATTGCATCGGTGGCCGTGTTTGCCATGGACACCGACCGGCGCGGCCTGTGCCTCATAGCAACCGCCGTACCTGCACAGGTGGCCGGTACCCGCTTTGTACCAATCCGGTCGGCGGTGCGGGTGGAACTATCCATGAGCAACGGGCCGGGAATCGCTTACACCAAAAGCCGGGCTAAAAAACTGTTGTCATACCTCGCAAATCTTCCGGCGCAAGGCTACCCGTCACCGCCCAACCCACACCTAAAAGCAGAATCCACAACATGACAGAAAAGCAAACTAAAATCATGCAGACGGCACACAGCAACGGCGGGCAGATCACCACAAGGCAAGCCGTGGAAACCGTGGGCAACAATTACCACAATGCCGACAAGTACACCGGGGAAACCCTTAGCCGCATGGTGAAGGCCGGGCACCTCATACGGGTGCGGCCGGGTGTGTACCGGGTGCCCGTGGGAACGGAAGGCGAACAATCAAAACTGTTTTGAGCATGGAGCCGCAAATCATTCTACCCAAACAAACATACTTTGGCGGCAAGGGCGCCGCCGGTGTAGTGCATCGGATCATTAACCAAATGCCGAAACATCAGGTGTTTGTGTCGGGGTTCCTGGGACTGTGCGCAGTGCTCCGATACAAACGACCGGCAGCCCGAAATATAGGGTTTGATCTTGACCCGGAAGTGATTGAAGTATGGAACAAAGCCAAGTTCTCTAACGATATCGCACCGCCGGAACTTGCGATACTCCAGGCGTCATTCCTAAACGTGGACGTTCCGGAATTGCTCGACCCGCATACGTTTATTTATCTCGACCCGCCGTACTTGCACGAAACCAGGACAAGCAACACCCGCTACCGGTTTGAGTTGACCGACCAGGAACACCGGGCGCTATTGGACAAGGCAAAGGGGCTGCCTTGCATGGTTGCAATTTCTTGCTACGATTCCAGCTTGTACCGGGTAGCCCTCGATGGTTGGCGGAAAATCCAATTCCCTGCACAAAGCCGGGGCGGGTTGCGCACGGAAACCCTGTACATGAATTACCCGGAACCGGCCCCCGATGCCCTGCACGATGCCAGGTTTGTGGGTGACAATTTCCGGCAGCGGGAAAAGAGCAAACGCCGGATCGAAACCATTTTACGGAAAATTAAAAATCTAAGTCCGACGGAACGGGCGGCGCTGATTGAGCGCCTGCCTAACCTGGCTGCCTCGCCGGATTTGAACCCGAACAAACGGAAGGGGTACCGGGTGCCCGTGGGAACGGAAGGCGAACAATCAAAACTGTTTTGAGCATGGAGCCGCCAACCATTCTACACAAAAACGGATAATGAATTTTTCACAAATCAAAATATCAGACAATGAGGTACCTAATTTTTCAACAAGGAGAAAAGCCATTTTTCACAAACTGGTTCGACCCGGAAAACATGTTTGTAGCCGGGTTGGTGGTGGTCGATCTGCAAACGCAAAAGTTCACAGACGACGGGGTGAATTGGATCGAGGTAGAATTTGATACCCTCTAAAGATCAAAACTGTTTTGAGCATGAACATGACAAACTTTCAATTCAACGAAAGCGGGGTTTGTATCAACCCCCTAACCCTGTACGAAATCAAAACCCCAAACATCAGCCTTTGCCTAAAAGGGGCCGAAACCCCGACCGGGTGGGATGTGGCAATAAACCTTGCCGGTTCAAATTCGGGATGCAGCCGGGGCGTATGGGAACACGAATGCACCCGCACCAAAGCAGATGCTATTTCCGAAGCGTGCCGGGTAGTCCTGGACAAACTCGACGCGATGGAAAGAGACGGCGAACGAGTGAACCAGGAAATGAAAAACACCGTGCGCGGCTGGATGCAAGGCCAACAATTAACCATGTTTTAAACAGATTTTAAAAATGGGAAAAATTGGGATTCTTTGGAGCGACCCGGCGCACTGGGTCATAGGCCAAAACTGTCACCTCGAAAACATCGGGTGCCCTGCGTGCGGAAGCATCGAAAGCGCCTACGTGCTGGACACCCGCCCGGAACAAACCCGCTTTCATGTTTGCGAGCGGTGCGGGGCTTTTATCGGGTCGCACCGGTGGCGGGTGGTGGATGGATCATACCAGGAGGGAACGAGCAAACCCGATGCACTGCCGGAACCGGTGCCCGTCTCGACAATCGCGGGAACCGGCGATACTTCCGGAAATCAACCGGCTGCCGGGATACCTCTACCCAACCAGGTGCAACACCACGGAAGTAAGCCGGAACCGGTGCCAGTCTCGACAATCGCGGGAACCGGCGATACTGCCGGCAATCGACCGGCTGCCGGGATACCTCCACCCGACCCGGTGCAGCAACCAGGAAGGAAGCCCGCACCGGTACAGGGTTCGCTGTTCGAAGCTTAAGCGTAGAAACTTCCTAAAAATGCGCCCACGTAATCGAGCACAAGGGTAAAACCAACCTCAAAGGCCATTTTGGGAAAAACACCAAAAAAGCCAACATAAACCACCCCCATTTTCAAAACGTGGAAAAAACTACGCGTGAACCCCCAGGAAGGGCAAAAAAACAGGGTTTTAAGCGTAATTGATTCAAAAAAGCATGTCGAAAACAGGGGATGAATACCCTAAAAGTCTGGTTGTGAGCACTTTAGGTTCAATAAGTGCTCACAGGGGGAATGGGTCGGAAAAGTGGAAAAAACTACGCTTAAACACCCCTTTCGGCTTACGTTCAAAATACGCACATCAAATTGGATTCAGTTACATTTAGGGTGCATTTTTTAACCACTTTTAAAAACTACGCTTAACAATGGCAATGAAAAAGGCAAAAAAGACGAAAAAACCGGCCAATAAGGCTAAACCCGATCAAAGCGCCAAACCAGCGCAGGCGCGGCGGAAATATGCAAATGACACCAAAGGCGAGGCTAAAGACCTGTATTTACGCGGGGTGGGCCTCGACCGCATTGGCCGTTATTTGGGCGTACCCATTCGGACGCTTACCAATTGGCAAACCGACGAACGTTGGACGGAAGAAAAAGACCCGGCGGGCGCAGCGCTCGACCTGAAACAACGCGGGTACAGGGTGGCCGACATTGCAACCCGTTTGGAGGTATCCGAAAAGACGGTGCGCATGTGGCTAAAGGCCGTCGTTCAAAGTAAGAAATGAGCGGGGTATGTTTCCGGCACTGAACGCCGCAAAGAGCGAGGCCGTACAGGGCCGCTAAAAGGCAAGATTTTAAACGGCACATACAAACATGCGTCCAGTATGGCAAGGTTTTGAATTAAAGCCGTTTAAAGGGTGTTTAAAGTATCTGCCAGGGCAATTGTTCGGAGGGTTTCGGGGTTTAGGCGGGCAAATTGCCTCAAACCCCAAGTTTACCCATTTAAAACCCTCCTATTTGCCCCAGGTTGAAAGCACGGGGGAAAACGGCGAAATAGAGGCATAGCAGGCCCGGCCGCATAAAAATGAAAATACCCGGCTACCCTTTCGGCAGCCAGGTACAAAATGCAACAATTAAGGATTCTTGAGCCGCGCCAAAGTGCGGCCGTTTATTTTCGGTTTTGCGCCTCACCAATAGCACGGCGCAAAAGCCCCGCGCGGGTGGTGTGGGTTGTCGCAATGGCCGCCGGGCGTTCATTTTCTATTTTTCCCAATCCCAAAACGTCAGCCCCGCCATGTGCCAGCAATGCGGACACATCGGCGGCGGTAGGCAGTAAGCCGGTAAGCAGGCTGAAAAAATGACGGAGGCTTTCGGTATCGAGGTCGTACATGTTGTGACAAGGCAAGGCAAGCAAGGCGCGGCAAATGGCGTCGAGGTCTTCAAAAGTGCCGGATTCATAAAACCGAATTGCTACACCGCCTTCGACCAAATACCAACCGCCGTTTTCGGTTGGCGGCGGCGTTTCCAAGAGACCAACACCCGCCCCAGGCAAAGCCGCCAATTGAGCCGGTAACGGAAAAAACCAGGACAGCAACCGCACACCGTAAGCGCGCATTTGTGGCCCGTCAGGCAGGGCGGTTTCGTCGAAACCTTCCAGCAAATAGGCCAATACATTACGGGAATTGTTGAGCCAGTGAAGCGGCGCGCGCACGGGTACCCTGATTTCAAGAAAAGCGCCGTAAGCGGTTGCGCCGGGAATGATCGAATACTTTTGCATGATGGTCAAAAAATTGAGCGGTAAAGGATACCGGGGGAAATCGGATTAAAGCAGGGGGCAAAAACGCGCCGGGCAGGTACATCTACCCACCCGGCCGCATGGTAGCCGCTCCCCCCAATTTAGGCCGCTACCTGTAAAATGCGTTCAGCGCGAAACGAGCGCCAAGCGTTTTTTTCAAGGTCGAAGTATTTAATAGCGGTCGGGCTTTCGGCGCGGTCGCTGCCTTTGTGGTCGTATTGGAAAAGTTCGCTGTTCAGGGTGCCGTAAGCCTCGCGCACTTCACCGTCTTGTTTTTGGAACGTGAAACGCGTTGCACCGGTGCGAAGGGCCGCACGAAGGCGGGCAACCTTCCATGCTTGCGCCTGGCATTGGCCCCAGGTAAGAAACTGGTTTTGGCGGCGGATGGCGTGGGCCATTTTAAGAACTTCGGAACGGTTGATTTGCTGTTTCATATCCTGTTTCATTGTTTGATGATGCAAATATAGTCGACATAGTTATCATAATGCAAATAAAGTCGACTAAATTTTCAAACTTTAACACTTTGGGAAAAATACACGCGTATTTTTGCAGCATGAAAGGCAATACATACAAAGAAAGAAAGGCTGAAAAGCGGTATAGCGTCTTAACCGGGGATGGTAAGGTTATAGGCGTTTGGGGCAACCTGAAACAATTGTGCGATGATATGAAGGACGTAGACGGGGAATTTGCCAGTTATTCAAGCCTAAGCAAAAAGCGTTCAGAGGAAAACCCGATGGAGTTTGCCACCTCACAAAAGCAGTACGCCGTTTACATTGAAAAAATCAGGGGTGGCGGTGAAATACCGGATTAGCCACCAAGGGCGCGGGTTGCGCCTGGGAAGGAAATAAAAAGCCGCGCCGGGTTTCCGGGGGCGGCGTAATTTTGCAGCAATAAAACGGCAGGGTCATTCAATCACAATTTAAAAAATGACCTATGAGAAAAGTAAAAAAATCGAATTAATGAAAAAGGAGCGCGAAGGTTAAAAGCGTTCAAAATTGCCAAGGGCCGCCCGGCACTCACGAGGCAATAACAGCGGGATCATTTTTCACATTTAAAAAGTGATTCCACACATGGCATATACTTTTAGATTTCAGGTAATTGAAAACATCACGCGGGCAAGCAGCGGTATAAGTGCGGCCTTTTTGCGGATGAACAGCAACGCGCGGCATTTTAGCCGGGGCGTTGATACGTCGGCGCAGTCGATGGACAATCTTGAACACCAAAGCAGGCAAGCCGAACAGGCCGCGCATGGGGTATTCAACAACGGCAATGCTTAGCGCTTCTTTTTTTCAATCGGCCGTATCGGTCAGGGCTTTAGTTTAATGAGCCAATACGCGCGGCAATTTCGGCACGGTGTTGACGCCTCGGCGCAGTCGATGGACAATCTTGAACACCAAAGCAGGCAAGCCGAACAGGCCGCGCATGGGGTATTCAACAACGGCAATGCCGCGCGCTTTGAATCTTCAATTGGTCGTATCAATCAGGGCGTTAATTTTATGCGAAATGGTTTGGCAGCCTTGGGGGTGGGAACCGTGTTAAAGGAAATGTCAGAATTTGGAGACCGTATGTTTACGGCAAACGCGCTTACCGCCGGTATTACGCGAAACGTGAACAGCATGGGCGATGCACAGCGCCGGGCATTGGCATTGAGTAATTTAACGGGGGAAAGTTATTTGCAATCTTATGAAGGGCTAAGCCAAATGCTCACCGTATCGGAGGGCAATGTATCGGAGGCCGAAAAACTGACAAAATTAGGGGCTGCATTGGCGGGGCTTAAGCCGGAAGAAGGATTCAAGGGCGCATTATTTGCATTGAAAGAAATTCAGAGCGGAGATAACATGTCTTTGCGCGAACGATTCGGAATAAGGGTGCCAACGGGCGAGGAAGCCAAAAAAATTGCTCAAAGGGATGGTAGAAGCATTCAGAAAGTAATGATTGACAACCTGCAAGAACAACTGGACAAACAATATGGAGGCGGGAAAGCGGGCGCCGGGGTTGAGTACCTGTTAAAAATACGCTCAAACACCATCGGCGGACAAATGAACCGGATTGGCAATAACTTCAAAAACATTTTCACGCCGCTATTGCTGCCGTTTTTAGAGAAAACACAAAGTTTCCTGACCGGAATAGGCGATTGGTTGCAAGGAAACCAAATGCAAATAGGCCAATTTTTTAACAACCTCGTTGCCAAAGGTCAGCCCCTTTTTGATTTTTTAAAGGATGCAGCGGGGCAATTCATAGAACGAGCAAAAAGCCTTTGGCCGGTGGTGCAGCCCTTAGCCCAATCAATATTCCGACTATTTACGGCCATTGCGCCCCCAATCGTAAGCATCGGTAAAATGTTTTGGTCAGTTTTGCAACCGGCGTTTGTGGTAGTGGGTAAATCGTTGACGTGGATCATCAACGGAATATCTGGGTGGATTGAGCGAAACCGTGTAATGATAAACGGATTCATAAGCGGCATGGGTACCGTTATAAAGGCCGTGTTAGGCATAGGCGTTGCCTTTGTCAATATTGGGCTATGGATCGGGCAAGCAATTTGGGACACAGTAGCCTTTATTGGTAAAATGGCTGCGTGGGCCTGGGAAAATAACCCTTTTACATGGATGGTCAATCTTGTTGATCGGATTTTCCCAGGGTTTAAATTAGCTTTAAACGGCCTTTGGGATTGGGCCAAAGGGCTTTTTACTGATTTGATAAGTTGGATTTGGAACAATGTTTTTGTAAAACTGGGAAAATGGCTTGGTAGTATATGGGAAGCCCTCGGACAAGGCCCGTTAAACATGTCGCTAAATGTCGAAGGTCAACAAAGCGTAAGCCCAACGGATCGAGGCACAGACATAAACGACCCAACGACCGACCCAAACAGAGCGGCAAACCTGGCATTGTTTGAACGGCTTGGCATAAAAGACGGTCAGGACAAAAAACAACCAGGTTTAAAACAGTCAGGTCTGGCAAACATCGGGATGAACGACAAACTAAACAGCATCAGCGGCGGCGGGCGCGAAGGCGTTAAAAACATCAATATCAACGTGCAAAAGTTAATAGAAAGCCTCAATTTTTATGAAACGAAAGGGGTTGAAGGACTTAAAAGTATCATTCGCCGGGAAATTGAACAAACGTTACTGGACACCGTAAATAAGGCGAATTACGCTAATTAGAAAGGGCGATTGTGCCTAAAAATAAAGCCGCGCCGGGATTCCGACGCGGCTTTTTGCATTCAATTCATCAGCCTACAACATGCCGCCATACTGGGGCAACGGCTGATTCCGACTGCGCCACCTTATAAATTGCCTGTTGGCTGCTAAAAAGAGCAGGCCGACAACAAACAAAAGGATCGCAAAACCTGTAAAAGTGGTAAGAGTTTTGGCATTGCTGCCGGTCGCCTTGGCGTGAAGGCAATCCATTGCGCGAGTACACGCGCTTAATTTAAGCATGGTGTGGTTGTTTAAGGTTAAAAAATTTCTACAAAGTTAAGAGCGTACCTGTAAACCGCCAAAAAAAACAATTACACAGATCAAAGTAGGGGGCAAAAGATGTATGTCGAAACACTTAGTTTAAAAATCGGGTATTTGGCAGCGCCGCCGGTGCCCGCGCCCGCTCGACCTCGATGCCCGAAACAAACCAGGTGCGCCGGATCATTGCCCGCGCCGCCGATCCCCCGCGCCCGCTCGACCTCGATGCCCAAAGCAAACCAGGTGCGCCGGGTCACAGCCCGCGCCGCCGATGCCCCCGCGCCCGCTCGACCTCGATGCCCAAAGCAAACCAGGTGCGCGGGGTCATAGCCCGCGCCGCCGGTGCCACCGCGCCCGCTCGACCTCGATGCCCGAAACAAACCAGGTGTGCCGGATCACAGCCCGCGCCGCCGGTGCCCGCGCCCGCTCGACCTCGATGCCCGAAACAAACCAG
>JBAXTB010000154.1:0-12801 GCA_037130425.1 Bacteroidota bacterium
TGGTCTTAGTACCGGAACAAGATGCGATTTGGTTAGAGACACAGCGTGAGGTGCTTGAAACATTAGATTTTAGGCTACAAACACGCAACTACTAAGTTCTTTTCCTAAATTAGTGCCTAATTTTTAAAATAGCGCCTTATTCAAAAATTTACACTCAATTTTTAAAAAGCCATTTATGCAAAAAGCAACCTTTACCTGCCTTTTCCTCCTTGCCCTTGCCTTCCCCTGCCGCGCCCAACTTTTCGTAGACACCCAAACCTACACCGCCGAAGAACTGGCGATGGATTTTTTTAACGGCAACTGCGTAGACGTGCTCGCCGCCGATTTTCAGGGCGAACCGATGCAAATCACCTTTTTTGAAGGCTCCCAAAGCGGCCTGAACGTAAATGCCGGCTTAATACTGACTACCGGGGTGGCAACTTTAGCCGCCTCCCCAAATAACCAGGACTTTGCCTCCGCAGGGTTTGGTATTGCTACGCCCGATACTTTGATCGCGCAAATATCGCAAGGCGCGTCGTATGACCGCGCTATGCTCCACATGACCATCGTACCGCATGTGGATTCCATCGGGTTTAAATACGTGTTTGGTTCTGAAGAATTTTGCGAATACGTCGGATCGCAGTTTAACGACGCGTTTGGGTTCTGGATTCAAGGCCCCGGCTTTCCGACACCTACCAATATCGCCTTAATTCCAGGTACCACGACGCCCGTGAACATTAACAATGTAAACCACTTGTATAACACCACGTATTACATCAATAATACGCCGGATACAGGCCAGTTATGTTTCCAGGCCGCTTCTACTGCTTTTACAACCAACTTCATACAATACGACGGACTGACGACTGTTTTAACTGCCAGCGCCCTGGTTACGCCCAACGCGCCGTATGATGTCTGGATTGGTGTGAGCGACATCGGCGACGGCATTTACGATTCAGGTGTGTTTCTAAGTGTGGAAAGCCTTTGCGGCGACAGCCTGCTCAGCCCGGATGCCGCTTTTGCCATGAATACCACCGGCGCCACGGTACAGTTTCAAAATACCAGCAAATACGCCACGCACTGGCACTGGGATTTCGGCGATGGCACTACGTCGGAAGAGCGTTTCCCAAACCATGATTTCGGCTCGCTCAACCAGCAATACAAGGTGACTTTGGTGGCCATGAACTATTGCTGCGCGGATACCACGGTGTCTTTTGTGGGCACTTCGGCGGTTGCCGACCCTGCTGCAACGCTGAATTGCAAGGTTTATCCCACGCATTTCAACAACCAACTCATCGTGGAACCTGCCGACGCAAGCCTACAAGGACAAATCCTGCTCAGTGATCTTTCCGGGCGCGTGGTGCTGCAACACACGTTGAACGGTAAAACAAGTTTAGAAACCGGCAGCTTAGCAAAAGGCGTGTATTTCCTTGAAATTCAGGCAGATGGAAGGCGCTCGGTGGTGCAAAAAATCGTGAAATAAAACCGGAGCATAAAAAAATATCAAATAACCATCACACAACCATGCTAAAACAACTCCTCTTTGCCGTTTTCGCTTGCCTGACCATCCACGCGCAAGCCCAAACACTCAAGCCCCAAACCCGGCTCGTACTTCAATTCAAAACCACGCCGACAAGCGCCCCCCGCGCCGCACGCACCGGCAACGATCAAATTGACCAAATTCACGCCCGCTACGGCGCTTTACAGGCTGAACGTTTTCAAATGGGGAAAGGCAGCCGCCAGTATTTTTATGTCGTAATCTTCCCGGAAACAATTGATCTTCAATCTGTTATTCAGGAAGACTTAAAAACCGGCGCGCTCGAATACGCCGAACCCGATCATGTCGGTTCCTGCGCGGGCGTGCAAGGTTTGAAGCCCAATGACACCAATTACGCCAAACAGTGGAGCCTGAATAACAATGGAACTTTTTCACAGTTACCCGCGAAAATCGGCGCCGACATCGACATGGAAAATGCCTGGGCCATCGAAACGGGCGACGCAAGCATCATCGTGGCCATCATCGACAGTGGCGCCAAATTAGACCATCCCGAATTTTCGGGCAGGATCTGGGTAAATCCCGGCGAAATTGCTGGCAACGGCCTCGACGACGATGCCGACGGCAAAATTGACGACGTAAATGGCTGGGACTTCGCCTATAACGACAACACGGCCACCGACGACCTCGGCCACGGCACCAATGTGGCGGGTATCATCGGCGCCAACGGCAACAACAACCAGGGTTATGCCGGCGTCGACTGGCAGTGCAAACTCATGATTCTCAAGGCTATCGACGTGAATAACTTCGGTTATTATACCTGGTGGGCCGACGCCATGTACTACGCCATCGACCACGGCGCGCGGGTGATTAACATGTCGCTGGGCGGAAGTTCGTCGTCCACACTCTTACAAAATGCGGTCAATTACGCCGTTCAGCACAATGTCATTATTTCTGTGAGCATGATGAATTTCAACACGGGCGCGCCATACTACCCGGCAGCGATCCCCGGTGTGATTGCCGTTGGCTCCACCAATCCGGATGACAAACGTACGCATCCCTTCTTTTGGGACGCGACAAGCGGCAGCAACTACGGGAACCATATTTCAGTGGTAGCACCTGGAAATTACATTTACGGACTTCATTATCAAAGCAATACGAATTACAATACTTATTGGGGCGGCACTTCGCAAGCAGCCCCGCACGTAGCCGGTTTAGCGGCGTTGTTGCTGGCGCAAAACCCAAACCGTAATCTGTCTGATGTACGTTCCATCATCGAAAATACAGCGGAAGATAAGGTGGGCGATCCGGCGGAAGACGTGGCTGGTTGGGATCAATATTATGGGCACGGGCGCATCAATGCGTTTAAGGCGCTGTCTGCGGCATCCGGCGTTTTTGCTGCCGAGCAGCCGCAGTTGACGTTTGCTGTTTTACCAAATCCGGCCAGACAATCCTTCAAACTCGTGCGCACGGAAAGTGGGTCGGCTGTGTACACTATTTTCAACATGTACGGACAGCAAGTGTATGAAGTAAAAACAGAAGCCGCCGTGTTGGATCTACGGCCCAATTTGGCGCCAGGCTTATACCAGGTTGTAGTGAAATCAGGAAATCGCTTCGGATCAACTAAGTTATTGATTCAGTAGGTGTTGTGCCCGGTTTTTTAAACCCGTAACGGTAGGCAAGCCACCCAACCAAGCCGACCACAAAACCTGCGCCAGCCTTTACAGGACTTTCAACCAAGGTAAAACCGATAAACCATATACAAATCGCGATAAAAACAATGGGCGTCAATGGATAACCGACCGTCCGATACCCGCGTGGGGCATCCGGGCGTTTGCGGCGGAAGACAAAAATGCTGGTTCCGACCATCATCAGTCCGACCCAATCCATAAACGTGACGTACTCGATGAGGTTTTCAAACGTGCCCCAAAACAGCAGCAGGAAAATGGACCAGCCGCTTTGTACCAAAATGGCGTTGACCGGTGTTTTCCAACGTGGATGCGTTTGGGCCAATTTTGAAAAGAAAATACCGTCTTTGGCCATCGCGTAATAAATGCGCGGGGCCGTCATGCAATAAATGCCGGTGGTGCCAAAGGTGGAAAGCGCAATCAAAAACGCCATTAAAAGGCCGCCCCAAGGCACAATCATGTTCATGGCGTCTGCTGCCACGGTTTTTGAGTTTGCAATTTGTTCAATCGGGAGCAGGCGCATGTAGGCTACGTTTGCCAGCACATACACGAGCGTAACAATTCCTGCGCCCAGCATCATGGCGCGCGGCACATTGCGCTGCGGATCGCGGGTTTCGCCGGCCACATAAGACGCGTGTTGCCAACCGCCATACGACCACAATATGCCCACAAATGCGATGGCAAATGCGCTCCACAAATGATCGGGCGGCGTATTGGCCAAGGCGCTATGGGCGTTTTGATCGGCCACCGCCGGATTGGCAAAAAACAAACCCGCCAGAATTATCAGGGCTAACCCAAGTAGCTTAGCACCGGTAAATAAATTAGCAATCCATTCGCCAATATTCACCCCGAACAGATTTACCACCGTTAAAAACACAGTAATAAACAAGGCCAGCGGCATCACGTAACCGCTTTCCCGCCCCATCCCGAACAAATACAAAATATGCTCCGAACAAACCGCCGAAAGCGCCGCAATACTGCCGGAAGTGCTTACAAACAGGATAAACCAGCCGTACATAAACCCGATTCCATCGCCGTAAGCCTCGCGCAGGTACACGTATAAGCCGCCTGCGCCCGGAAACATGCTGCCCATTTCGGCAAAGGTCAGGGCGCCGGTCAGGGCAACAACACCGCCTAAGACCCAAAGTATAATGACGTACTCCGGCAAGTGTATCACAGAAGCAATGCTGCCCGGCGTCCGAAAAATTCCGCTGCCAATGGTGCTCCCCACGGCAATCATGGTAAGGCCGTACAGGGTAAGCGAGCGGCGCAATTCCGGGCTGTTACTCATTGCCTGCGTTTTTAGCATATTGAACGGTCATGGCGCTTTTCCAGGTTTCGCCGGGATGCAAAATGCAAAGACCGTCGGCGTTATTAAAAGCATCCACATTGCAAGACATCGGCTCCAAGGCGATGCTTTCGCGGTGCGGCGGGGTGAATACCTGGAAAAACGGGCATTGCGCAGCGTCTGCCGTAACGGTCAGTTTGTGGGCGGCTGTTTCTAAGGCAAGTTTGTATTTGCCGGAGGGTTTAGCCGTTGCAAAACAGTTATCTAAAAAAGTATCGCCTACTTGTTTTTTACGGTAAAAATCGCGGTAAGCCGTTCGTGCCCCGGTCGGAATCATGCGCTCGTTGATTTCCACCAAATCGCAATCAGGCAAACGCATGGTATGATCGTCGGCCTTTTCGCTTAGCCGGAAATAAGGGTGCCAGCCAAACCCGACCGGAATCGGGGCGTCGTGCAGGTTTTTACAAGCCGTTTTAAGCAAAAATTTTCCATCATCCTGAATCCTGAACGTTACGTCAAACGTGAACGGAAATGGATAAAACGCCTTGCTACCGTCATAATCATAACGGCAACGAATAGACGCAAAATGCAAGCCTAATTCAATGTTTTCCGTATAAAACGCCTCATCCCGCACAAAACCGTGGATCGCGTTCTCGGTGGAGGCATTGTTGATCGGAAACACGTAAGACTTCCCTTGCCATTCGTACCGACCGCGATCAAGGCGGTTGGGAAATGGAAACAACAGCACGCTTTTGCCCCATTTGGCTTCCTTTAAAGCTTCCGGTGAGGTGTATCCGTCCAGAACATTGACGCCGCCGAAATGCAAATTGAGCAAATTCGCGCCTTTTCCAGGAACAATGCTGAATGCGTTGCCGCTTGCTTCGTGGCTAAAATCGAAACGGGTGTAAGGCCCGAAAGAAACAATTGAAAGTTGGTACATTTTAAAAATAACATTTGCGTACCTGCAAATGTGGCAAAAAGAATTGTATCTGTTATACTTCGTTGCAATAGGTTTTATGTAAATGACCTTAATTATTCAAATCTAAGCTATTGCTTTGGCGTATAAAAAAATATGGGCCTGCTCCAAACGGAACAGGCCCATAAAGGATATGACTAAATCTAAAAGAATTAGTGTTGCAATACAATTTTACGCAATGCTGTTTCGGAATCGATGGTTACACGAACCAAGTATGTCCCATCCGAAAGGTTGTTAAAATTGATCGGCTGAAGCAGGTTATTCACCTTGCCTGCATCGTTTGTCAATACGATTTGACCAAGCGAATTCAGGATTTCAATGCGTACATCGGCAGCGTTGTTCAACAACAGACTCAGGTTTGCCGTTCCGTTGGTTGGGTTCGGACTGATGGTGAGCGTCTTAACCGATTGTGGGTCTTTGGTAGCAGTGGTACCTACACTTATTTGAGTAATGACGGGATCCGTACAGCCACTTAAGTCAGAAACGGTTACAGTGTACGTGCCGGCAGCAAGGTTAGCCAGGTCTTCAGTAGTTGCGCCATTGCTCCATTGGATGTCGTAGAATGCAGGATCGCCTACAATTTCAGCCAATCCGCCTCCAATTACAAGGTCAATCGTACCGTTGTTGCCTGGAGGAACCGTTACAGGTGTAGAGGTGCCAACTGCACTGAGTGGAGTCAGTTCCGGCATCAGTACAACTTGAAGGGATGGCCCTACAAAGATACAAGCATCTGCGCCGTCAACGCTTACGTTTTCCATGCGAAGCGGTGTGGCTTGCGTCAAAACGGTAGCGCCTGCAACAACAACCGGTGTAACATATATCAAGGTCGGTTGGGTAGTTGTAGTATTAGCGAGGCCAACAACAAATGGCTGGTTGATGAAACCTGTACTTGTAAGGTAGTTGGTGCCGAGTGATGGAGGCCATACGCCTGGCATAACTTCCACTGCCGTAAGGGCCCAACTTAAACCTGAAATAGGTCCAACATTTGGGATAACAAAATCAGCAGGGTTGTCCAATGTGAGGATTTCGTTCAGGTTGGCATTAAAGCAAACAAAGCCGTTGTTAGCCAAACTATAAGAACCAACTGAACCAGCAGGACACAAAATATTTGGAAGACGCGTAATTTGAACACAATACTGACCGGTAGCAACCTGGCTATTGCCATAGTCAAAACCGTCAATCATCATGTAGTAATTCTTACCAGGCACAGTTTGCAGATCAAGACCTGCACGGTAGTCTGGAATACCGTCCGGGCTAAGGTCGTCATTGCAGTCTGCAAGCAACAAACCACCACATTCTCCGGTATAAATAGCCATTTGGGTATCACCATCTGGATTAGAGCCGCCAATATCAGGTAATGATGAACCAATATAGTTTGTTGCAGAACAAGGTACTGTCTCGATATGATAAGTATTACCATCCCCGCTAAAAGTGTACCACATCGTATTGTTTAAAATATCCTGTTGCGTTCCAGCCAAATCGCCGTCGGCCCAGCAAAAAACAGATGGATCTGTTGCTGATACTGTAGCATTTGTATTATCGTACAAACCAGTCGTTTGCGCAACGTTTGGCGCCTGACCCAAGTATTGTGTCAAATCCACCGCAGTTCCACAAATATCCGGATTGAAAACAGCCGCAGGCAATGACACGTATTCAACCTGGTCGATATAACTCAAATCCCAGGCAGTGAACGCATAGAAATCAATCCCGCCAATATTGCCCGGATATGCCCAACCGTAAATCAGGTTGTTGTTGATAAACATTTTGGAAATATTGTTATCCAGGTCGAAATAATGGGTAATTGTAAACCACTGGTCTGAAGGAAATTCAAACGTTGCATTTACAGTTTGATTCGTGCCCGGATCAACGATGATCCGCGCCGTACCCGTTGAGTCAAGGAAAACATCAAGGTTCCACAGAACGCCTGGCGTTTGGCTGTTCTGAATATTATAATAACCAGCATGTCCTGAAGGAATGTACATTTTCCATTTCAACTCATAACGTCCGGCTGCTTTGTTTTGAAGCAGCAACAATTGGTCGTTACCCTGCGTCGTACCGCTTACTTCGTACGATACTTTCATCGCTTTTGTACCGTCAGAAGCATGATCGGTAGATACTAATGAACTCAGCACCGTATTTTCTGCGCCTGACCAAGGTGTCCACCAGGAAGCCTGTGGGCTAACGCGGCCAACTGTATAGGTTTCAAAGTTGTCGCAAAGAATTGCCAAAGGATTGGAATCACAAGTTGCTTGAGCGTACATTTCAAGATCGTCAACTTTCCAATAATATTCATATTGGCCTTCCCAACGGAATTGAATCCAAACCTGTGGCTTGTTGTCTGCAACTGGAATTGCCAAATCAACAGTACCTTTGTAGGTATCAAAGTTAACATTCGTACCGTCTAATCCTGAAAACTGTGCAATATCATAATATGTAAATGTTGTGCCATCTGTACTTATGCCAACGCGTCCGCGGTGTATTGGTGAAGCAATGCGATACTGGGTATAAAATTTAACGTGTACGTTCGTTTTACCCGTACAATTTACTGGAACGCCCTGTCCAGTCATGGTAACATCATGTGGAAAATCTCCATTAGTATCCGAATCGAACCACATATAGCCCGTGGAAGCGGTTGGCGAACCAAAATTACCCGGAAGGTAAGCGCCCGCATTTAATACGTTCGTCCAAGCCCAGTTAACCGTACCACCGTTTGTACCGCCGGATACCCAGTTGGTTGTGGAATTGGCCTGATTGGAAAAAGTCTCTGTCCAGAATGTCTGAGCAGTACCTTTTACAAAACCAAACGCCAGTAACATGATTACGGCGAGGTTTCTGAATGTTATAGTTTTTGTCATGGAAAATAAATTTGGTTAACAGTTTCAATCAAATAAGTTACAAACGACAAATTTCTGGAAAAAATTAGTTTTTCGGTCAGGTTGCAGTCGTTTTTTTGCACTCCTGCATGATTTAATCATTTTTGTCGCTTTGCTGGTTATTCCCTCGCCTTTTGGGAAGGTGAGGATACGCTGTTGGAGGATTCTATCAGTTGCCGGAGCTTCGATTGAGCCGGAAATCGTAGAGGTCGGAGAAAAAGTATATCTGAACGGCGTATGCACGGAGCAATTTGATGTGATCGTGACCCTGAATCTATACGCAAGAATTTGGGTAAAAGTATGGCCCAACGGAAATGCCGCTACCTTCTGCACCGACCATTGGCGCTGCCGTATTCAAAACCAATGCTTTGTTACACATTCAGGTAATTCATAAAGGACTCATAGCGGTCCTTCAAATTGTCGGCATATTCCAACTCTCCGAACGTCTCCTTGACGTCATATTCGTGGCGCTCTAAGGATGCAATGGCCCTGCCAAGGTCGTGTCGGTTGAGTTTGAGCGTCAGTTCTATCGTATCAGGATCGGTTCCGGTCGTGACAAATGAATTCAGGATTTTAACGTCCTCTTCTTCAATAATCCGTGCGATGGTGCTCATGGAGTAGTTCCGCCGGTTCATTTCCAGCACCAGCACTGCACCCGATTCGGTAAAAGAGGCCGAACTGGCAAAGTAACGCAACAGGTCGTTTTGTGAAACCAGGCCCAGATAATTCCCTTCGTCGTCCACAATCGGAATCACGGTCAAACGGTTGTCGGCCATCACACGCATGATTTCAAAAATATGTTCGTTTTCCTTTACCGCATACCGGCGCAGCATGGAAAAATCGTATTCCCGAATCGGTTCGTACAATTTATGGTTGAAAATATCTTCTTCTGAAATGATGCCCACCAACAAACGACCGTCCACCACCGGCAGGTGCCGCACGTGGTAGTCATTCAGCATGTGGAACGCATCCCGGCCCGTCTGGTCGACGGACACGGCAGGAATATCATAAGCAATCAGAGATTTGGCAGTCATAGATGGGGAAGTTTTCCTATTTAGAGCAAATATTTGCGCATTATTTGGATTTCCAAAAAAATTTATCACTGTGCGTACCGAACCAGACAAAAATATGCCCGAAAAGCGCAACTTCATCAACCAAAGGCAACTTTTCTTGCGCCACCTCGCTCAAACTTCACCCGCGCCCCTGGCTTTGCACATTGAACGAGCCGAAGGTCTTTATTTATACGATGAAAACGAAAAAAAGTATCTCGACCTCATTGCCGGCATTGGTCCGAGCGTGTTAGGGCATCGACATCCGTATATTCAACAAGCAGTTGAACATCAACTAAACCAATTTTGGCACACGCTTGTTTACGGCGAGTTCGTTTTAAATCCGCAAGTGCGCCTCGCAAGCCTGTTGGCCGCGCAATTGCCGGGCCTCGATTCGGTTTATTTGGTCAATTCAGGCACGGAAGCCACAGAGGGCGCGATGAAATTGGCCAAGCGTTACACCGGTCGCTACGAAATCGTGGCCTGCCGCAACGCCTACCACGGCAGTACCCAGGGCGCAGCCAGTCTGATGGATCCGCCCGATTTTACCTTAGCCTACCAGCCCTTGCTCCCTGGCATTCGCCACATCCACTTTAACGACGACGAAAGCCTTTCCGTCATTACCGCTGAAACCGCCGCCGTTATTGTGGAAACAATACAAGGAGAAGCCGGGGTAATCCCGCCCCGCCCCGAATGGCTGCTGGCCCTGCGCCGCCGCTGCGATGAAACCGGCGCTTTGTTGATCCTTGACGAAATTCAGGCGGGTTACGGGCGCACGGGGAAACTCTTTGCCTTTCAACATTTTAACATCAAACCCGATATTCTGCTGCTCGCCAAGGGTTTCGGCGGCGGGATGCCAATCGGAGCATTTATCGCGCCGCAAAGCATCATGCAGGCCTTGAGCCACGATCCGGTGCTGGGACATATTACGACCTTTGGCGGCCATCCCGTGTGCGCGGCCGCCGCGCTTGCGACGTTGGAGGTGTTGCTCGAATCCGATTTAATTGCGCAAGTGCCTGAAAAAGAACGACTTTTCAAGGAATTGCTGGTACATCCGGCCATCAAATCCCTGCGTTGCGCCGGACTTTGGTTTGCGGTCGATTTAGGTGATGCAGCCAGGGTACAATCGGTGATTCGCCATTGCCTCGACAACGGCGTGATCACCGATTGGTTCCTGTTTAACGACCAAAGCCTGCGCATTGCGCCGCCGCTAACCATTACGGAGGTAGAAATTCGGCAAGCCTGCACAGTGTTGCTGGAAGGTCTTGATCGCTGTTAACTATTTTAAAATCGCATTTCCGATGGCGCAGTCAAAACAACGTTTTTCGTCGCAATAGCAATTTTTTAACTGCAACAAAGCCTGCGATTGATACGCCGTAACGGGTTTGACGCCCAGCGCGGCCCAACCTTCGGAAATGTTGTTGGATTCGGGCGGCAAGGATTCCAGCAAACGCAATGCTTTGTCCTGAAACGACTGCAATTGTTTTGATTTGCCGTAGTAAAACAGCACGGGTGCAATGGTGTTCAGGATCAACACATCCACAAAGTCGCGGCCTAAGTTTTTGGGCGCATGGATAGACGGTTTATCAAACTGAAAATGATCCAACCAGTACGCGCTGACCTGCACGGAAAACAAATGTTCCAGGTTACGCGCATTGGGCGCTTCCAAAACCTGGCTAAAAAGATGCTCCGATTGGTGTAAAAACGCGGCAAACTGCGCCAGGCGCACCGTTGGAAAACCGGCAGGCCGCAAACGCGCAAATTTCCAGTGTTTGGCTTGTAGAGGCGTCAATCCGTATTTGAGCGCCAGGTGCTTGTATTCCTTAAGCAAAGCCTGCGGATACTCGTCTTTAAATTCATCCGAAAGCAGGCCGGATTGACCAAAAAGCAAGGCTTCTACTTGAAAAAGGCTGTTTTTATGCCGAATAATCACATTCAATGGAATAGAACGCGCGAGGCTTTCAAACGGATCGGAATTGACTTTTAAACCAAAACTGCGGGCTAACAAGCGGTAAAACGCCTCTTCCCAATGCTGGTTTACGGCTTTTAAAACCCGTGCAACGGCCTCGGTTTTTTGCTCCAGCCGCTCTACCAACATGCGGTCGAGCCAGTTTAAACGGATAATTTCGGGTACTTTGCGTAGAAACGGCGCGCAGGAAATCCAGGTTTGAGTCTGTTCCAGGTCGCGGTATTTCTCCATCAGTTTCATTGGAATTCGATCCCTGATTTCAAGGCAAACAAGGCGTTCGCCGGAAGGGAGGTAGATGGCTTTGTCTTCTACATAAACGACATGCAGAATTACATTGTCATAAGCACGGTCGTGTTGGTGCCCGTGTTGGTCCCATTCGGACGCCCTGACGTGCATTTCAACATTGCCGGCCCACTCGGTGTCGCCGATTCGGATGCGGGCGTTAAAAAAATCGGGACCGGCATCGGTGTTGTATTCGCCGGGATCGAGGATTTCGACGGGTTGGAACGTGGTACTAATAAGCCTGCGTGTGTCGATACGTCGGGTACGCCACACGTAGTGCAGGAATGATTCGCGCATTTTGATGTTGATTAAAGATTAAAAATTGAGGTTTTTAAAACATTCTGCTAAAAAGCAGTGCAAGTTTAAGAAAAACAATGATGCGGCGCAACCACCCAAGCGCAAATAGGCCCCAACTTTGCTCCATGAACGATGCTTTTCGCACAATTGCCGCGCCTTCTATTGGAGAATTTAAGGATCGGGGCAGCAAATTTTTTGCTTACGCGTACCCCGCGCGTACGGAAGAGGAGGCGCTTGTGCATCTGGAACAATTGCGCAAGGAGCATTTCAAGGCCCGGCACCATTGTTTTGCCTGGCGCTTTGACCCCGACGGCAGCCGGCACCGGGCCAACGACGACGGCGAGCCAAGCGGCACGGCGGGGCGACCGATTTTGGGGCAAATTGACTCATTCGGCCTGACGGATGTGGTGGTGGTGGTAGTGCGCTATTTCGGCGGTACCCTGCTCGGTACTTCCGGCCTGATTAATGCCTACCGGGAAAGTGCGGCTGAAGCGCTGCGACAAGCCGTGATTGTGGAAAAAATCGTGCAGGACTTTTTTGATGTCCGTTTTGATTACGCCTTGATGCCGGATATAATGAACGCCGTAAAAAAAATGGGCATCAACATTGTACGCGAGGTGTATGACGACGCGGGTTTGCTTGAAATCGGGATCCGACAAAGCGAGGTACCGGCGGTGTTGTTGCTGTTAAAATCGTTGATCTGGAAAGTAAGTACAGAGGAAGCGGCTACGTTGGGATGGCCTGCTGGGATGCAGGTGAAACCGATATTGGCATTATAAATAAAACAATGTGATGTTTTTGCCAAATAAAAAACTGAAATCATGCGTCCAATGCCGTCAATTAAAGCCTTAGTGGAGAGGTGTCATCTCCGACCAAAGGAGGAGGTGACATCTCGGAACGAAGAT
>JBAXTB010000155.1:0-12781 GCA_037130425.1 Bacteroidota bacterium
ATCCTTTTAAATCTGCGCCCTGGAAGGGTCTGCGTCATCTGCGTTCCATCCCCTCACACACAGCCTATTTCCCCAAAATCTGCTGCAACGCCTTCACGCTCGCCATATTAGAAGCCGAAAAATACGACTCCAACAAATCAATTTTTTCCCGCCGACTCAAGTGCAGGCTCAAGGACGCCTCCCGTTGTTTGCGCACCGGGCGGTAGGTAAAACGCACCACATCCACGCGTTGTTTGCCGAACAAATCGCTGAGCAAACCCAAGGCATTGTCTTGTTCAAAATCCTGAATGGACGTGATATTGCCGGCGGCGGTGGCGGGCGTCAACAGCGCTTCAAAAATGCCTTTGGTATCGCTGCTGATGATCGGGTCTACCTTTTCCCAGCAACGAATTTGCACGAACACAATCCCGCTCGTGTTTTCTTCAATCCAGGATCGAAAAACCTGCGCAAAACGGGTTGCCAGCCCCAAACCGTAGTTGTCGCGCACGCCCGCGTCCATGATTTCAAGCGAAGGCGTGGTGGGCAGCCAGACATTCGGCAGGATCAGCGGGTAGGTGCAGTTCATGCGCAAGGCATTTGTAAAGGCCAGACTGTCAGCATCTTGCGCAGCAAATAAGCGCTCAAAATCCACGCCGTCGACTTCCGCTTGATTCGCTACATTGTAGGCCCCCGGCGGCCGCATCAGGTACGAAACATTTTGCGGACTAATCAGCAAACGCCTTGAATCATTGATAATATAGGGCGATAGCAACATCATTGGAATCAGACTTTCGGCTTCAGGTGCGCGGTATTCGCCTAAGCGTCGACCCATTTGGCCCCGACAATTTTCATTAAACTGATGCTCAAACAAATACCCACGGTCTTTGGGGTATGAAAAATTGCCCGACTTAAAACTGGTCATCGGGAAAAAAATATCGTTGGAAAGGATGGCAAAACTCACCGGATTAAGCAAATCTTTGCCCATACCCTGAATGGCTGAAGTGTCATAAGGCGAGACGTTTTCCTTTAATTGCTTGCGCAGGTACAACTCGCGCACGTAGGCCGCGCCCAACATGCCGCCGGACGCTCCGGTAATGAGCATGGTTTGTTTCAACAAGCGCCCATGCATCAAACGGTCGGTTTGTTGAAGCGTTTGCATCACCCACAAGGCCGAGCGCATCCCGCCGCCGCTTACGCAGAGAAATACCATTTTGGGTTTGGGACGTTCGGGCGTTTGATTTTTAGCCAGCCACTTTTCAAGGATTTTGATGGTTTCGGCCCGATCACGCGCCATATTTTGCCGGGAACAGAGTTTTTCCAAAGCCGAATAGGTGTAGGCAACACGGTTTTCCTGCCGATAATCCAGTCCGTATGCCCGATTGCGGTAATTAAAATAACCGATGCCGGTAAAAAAATTGACCAATACCAACAACGCGATAAACACCACCGTGCTCCACTGACGAAACCAAAAACCAATAGCGCCAAACGTGGCCATTGCCATACTTGTCAATAAAAATAAAGAAGCCGCCGTAGGGATACGCACCCATTCGCTTTCCATAAACATGCCCAAGCCCATCAACAACAACACCGCAATTAATTGAACAACAACGGCATTCCAGTGGTTTTGACGAAAAACGGCTTCCAATATATCCTGGTTGTAATGCGCCACACTGCGCACCAAACGCGGGCGCAGGCGTTCATTCAGGTAGGTATCCACCCGCCAACGGGTCGCGCCGACCTTGATTTCCCAAAGGGTCGGAATGCGTTGGCCGGGCGCTAAAATCCGACCACCCGGACGTGGGATAAATTTAGCGGGCCTTAAAAAAGCGCCAATATCCTTATTGGTAAAACTCAAATAACCTGCAATCAACAGCATCATTACCGCTGTCCCAATCAGAAAACCCGACACGTTCCAGAAAATGGCCTCGGTGGCCGTAAGTTCGTCGTGCCATTGAAACCAAATGGTAGCCGACAACCAGGCTGCCAAATAACTAAGCGGGATTATGCTGTTATTGATACTAAATTTTGTAAACGGCGCATCAAGCGTGGCCAAAAACGGGAATCGGCTGGCGCACAACAGATAACTTGTCAAGTTCCAGATCATCACAAAGGCGCCAAAAGCAGCCCCTGCAATCAAAAAACTCCAAAAATCAACCGTTCCGCGATACTCCGGCGTCAGCATCAGGTAGTGCATCCCAAAAAAACGGCCCAGCAAACCAGTAGAAAGAAGTCCCAGCACCAGCCATAAGCAAATCATTACCAAGTGATTGCGAAAGTGGAGTACCAGCAAACGCACTGGAAATGAATAATATAGCCGCCGGAAGAACATGGTTTTAAACTTTCATAGACTTGACATAATACATGTCCATCATACCTTTATTTTTGGCGGCCACCTTGCCGCGGTGTTGCCATTCGAATTCGTATTTGGCAAGCCAGTAAGCGTCTTCGCTCACATTCACCTGTCCGGTTTCGCAGGCTTCTTCCATGCGAGCAGCAATATTTACCGTGTCGCCCCAAATATCATAAGCGAATTTTTTTGCGCCCACCACACCGGCCACCACCGGGCCGACGTGAATGCCTACCCGCGCTTCAAAAAACGGCATACCCCGCGTCAGGCGTTCGGCTTTAAGGGCCAGCATAAAGTCCTGAATTTCAAGGGCTGCTTTTACAATATCGGAAGGGCTGGCGTTCATGTCCGAAAGGCCGCTCGCGCACATGTACGCGTCGCCGATGGTTTTTATTTTTTCAATGCGGTATTGGCTGATGATGCGGTCGAAGTTGGAAAAACAGAAATCAAGTTCTTCTACCAGCATTTCCGGACTCAGTTTTTCCGCCACATTCGTAAAGCCTTTAAAGTCGATAAACATGACCGTGGCCTTATCGTATTTTTTAGCGGCTACTTTGTTTCGAGCCTTTAATTCCTGCGCGATGGCCGGCGGTAAAATATTGAGCAACAAAGCGTCGCTGCGTTTTTGTTCTTCTTGTACCAGTACGTTTTTTTGCGCCAGTTCATTGGCGGTACGGCGTTTGGAGCGGTAGCGGGCATAAAACAGGCCCGCCAAAACAAAGGCAAATCCAACCACAAGACCCAGGATATTTTGCAGGTAATCGCTTTTTTTCTGCGCCAGTTCAGCCTCGGCAAGTTTTGTTTTTTGTTCCTGAATTTGCGACAGCTGTTCTTTTTTCTCCAGCGAATCAATGATCTGTTCCCTGGTTAAAAAATCTAATTGACGGGCTTTGTACCGAATTAAAGAATCGGCGTGTTGTTTTTCCTGGGAAATTTGGTTTAGTGCGGCGTCCTTTTGGCTCAATACTTCCTGCGATTTGGCCTGCACCTGCTTGAGCTGTTCTTCGTAGGTCGTGGCTAAGTTCTGGCTTTGCCCGGATAGTTGCGCCAGGCGATCCTTCAGCAGCCGGTTCTCATTTTGTGCCGTGGCGAGTTGATTTTCAATTTTGCGTTGCGCATCGCCGCCGCTTCGAGCGCTGCCGCCCGCATCTTTCAGGTAATTGATGGTTTCGCGGCTCCATTTAAGCGCTTCCTTGTAGTCATTTTGTTTCAAGGAAATATCCTGCAATTTTTCGGAAGCGTTAAGCGCCACCTCCTTGAAACCGTAATTGCGGGCCGTATTCCAGGCGCGGTTAAAACGCGTGGAAGCCTCCTTGTAATTGCGGGCGCGGTACATGCCGTCGGCGCTGGCAAATGACGCGTCGCTTTCTTTGTGTTTATCGCCCACTTCCACCGCAAGTTGAGTGGCTTGTTGGGCATAATCGGCGGCCTTCGCCGGACTGGTAGCCATCAGTTTATCAGCAAGTTGCATACTGATGGTCAGTTTGTCGTTTTTATTGTTGGCGCGTTTCAGGCGCGCTTCGAGTTCGGTAACGGATTGGGCAGATACCGAAAAGGAAATTGTTGTAAAAAGAAAAACAAAGGCGGAAATCGAATAATTCATGTTGTTGTGATCGGCTGGGGGGCAAAAATTTATTATCGGATGAACGGACTGACAATATTATCGTTAAAAACGGAAATTTATTGACCGGCGGGCGAAATATACTGTGAATTGTCCGATTTATCCGCCCAACGTGGGTCATCGCTAAAATATCGGGATGATTCATGGGTGGCGTTTAACGATACATACCGTAGATCATCTGCATTTTTCAGCAAAAAACCGAATGGGTCAGGTTTTCGAAAAGCAGTACCTTTAGCCCGCCACAACCGCGCGCCGTACATGAAACTAAAACCGTTTCGGGCTTTGTACCCGAATTTCGACTTTATTGCCTCTCCCGACGTATTTTGCATTGATGCTAAAGACTCTTTTCGGGAGTTTAAGGAATCGGGCTTTTTTGAAAAAATGCCCCAGGATGCCTTGTATATTTACCAAATTGAAACAAAAGATCGCAAACATACCGGCCTGATCGGCCTGAATGAAGTGGAGGATTTCTTTGCGGGTAAAGTCAAAAAACACGAAAAGACCCTCAGTGAACGCGAACACGAGCAAATGCAATTGTTTTTGCGCTGGAATGCCGTGTTGAAACCGGTTTTGCTCACTTATCCAAGCGTACCTGAAATTACCCGCTGGCTTGAACAGTATTCCGAAAACAACCAGCCCTTGTTTACGACCCGATTTGTGCGGGACCAACAAACGCAGCGGGTTTGGACGGTTACTGACCCGGACGATATTCGCACGCTACAAGATTTATTTACTGAAAATATACATGGCGTGTACATTGCCGACGGCCACCACCGCACCACCACCGTGGCCATGCTGCACGAACGGCTGAAAGACAAAAGTCCGGAGTACGATTTCAACCACTTGTTTTGCGCCTTTTTCGCCGTAGACCAGCTGGATATTCTCGATTACAACCGCGTTGTTTCCGGCTTCAAACATATTAATCCGATTAATGCAGTGATCCTTATGGCGCAGTCATTTCACCTGAAACGTTTGGACAGCGCCCGCAAACCGGTTGTAAAGCATGAAATCATCATGTTTGCCCACAAAGAATGGTATAGCCTGACTTTGAAAGAGGAATTCCTGACGCGTTATCCCGAAGGCCGCGTGGTGCTGGACGCCAACCTCCTCAATGAATTAGTGATGCACGACCTGTTTGGCATCACGGATGTGCGCACGGATACGCGCATCACCTACGTGGAAGGCAGTAAAGGCATTGAAGGCATCAAAAAAGCAGTTGGTACCAGCCAGGACCGGATCGGGTTTATGCTGTACCCGGTGGATATTGACGACATGATGGGCCTGGCAGATCTTGGGGAAAGCCTGCCGCCCAAGAGCACGTATTTTGAGCCTCGGATGAAAACGGGAATATTGGTAAAATTGTTAAAGGAGGAGTGATTCGCAAAATATTATTCGGATGACCGAGCGTATTAAGACTGTATCGCAAGTCAACATGAAATTTTTTGCCAAATAAAAAGTCAAGATCATGCCTAATTGTCGGTGTGACTATCAGTCACCCCGACAATACGCGCGGTCACCAGAATAATATTTTGCGAACGATCCTCATGTTGCCTAAAAAACTACTTACGAGACAGCCTTAATTAGGCACGATCTCAACTTTTTATTTGGCAGAAACCGCACGTTACCTTATCGTTCTGAATACCATTGTATGAAAAACACCGTCTTTTTTCTCCTGCTGTTTCCCCTTGCGCTTTTCTCGCAATCCAACTACACCCTCACTTCCCCCGACGGGTTGTTGCGCCTTGAAATCGAAACGACGCCCCGTGTGAGTTGGCAACTGTTCCGCAACAACCTGGCGCTAACCGACGCCGCGCCGATTACCATGAGCGTAGAAGGCATCGGTGTATTAGGCCAAATGCCGACCGTGCTGAAAACGGAAACCAACACGGTGGTCGGGACGGTTAAACCGGTGGTGCATCAAAAAAGCGCAAGCATTTCGGATGTGTACAACGAATTGACAATCAAATGCAAAGGCGATTGGGGACTTGTTTTTCGGGCTTATAACGAAGGGGTTGCGTACCGGTTTTTTACCAATTTTAAGGATAATATTCAGGTCAATGATGAAACGTTTGCGTTTCGTCCAAAGCGCTGTTTATCCTATTTTTATCCGCAGGAAGACGGGTTTTACTCCCACAACGAGCGCCAATATTTGCGGCTCCGGCCCGATGAAATCAACGAAACAAAGATGGCCAGTTTGCCGGCGTTGGCTCAGTTGGAAGACGGTATCAAAATCCTGCTCACGGAAACCGATTTGCAGGATTATCCGGGCTTGTGGCTAAGTGGCATCAATGGGAAAAATGGAAATTTGCGCGGTATTTTTCCGCGATACCCCAAATATTTGGTGGAAAAGGGCGATAGAGACATGCAGCCCACCGACCGCGAGGCGTTTTTGGCCAAAAATGTAAAAGGTACGCGCAGTTTCCCCTGGCGTTTGTTCTTAGTTTCGGCCAAAGATGTTGATTTGCTGAACAATCAAATGCCGTTTTTATTGGCCGAACCCAGCCGCATCGCCGATCCGTCGTGGATCAAACCTGGCAAGGTTTCCTGGGATTGGTGGAACAACCTCAACCTGTCCGGAGTCGATTTTCGGGCTGGTATTAACACGGCTACCTACAAGTATTTTATTGATTTTGCCGCTGAAAACGGCTTGCAATACATCATCCTCGACGAAGGCTGGTGCGACCCGGCTCATCTTAATCAAGTTGTACCGGAATTAAACATGGACGAGTTGGCCGCCTACGGCAAACAAAAAGGCGTGGGTATTATCCTCTGGGTCACCTGGCTTAGCATCGACCGGCAATTTGATGAATTGTTGCCCAAGCTAAAAAAATGGGACATCAAGGGTCTGAAAATCGACTTTATGCAGCGCGACGATCAGGAAATGGTGCAATACTACTGGCGCATGGCCGAAAAATGCGCCGCCAACCACTTGCTGCTTGATTTTCACGGCGCCTACAAACCCAGCGGGCTACACCGTACCTGGCCCAATGTGCTCAGTTTTGAAGGCGTGTACGGCTTGGAAAACAGCACGTGGGATACGAACAAAAAGATCGACCCGGAGCACAACGTAACCCTGCCGTTTACCCGTATGGTGGCCGGTCCGATGGACTATACGCCGGGCGCGATGCTCAACAGCCAACGCAATGATTGGTCGCCCTCCTGGAACCGCCCGGCCTCTTTGGGCACGCGTTGCCATGAATTAGCCAAATACGTGGTGTTTGAAAGTCCGCTGCAAATGCTGGCCGATAGCCCCACAAACTATAAAAAAGAACCTGAAAGTCTTCAATTTTTGTCAAAAGTGCCCTCGGTTTGGGAACAAACGGTTGCCCTTGATGCGGTGGCCGGCGATTATGTAGCCATTGCCCGACAAGCCGCCGACGGCCTTTGGTACCTCGGCGCCATGACCGATTGGACGCCCCGTACCCTGCAACTCGACACTCGTTTTTTACCTGCGGGCGCGTATGAGATCGAATGGTTTGAAGACGGTATCAACGCTGACCGCAATGCGCAGGATTATAGGCATCGCACGGGTCATATTAAAAGTGGCGATCAAATTACAGCCAAAATGGCGCCGGGCGGCGGTTTTGTGGCGATTTTGCGTACATTAGGAAACTAAACGCCCGCCATGCCATTGTTGCCATACCACCATCCTGATTTGCTGGAAGCCGGCTGCGACGAGGCGGGTCGGGGCTGTTTGGCCGGACCGGTGTTTGCGGCGGCGGTTATTCTGCCCAAAGATTTTTACCATCCCTTGCTGAATGATTCCAAACAAATTACAGAACACCAACGGGATGTATTGCGCGAAGTCATTGAAAAAGAAGCCCTTGCGTGGGCTGTTGCCGCTTTGGATGCGCCAGAAATCGACAAGATCAATATTTTAAAAGCCTCTATTGCCGGGATGCACCGAGCCGTGGCCGCCTTATCTCAAACGCCGGAGTTTTTACTCATCGACGGGAATCGTTTTACGGCGTATGGGCAAATTCCGCATTTGACTGTGGTAAAAGGCGATGGAAAATACGCCTCTATTGCGGCGGCTTCTGTTTTGGCCAAAACCCACCGCGACGCGTACATGGCGCAGATTCACGAGGAGTTTCCGGCCTATCGTTGGAATATAAACAAGGGCTATCCCACCCTGGCGCATCGGGAAGCCATTCGGCAACACGGGATCACGCCGTATCATCGCAAAACCTTTCAGTTATTGCCAGCCGGCGAGCAACTAAAATTATTCTGAGGCTTTGTGCGCGAGGGCCATGCCGTAAAACCAGGCGCCCTCATTCAAGGCTTCGAATTGTGCAATGGAGGCGCGCACGTTGTTCAAGCGAATGTCATTGACGATGCGCATCGCATGCATGATTTTGCCGTAAGGCAGCCATTTTGTACACAATTCATGCAAATTTCGCAGCGAAACCCGCACATTTGGCGTCACGTCCCGGATTTCAATGGCGCTGAATCCGGCTTCCAATGCATGTTTTTTGTGCTCTTCGGAAGTGTCAATATCCGGGATCGCCCAGGGGCGCAGCCATTTTTCAAGCAATATTTCACCTGTTTCAGTAGTTGGCCGTGCCATGCGCAGGTATTCGGCCATCACCAATCGGCCGCCGGGTTTTAGTACGCGAAACGCTTCCCGGTAAAAATCAATCTTGTTTGGGGTGTGGCAAACACTTTCACAAGCCCAAACCACATCAAACGTGGCATCCGGAAACGGGGTATGGCAATAATCGGCGGTTAAAAATTCCACCTGCGCGGCCGGGCGCTTGTCGCGGGCGCGTAAACAATCGGCAATCTGACTTTCCACAATACTGATCCCTGTGGCATGCGCCTGACGGTGTTCAGCCAGCCAAAAACAGGCGCTTCCCATGCCGCAACCGGCGTCGAGCACCTGTTCGCCCGCCTGTACCCCGGCCAAATCCGCCATCGCGCGGTTTGTATTATTTACGGCGTGGTGGTGCTTATCGGCATGTTCGTCGTAAAACCCGAAATGCACGGCTAAGTTTTTCCGGCTGCCCCAAATCAGGCGGTAATCAAAACGGGTATGGTCGTAGTAGGTTTTGACGTCGAGCATAAGGGTAGTTCGAATTTGATTTTCAATGCATAATCCTGCGCAATGCCGGGAATCTCAGTTGTTCGATCAATTTTTCTGTTAAGGCTATTGCATCCTGCCAAACCCTGGCTTTTTTGAATTGGCCCATGAAGAGGAGGCCCTCCACCCCTAATTCATCACATCCACCCCTTTCACCACCTCCAACAGCATCCGAATATCCCCATAAATTTCCCGCACCACTTCAAAATGCACATTGGTACCCCAGAGCGAGGGTTCCAGCAGATCCTTGTCCTGCGTGAGCGCGAGGTAAATTTTATCGCCGATGATAGAACAGTAAATTTCCTTGTCGCGGTTCACTTTTTGAAATTGCATCCGGAACATCAGAATTTCCCGTTGTAAATCGGTGGAAATCACGTCTTTAATGCGCACATCCTTGGTGGCGTAGGTATCAAAAAAAGCCTCAAATTCGGGCAACAAATTGTCCTTCACCCGCCGTCCGCCGATCAGGTGAAAGGCCTTTTCACTGCGAATCAGGTACTTGCGATAAGCGTCGGGCAAAATCAACACCCCGCCGTGCATATCGGCCCGCTGAAAATCGCCGATGAGAAAAATGCCCTTGAACACATAGTCGAGCCGGTTGCGCACTTCCGAAAATTCCTTCACCCGCAGTTCGCTGAGTTGAAACGGCGTTTCGCGCACCATGCCTTCAATAAAGTCTTCCCCCTCATAGTCGTCGGCGACGGTAAAAATCTTGCTTTCCAAAAAAGCCGCCGGGGGAATCATGCCTTTGGGTTTATACCCTTTAAACGTATAATTAACGTCGTTGTCAATAAAATCAAGGATCAAACCCACAATTCGGGGCTTGAACTCCTGAAAAAATACCTGAATCCGAAACGTAATATAAGCAATCCAAATGCCCACCGGAATCATGAGCAGCAGGGTAACGAGGAAAACATCGATCAGCACAGATAGCACCACAACGCTTGCCAACAGTACGCCCGACATGAGTAACAAGCGCACCAAGCGGCGGCGGCGTTGCTCCAGGTGCAACAATTCAGGATAAATGTGCTGGTTGTAAAATAAACGGAAATCCTGCATGGCGCGCGGCAATCAAGGACACACCTTTAAAGTTCGATCCCTTTTTGCTGTTTATAATCGTTAATATACTCGTCAATCACGCCGACTAACAAATCTTTGAGGTAAGCATTTTCCAGCCGGGCAATCAGTTTGAGTTTGTCCAATTGCGTGCGGTCGACGGCTACGGTCAGGCGTTTTTTGCCCAATATTTCATCAGATGTAACTTCTTGTACATCAATTGTTTGGCGAATTAAAGAATCAAGCCCGGTCATGCGACGGGCCGGTTGTTGTTCGGCTGAAATACGGTTTTTGTTGCTGCCCGTCGATTTAGACTCGTATTTTTCGAGGCTTTCTTCCAGCGCCTCCTGCAACAGCGCGTCGAGATCGGACATAAAATTCTTGTGCGCCACCTTGCGTTCTGCCGGTGTGCTTGCGGCTGGATGCGCGACGTCCTGCCCCGATTCGACGTCTTGAAACAGATCGTCTAACCCCTGAGAGAATTTTTTCTTACTCATTGTGTGCGTTCCAGGATTTCCTTGCTCAGCGACAGATAGTCGACCGAACCAGGGCTTTTGGGTAAATAATCAAAAATATCTTTTCGTTGCGCGGGCGCCTCAGCCAGCGCTACATTGTCCCGAATATAAGTTTTAAACACTTTATCGCCGAAGTATTTGTGGATCGTGTCCACCACGTCGCGGTTCAGTACCCGGCGGCTGTCGTACATGGTAGCGATCACGCCGCCCATTTCGAGTTGCTTGTTCAGGCGCATTTTTACCTTATCAATCACTTGCTTGATTTTGGCCAATCCTTGTACAGCCAAAAATTCCGTTTGCAGCGGAATGAGCACATAACGGCTACTGGTCAGGGCATTCAGCGTGAGCAAACCCAGCGAAGGAGGGCAGTCGATGAGGACATAATCATAATCGTCGGCCACCTGATTGATGAGTTCGCGCAGGATAAACTCGCGACCAGCCTCGTTAATCAGTTCCATTTCGGCGCCCGAAAGATCAAGCGACGACGTAATAACGTCCATATTTGGCTTGTGCGTGTACGGCGACAGTTCCCCTTCGCCGCGCAAGGCTTCATATATGGTGATGCGTTGGCGCGGGATGCCCAATGAAATGGTCAGGTTGGCCTGCGGATCAAGGTCGATCAGCAACACCTTTTTGCCCAGTTCCACCAAACCGGCGCCGATATTAATAGCGCTGGTCGTTTTGCCGACCCCGCCTTTGTGATTCAGTAGCGATATTACAATACCCATAAGAACAACAAAAGTACAAAAAAATATGAAACGATAAAGGTATGACCTCTGCACAATATTGTTTCATCTGTATTTGTTGCAACAAAAAATCAAAAAGATTTTGCACTTAACTCCTTGATAGTCAAACGAAAAGGCAAAATAAAAAGACAGGCACGAAAAAAAGATTAAAAAAATCTTTGACATTTTTTGTTTTTAAAAACTCTTTGTTTTAAATTTGCACTGTCAAACGACTTGAATAACGCTTGAAAAACATTTATCATCATTCATTAAAACAAACGGGCCATGATTAAGGAAGACAGAATTGAGCTCAATAAGCGGTTTATCGATGCATTCAAATTGCTGGAAGACCGTGGTGCGATCGTAAAAAATGACCGTGGAGGCAAAGGCGTCGGGGACGTGGCTGAAAAGGTATTGGGCAACAAGGCGTACGGCCACATTATCCGCGCTTTTCTGAATATGGACAGCAAACGCGTCATCGACTACGGTCAGGCGCAGTCCTTTTGCCGGGCTTATGAAATAAACGAAGCCTGGATGTTACACGGCATCGGCAATCCGTTTGGATTCGACTTACCTGGCGATGCCTTTTCTGGTGATAAATTGCCGGCCGGTCTCAATGGCGGCAATATTATGTTCACCACCATCCGCGCATTTGCCGGTAGCACAGTGGGCGCAGAAGCATCGGAAGACAATACCTATTTCTCCATTCCAGGTGTAAGCGGTTCAGGTTTGGTCGCCTTCCAGATTGAAGGAGGCTCTATGGATCCGGTAATCCGTCATGGCGATATTGTAGTGTGCAAATCAGTTGAAAACCTCAACGATATCCGCGACAATGAAATTTATGCCGTGCGCAGCAACGGGAATGTTTGGGTAAAATATGTGCAGAAGATTTTCAGCAACCGCGGACGCATCACGCGCCTGAAAATGATTTCGGCCAACTATTTTGACAACGATCCTTTTGAAGAAGACGTGAATGAAACGACGCGCTTGTACAAAGTAGTGCGGAAGATCAGCAACGTGTAATTCCTTTTCCCAATTTAGTTCAAAACCAACATCGGCTTGTAGCGTATTGCCGCAAGGGTTTATTTCTATGCCCTTGATTGACCGCGCTTTGCTTTTGCGCAAGCAGATGTTGTAAAGATATTATCCTGCTGTTTATTGTTTTCGGAGCCTCCCGTGCGCAACGCCGGCGAGGCTTTTTTTGTATTTACGACCTGTTATAAATACGCACCGCTTTTTTAAGATTCAAATCGCTCTTTAAATTCAGGTGTATACTTGAATAAAAGCAAACAAAATAAGCGCCTAAAAAGGGTAAGTGCTGCCACTTTAAAAATGGTTTTATGCCATATTCATCGTTTTTTACCATGTAATTTGCCGAGACATAGCTCCAGGAACACAAAGAAGCAATCGCCCCGCCAAGCAAAACATAGCCAAGCCCCTTATTTCTTTTGAATTTTT
>JBAXTB010000156.1:0-12506 GCA_037130425.1 Bacteroidota bacterium
ATCATGTAATCTTAAATCATGTAATCTTAAATCCTTAACTCAACGACATTGCCCTAAAGTGGGACTGATCCCGAAAAACTAAGATTTTTATTTTTTCGGGATAACTCCCCCTTCAGGGGTTAGGAGCGGGGAAAGGCAGAGATCAGACAACCATTATTCTTACTTTTGCATCATCGATATGGAAAAACAAGCCACAGTAAAGCCTTACAACACCGGCGACGGCAAAAAAGCCGAAGTTGAACAAATGTTCGACAAAATTGCCCCGCGTTACGATTTGCTCAACCGGGTACTTTCATTGGGAATTGACGTGTCGTGGCGCAAAAAAGCAATTGGGTATTTGCGTTCCCCGACCCCAAAAAATGTGCTGGATGTGGCAACCGGAACGGCCGATGTGGCTATTTTGATGGCCAAAATCCTGAAACCGGATCGCATTATCGGGATTGATATTGCCAATCAAATGCTTGATTTCGGACGGGTAAAGATTAAAGACCAGAGATTAAGCGACGTGATTAGCCTGGAAACGGGCGACAGTGAAAACCTGCGTTTTGAAGATAATAGTTTTGATGCGGTGTCGGTGGCTTTTGGGGTTCGAAATTTCGAAAATTTGGAAAAAGGTTTGACGGAAATGGCCCGTGTTTTGCGTCCAAATGGTCGGGTTGTGATCCTCGAATTTTCAAAACCGCATATTTTTCCGTTTAAACAACTATACAATGCCTATTTCAAATACGTTTTACCCTTCATCGGACGTTTAACAAGTCGCGACGTCCGGGCGTACACGTATCTGTTTGAAAGTGTGCAGGTTTTCCCGGAAGGCGACGCTTTTCTTTCAATTTTGACCAAAACTGGTTTCCGAAACCCGACATGCGAACGCTTAACCTTAGGAATATGCTCCATCTACAGCGCAGAAAAATAAACATCAACTTAAACAATCTTTCGTGGATGTTCCGTTCAATCCTCAATGCCCCGCTGATTCGTGCGGCATTTTTGCTTTTTGCGCTTGCCGTGCTTGCGCCAAATGCGGTATATGCCCAGTTTAATCAAGGCTCTAACGTCAATTACCTCGACTTTCAATCGAAACCATATTATTTCGGGATTACCCTGGGCTATAACCAAAGCGATTTCCGGATTTACCATTCCAAAGATTTTATTCGGAATGACTCATTTGCACGGGTAGAATCAGTAACAGGCCCCGGTTTTAACCTCGGTATCGTGTCAAACCTCAAAATCGGGGAGTTTTTTGACATTCGTTTCCTGCCGACCCTTTCCTTTATCGAACACAACATCCGCTATGCACCCGCAGGCGGGCGCGGCAAAATTGTTGCCCGCCCAATCGAGTCGGTTTTGGTGGAATTGCCTTTCCAAGTGCGTTACAAATCGGCGCCTTACCACGATTTTCGCCTGTTCGTCATCGCAGGGGTGAAATATTCTTTTGATGTGGCCAGCGACTCGCGTACCCGCCAGTCTGCCGGTTTGGTAAAGATCGCGCCTACCGATTTTCAAGTGGAATATGGCGCAGGTATTCAATTCTTTTTCCCATATTTTATCTTTTCACCCGAGTTGAAAATCTCGCAAGGCTTGAATAATGTCCTGATTTTCAACGACCGTTTGGAGCAAAGCAACGTGCTGGAAAAGGTTTTGTCTCATACGCTGACGATTTCACTGCACTTTGAGGGCTAATGCCGAACCATGATCCCACCAAAACAAGTACAAGAAATACTCGACGCCACCCGGATTGAAGAGGTCGTAGAGGATTTTGTGACCCTGCGCAAGCGCGGGATCAACTTGCTTGGTTTATGCCCGTTCCACAACGAAAAAACGCCTTCGTTCAACGTGAATCCGACCCGGAACATCTTCAAATGTTTCGGTTGCGGCAAGGGCGGCGACGCGGTTACGTTCCTGATGGAACACGAAAGTTTTTCGTATCCGGATGCGCTGCGTTGGTTGGCCCGTAAATACAACATTGAGTTACAGGAAATTGTGCGCTCTCCCGAACAAATGGCCGAGCAGCAGTACACGGATTCGCTGTACATCGTCAATGATTTTGCACTCAAACACTTTCAGGATCAACTGTTTAGCACCGACGAAGGCAAGTCGGTAGCGCTGTCCTATTTCAAACAACGGGGCTTACGCGAAGAAACCATCCGCAATTTTGGCCTTGGTTATGCGCCCGATCAGCGGGATTTGATGCTGAAACACGCCGCCATGCAAGGGCATTCCATCGAATTGCTCAAGAAAATCGGCCTGTGCAGCCCCGATGGTACCCGCGATTTTTTCCGGGGCCGCGTGATGTTTACCATCCATAATTTGTCGGGAAAAGTGGCGGCCTTTGCCGGCCGCACCATGTCGACCGACAAAACGATTCCCAAGTATGTAAACAGTCCGGAAACGGATATTTACATCAAAAATAAGACCCTCTATGGCGCGTTTCAAGCCAAAAAAGCCATCCGTCAATTGGATGAATGTATCCTGGTAGAGGGTTATATGGACGTGATTTCGCTGCACCAGGCGGGCATCGAAAACGTGGTGGCTTCCAGCGGCACCTCGCTCACGGAGGGACAGTTGCAACTGATTAAACGCAATACCGCCAACCTGAAAATCCTGTACGACGGCGACCCGGCTGGTATCAAAGCCGCTCTGCGTGGGCTCGATCTTGCCCTTGAGCAGGACATGAACGTACGGATTGTGCTGCTTCCCGACAGCGAAGACCCGGACAGTTATGTTCAAAAATACGGCGGCGATGCGTTTAGGGAATACGCCGACAAAAACTCCAAGGACTTTATCCTCTTCAAAGCGCAGTTATTGTTGGAAGAAACCAAGGGCGATCCGATCAAAAAATCGGCTTTGGTGAAGGACATTGTGTCCAGTATTTCCAAAATTCCGGACCCGATCAAGCGCAGTTTGTATTTGAAGGAATGTAGCGCCCTGTTGGAAGTGGATGAAACGGCGCTGGTCAGTGAAATCAACAAATTGATTACGACCGCCCTGAAAAAGAAGGCGGATAAAGACGCGCGCAGCCCAAGTGCGGCTTCGGATTCGGCAGAACCGGCGCCCAATCCGGATTTCCCTGGCGAAGAATCTACGCAGTTCAAGCCCAAGGAGCGGCCGATGCTGCGCGGCGACGAATTTCAGGAAAAAGACATCATTCGCCTGCTGATTCAATACGGCGGCCAGGTGATGGCGGAAGATCAAATCACCGTGGCGGAGTACATTTTGACCGATATTGAGGAGTCGCTGGATAACTTTGATAACCCGCTGTATGGAAAAGTGGCCCGCGCCAGCCTTGAATTGCTGCGCAGTGAATTGAAAGTAGACCAGCATTTTTTTATCAACCACGCGCAAAAAGACATCAGCGAATTGTCGATCAATTTGTTGAGTTCGCCTTTTGAATTATCGCCGAACTGGGAGAAAAAGTGGAATTATCCCTTGCAAAACCAGGAAATGCCGGATCTAAACTTCGACCTTGATGCTAAGCAGGCGCTGGACCGCTTTAAATTGGGCAAACTTTCCAAAATGTGCGAAATAAACCAGGCCCGTGTGCGCGCGGCCTCCGAATCGGGGGAAATGGATGAAATGATGCGTTTTTTGAAGATCCAGCAAAAACTGCTCGAAACGCGGAACGCTTTGGCCAACCGCATTGGACAAGTGGTGTTTCCGAAATAGAACTTGGCTTGAATATGATTTTTACAGTTTTAGGTAACTCCTCCGGCGGCCCATTTCACGGACGCCATTATTGCGCCCATATTTTACAGGTTGAAAACCACTACTTTCTGATTGATTGCGGCGAAGGCACACAAATGCAGATTTTCGATCATCATATTAAAATTGATCGGGTCAACGAGATATTTATTACCCACCTGCACGGCGATCATATTTTTGGTTTGTTGGGTTTGATTACCAATTGGTGTCTGAAGGGCCGTACCGCAGCGCTCACGATTTATGCGCCGCCGGGTATGCGCGAATGGCTTGAAACAACGATTCGTATTTGTTCTGTGCGCGTGCCGTATCCCCTTGAAATTGTGGAAGTTGACGCCACGGTTTCGGCCAAAGTGTTTGAAAACAAACGCGTGGAAGTCTGGTCAGTTCCTTTGAACCACCGCACGCTTTGTAACGGCTGGTTGTTTCGGGAAAAGCCGCATTTACGCAACATCCTTAAATCGCAGATTGACGCCTATCAGATTGATTATAAAGACATTCCAGGCATCAAAGCCGGCAATGACCTGACGCTTCCGAGCGGCGAAACCATCCCGAATGAACAGTTGACCACGCCGCCGCTTGCGCCCTTGTCTTTTGCGTTTTGCAGCGACACCGCGCCCTCAGAATTGGTTGCGGAGCTGGTTCAGGGCGTTGATTTACTGTACCACGAGGCTACTTTTACCGCTGAACATGAAACGGAGGCGCAAATTTCATTTCATTCCACCGCTGTGCAAGCAGCCGGGATTGCTACAAAGGCGGGCGTGAAAAAACTCATAATCGGGCATTTTTCCGGGCGTTACAAAGATGCGGAACAACATTTGTTGGAGGCGCGGGCCGTTTTTCCGAATACCTTTGCGGCGGAAGAAGGCGTGGCGGTGGCATTGCGGGGGTGAATTGATTTATAAATTGGGCGTTGTTAATTTGTGTTACGCGTTGTTAATCGGGTGTTGTTAATATGTGGTGTTGCACATTGTTAATTGGGCGTTGTTAATGTGGTGTTGCACATTGTTAATTGGGCGTTGTTAATGTGTGTTGCGCATTGTTAATCGGGCGTTGCCCAATTCTATTGATTGCGCCCCTTTGGGGCTTTGGTAAGATTTTAGGTCAACGGGTTTGCCCTAATGATGGAATTATTGTGTAAAATATTGGTAAGCAACCTTTTTCGCGATCCCCCATTCAGAGCAATGACATTGGCCTAAGCATTGAAAAGCCCCAAAGGGGCGGAATCATTAGAATTGGGCAACGCCCAATTTAAAATGGCCAAGATTTTTGAGAAGCCCTGAAAGTATAAAATATTGATAATCAACCGCTCCCGCGATCAATCCCCCTTCAGGGGTTAGAGGTCTAACCGTTCAATTTTCATGAAATATCTATTCTTATTCGCCTTTTTCCTCGCGCTCCAAATCTCCGCCCAAGCCCAAAAGCCGCCCATTATCGGCAAATATTGGGTGGAATTCAAGGATAAATCCAACTCTCCGTACTGCAGCTGCCGTCCCTGGGAGTTTTTGTCCGCGCGTGCGCTGGATCGTCGCGCGCGCGCAGGCATCGCCGTGGTGGAGAACGACCTGCCCGTGAATGCCCGTTACGTGGATGGCCTCAAGGCAAAAGGCGCGATCATGCACCATACCTCCCGCTGGCTCAACGCCGCCACGGTCATTGCCGATTCCGCTACGGCCGCCGGATTGCGGGTTTTGCCTTTTGTAAAATCGGTGCAATACGTTGGGCGTCACATTGTTCCGAAAAACATACCCAACAAAGCGCCTAAAAAACGCCTTGCTCTGGAACAAATCCCCAAGGCCGGCGACGGCTCCGAAGAAATGGGTTACAGCAGTTTGCAAAACAGCCTACTTAACATGCAATTGCTCTATTACGCCGGGGTGCGCGGCGACAATATTTGGGTGGCCGTGATGGACGGCGGTTTCACCAATGTGGATACCATGCCGTTTTTTGACAGCATCGCCTTGACGCAACGGCTTATTCCCGGCTGGGACTTTGTGGAGCACGACCGGGCGATTTATGAAGGTGCGCAGCACGGCACTTCGGTATTGTCTGTCATGGGCGCTAATATTCCGGGCTATTTTGTAGGCACAGCCCCGAAGGCCACCTATTTTTTGCTCAAAACCGAAGACACGGCGGGCGAATACCCGGTGGAAGAAACCAACTGGATTGCCGGCGCGGAATGGGCGGACAGTATCGGGGCGGATATCATCAATGCCTCTTTGGGTTATACCAGTTTTAACGACACGACTTTAAGCCACAATTTTGCCCAATTAAACGGACGTACCGCCATCGGCTCGCGCGGGGCGAGTATTGCGGCCACCAAAGGCATGATTATCTGCAACAGTGCCGGAAATTCAGGCGACGAACCCTGGCGCTACGTGGGCGTACCGGCCGATGCGCCGGGTATTGTGGCCGTGGGCGCCATAGACCAAGCGGGTAAAAAGGCCGGATTTAGTTCCTTTGGACCAACTTCCGATGGCCGCATTAAACCGGACCTTTGCGCCCCGGGCGATCAGGTGGTGGTGGCCGGAAACTTGGGCACGCAACTGGGTTTGTCGAGCGGAACTTCCTTAGCTTCGCCCATGCTCGCGGGCGCGATTGCCTCACTTTGGAGCGCGTACCCGGAAAAAACCGGCGCTGAAATATTAGATGCCGTGTACGCATCTGCCGATCAGGCAAATGAACCGGATAATGCGCGGGGATACGGACTGCCGAATATGGCTAAAGCCTGGCTGAGTCTGGGCGGATATTGGTTGGGCGAAGAACCCAATGACGCGCACCAGGATGGTTTTTTTGCGTTTAATGCAGATAAAAACTCGCTTAACTTTTTGATTTTCAAAGAAATAAAAGAAAATATTCAATCCATTGTGTTGGTGGATTGCTTAGGCCGCCAATTTCCCGTGCCGCATTTTTCTTTAAAAAAACACCGGGTTTCTACCTTGACTTTGTCGGAATTGAATGGGGTGCCGGCGGGGGCGTATCAGCTGCGTGTTGTGGGGGAACAGACGAGTACGCGTATGCTGGGGTTGTTGTGGCGGTAGGAGCGCCAAGAGAAAGAAAAAAGTGATCCCAACTGGGGTCGAACCAGTAACCGCTTGCTTAGAAGGCAAGTGCTCTATCCATTGAGCTATGGGACCATAAACGTTTTAGATCGGCCGCAAAATTAACACGTTTTTACGGTTTTCCAAACGCCTGAGGACTTGTTTATACGCCAAAGCAATAGGTTTTGTGTAATTGGATTTGAATGGCCAAGATCATTTGTACAAAACCGATTGCGGCGGCGTATAGTTCCTATTTTATTGCCGAATTAATTTTTGCACCCAAAAAACGTTTGCCGACTGGACAGAGACGTACAATAAACCCGGTTCGCCAGGCAGGTTCAACGGGATGTGTTGGGCGCCTGCTGCAACCTGGTTTTCTTGTTGTAATACTAAGCGTCCGGTTTGGTCAAAAACCTTTAAAACCACGGTTTCCGGTTCGGATAAATTCAACGCAATCAAGGTTTTATCATGGAATGGGTTCGGGTGCGCGTACAGGTGCGCATCTGAGCGCGCGAGGTCGTGTACCGGTACAATCGGGGTGGAATCAAACGGAACAGTTAAATCGAATTGGCATGAATTTTCATTGCCGCAGCCGTCGGAAAGGAACCATTTGATGGTATGCGCGCCAGGCGGCAATTGAACAGGCGCATCGGTGACGGGCGGCGTCGTACCGGAATACCAAATCATTTCAGCTCGGCGTTCATTTCCTACCAATGACTGGCGCACACCGAATTGGTACAGTTTTTCCGGCGCTACGTTGCGCTGATCGAATTTACGCAGTTCGCCACCCTGATAATTCAGCGTATTGATATTTCCAAATAAAACAAAACCGGGTGTTGTGATTGCATTGCTGTTTACAACGGTTTCCGGTTTGCCATCCTGATCCAAATCCAAAAATAAGAGGTATCGGAATTGCACATTTGCTCCTGTACAAACATCCGAACCCTGCACACTGATGGAGGGCGTTGTTTCCGTCAAATCATGGCTCCCTGTGCTGTGATCTTCCCAATAATCGGCATTCCACAAGGCGGGGTCATTGTCGGTTGAATCGTTTAATACAAGATTCGCAGCTGGGCAATTCGTAATGTCAGGCGCTTCCATATCGAATACCCGAATCCGTTGGTCGTATTTAAAAGCGTTGGCGTTTTTATCCCAAAATGTGCTGTAATCGGTAGCCGCTGCGTCGGTCGGGTAGAGCTTGACTAAACTCGGATTCCAGGGCGATAAAGCGGCGCTTGGACCAAGCACCGGCCCTGCCAAATTTTCCGGACTTGCTACAATTGGTTTGGGATTCGGGTTGGGAATTTGAGTGTACGCAACATTCGGATTGAATGTTTCCGTATTATAAATCAACCATTTGCGTGTAAAATCCACACAGTTTGGCGAGAACTCCGTTGGTGAATCCTCATAAGTAATCGTCAAAGGGCGTTCCGTCGGGTTTGAAATTTTAGGTACGCCGAACTGCTGGCCGGGCTGGCATTGCTGGTAAATATCGTCCGGAAAGCGAATAGAAACGCCGGAAAAATTGGGAATCGGCTTGTTGCCCTGCACGATAAAATTATGGTAACAAGTGTCGATATTTCCACAGTTATCGGTGATACACCAATGGATGCGATGCACGCCGGGCGGCAATTGCGGTACGACAAATTGATTCGGATTTTGCTTGGTCGCCCAGCGCAGGTAGGAATGCCGAACATTCCCGTCAATTACATGCTGGATGGTAAAGCGGTATTTTTCATCTGTAGGCACGGCGCGCTGGTCAAACTCCCGCAATTCCCCACCTGTATAGTTGTCGCTTCGGTTGTTATAACGCAAAAAACCGCCTGGAAATTCGTTGAAAAAGTCCGAGCGCACTACCGTTTCCCGTATGCCGTCGCCATCCAAATCAAGGTATAAAAAATAACCGATGCCGGATGGCCCTTCACATGCGTCCGAACCGGTAACGCCTAAATCAATTGGAAATTCACCCAAATCGTGGCTTCCGTTTTCGGGGTTGTTCCAATACGATGCCTTCCAAAATTGCGGGTCATTTGCCGTCGTATCCTGCACAACCGGCACTGAAGCCGGACAATCGCTAAATGCGGGCGGTTGCGTATCCCGTACAAATATGTATTGCTTTCGGGTATAACAACTTGCCGTATCCGACCAGTATTGACTATAATTCACCAAAACGCTGTCTTGAAAATACACTTTTGCAATGGTCGGTTCCCAGGGCGCCGGGGCATTCGCCGCAGAAACAATGGCCGCCGGTTGCGGATATACGGACAGGTCGGGGCTGTAATTACTCGGCGGAATCGGGTTGGGAACATGAATACAGGGAAATGGGGTAGGGGAGTGCAGGGTATCTCGCACAGTCCAAGTGCGTTCAATGCGGTAGCAGAAGTAAGGATAAATAATGAGGTAAATCTCACTTTCTTGCGTGATTGCCAGCGGCAAACTATCTGGATTGTACACAATCGGTGGGTGCAACAAAAAAAGATTCGATGTATCGGTGCAGGACTGAACCGCTTCATCCGCCGGAAATTTGATATAAAAACCGGTTTGTGCAGACAACATTTGTATCGTGAGCAAAAAGAAGGCGGATAATAGGATGTTTTTCATGCGATAATGTATATGTGAAATATTTATTTTAAAAGAAGCGACGTTTTAGAGATAACCGTAGCAGCCTAAGTTTTATTCAAGATACAATGAATTATAGAAATGTTGTCGAGGAAATAAACCTAAATGCTATGCTCATTTTTCAAATTATGACGAATTTACAGCCAAATTGGATACTGATGCCGGAAAAAGTCGAAAATGTAAAAATAGAGCCAAGTTGGAAGGCTGCGCTGGCAGCGGAATTTGAAAAACCTTATTTCGCCGAAATCAAGGCATTTTTGGTGCAGGAAAAACAGGCTGGCAAAACGATTTTCCCGCCCGGCCCGCTGATATTCAACGCATTCGAGCATACGCCGTTTGATCGGGTTAAAGTCGTTATCCTCGGCCAGGATCCGTATCACAATCCCGGCGAGGCGATGGGCTTGAGTTTTTCCGTCCCGAAAGGCGTGCGCGTACCGCCCTCCTTGGTCAATATTTACAAGGAAATCAACCGCGATTTAGACCTCCCGATCCCCAAACACGGCGACCTCACCCGCTGGGCCGATCAGGGCGTACTGATGCTCAACGCCATGCTCACGGTGGAAGGCGGCAAACCGGCCTCGCACCAGAAAATCGGCTGGCAAACCTTCACGGATGCCGTCATCAAAAAAATATCAGATGAAAAAACGGGCGTGGTGTTTTTGCTTTGGGGAAAATTCGCCCAGGGTAAAAAAGCGTTGATCGATCAAAGCAAGCATTATGTGCTGGAATCGGCGCACCCTTCGCCGCTGGCGGGCAATGCCTTTCAGGGTTGCGGGCATTTTTCAAGGGCGAATGCGTTGTTGCAGACGCAGGGGCTTCGCTCGATAGATTGGCAAGTTTGAGCGCGGATGGAGGGCGGAATTTATTCCGCCTACAAAAAGTACACAATCGGTTGATTGTTAATGTTTAACATATTTGTTTAGGCGGAATAAATTCCGCCGTCCATTCACATTACAACCTTGCATCATAATAATTCTTCCGATACGGTATTTTCAAGAAGTCCAAACTGCCCGGTTTGGCATAAATAGAGAACATATAAGTGCCCCGCACCGGCTGCCAACTCAAACTAAGCGCCCAGCAGTGCAAATCGCGGGTAAAACCAAGGTCAGGATACACCAACTGTTTGCGCTGAAGATCGTATGCGACGTTGCCGATATTCAAGGCCCATTTGGAGGTTAATTGAAGGCTGCCGGCGATACTTATATTATGGCTGCTCACAATTACGGTATCGCGCGCCGTGCCATAGCCGGTCGGAATCAGTCTGCGCTCAATGGCAATGCGGTGACTAAGCCTGAAATCATCAAACCAATCCACAAATTCATCGGAAGCAACCGTCGCGCGCGGGGTCGTACCTGATGTGGGCGCGCTATCGTCTTTTTTCTTGTTGGAAAACAATTCCCGAAGTTGCTTTATCGTACAGTTTGTATTTACCTGTATCCCTAAATTAGTGGTTCTCAAGAGCCTGCCGCGTTCGTTGACCACAAATTTATTAATCCTGCGGCCCTTCGCATCAGCAATGTAGGGATCGAACGTAGCGCTCCAGGTCAGGTTGGTGATGCCCTTAAACAAACGGAACAAACCGCCTGTGCTGATGGTGCTCCATTTCAGCGTATCGGCGCTAAAGTTATAAGTGCCGTTAAATCCTAAATTATCAAAAATCCGTTTTTTGTAAACCGTGTCGCGTTTAGCATTGAAGTATTTGAACTCCAATATGTTTACTAAACTATAGCCAAGGATTAAATCGCGCGAACTGCGGGTAGAAGGCGGTCTTCCATAAATACCGTCGTCTAAAACGCCGTACCGCACCGTGTCATTGAAGGCTTGCCGGGTATCTGTTTCATACGTTTTATAATAACGGTCGTACCGGGCTTTGGTATAGTCCTGCCCGAAACCCGTGCTTACGCTTGGCTTGATGGTATGTCGTATCCCTCGAAACCAACCGTGTTTAAATTGTTTGGTATAAAACAAAGCGGTGTTTGCCGAAATACTGGCCGTTACTTCCCGATAAGCGTTAAAATTCCAGTGCCGGATCGTTGTATCAACACCGTATTTTGATTTTGACTCATTCAAATTGATGCCAATAATCTCTCCGTTTTCACGAATCGTATCGTACACCAAACGATTTTCCTTAATCAGTTTTTTCTCAATTTGATAAGGATACCAGTTTTCCGTTAGTGAAACAGCCGGCGCGATATTAAGGTATTTGAAAATTTTGATATTATAATCGGTGCTGGCACGGTGTTGCATCCCCATACGGGCGTTTTGCAGGGTTTTCCGGGTAAATAACTGCGTGTCAACTGCTGTAAAATTGTTGTCAAACGCAGAATTATAGTTTAAAGATAGTTTTTCATACCAATGCTCTTTGCCCACCGCATTTTTTCGTTTGAACGGATAAATCCGCTGCATGGTGAATTGTGCAGTTGGCAATTTAATGTTCATAATCCGCGTTTGGGTATTTTGCGAGTGGGACAGCCCCACATTCAGCTGGAACGGACGCCCCGGAAACGATTTTGAAAAATTGAGGTTGGAACTCAGCGTGTTTTGGTACACGCTGTTGTAATCGTTTCTGTTCCGGTTTTGGTCGCGGTTGGTTTCAATGTTGATCGAGCCGCCGAATTTGCGCGAAGGGTGCGCTTTCGGATCCTGTTCCTGACGCAGGTAAATACTAAACGACTTGGCTGATTGTTTGATCGCGAACCGGTCTTCTGATACCCGGTTGTTGTACTTCAAGCGCATTTCGCTGCTGAAATGGTATTTTTTCTCATACCGCGTGGTAAGCGCCGCCCCAAAGGTACCGCTGGCATACGCGTTGAACAACAACGTTGCGTCCATGTGATCGTTAATAGGCTGGTACCAACCAAAATCCCGCAGGCCCAAACCTTCCGCCGTTGCGAATTCAAAATCCTTGGGAATAATCACACCCGCTTTCCGTGTTTTGGTGATCGGGTAAAAACCAAAAGGCAACACCAATGGCGTCGGAATACCGGCAATTTCTACATTGGAAAACCCGGTTACGACCAATTTGTCGGGAATTACCTTTAGTTTATTGGTGCGAATGCCAAAGTGCGGGTGCGGATCATCGCAGGTGGTAATCAGGGCGTTGGAGTTATAAATGGTTGCTTTGTTATGCTTGGTGGTATCCTCGTCGGTCGG
>JBAXTB010000157.1:0-12453 GCA_037130425.1 Bacteroidota bacterium
CCCAGCGTCAACGCAATTTCAAAATCGCGGCGTTGAAACTGTTCCGGCAGTTCGTCCAGCACCTTCATTTTGAGCCGCATATTGTGCTGATTTTCAACGTATATTTCTACCGGATTGGGGTCGCTTAAGGAAAAAATCGGGTTGAGTTCGCGGCGGCATTTCAGTTTGGGGCGCCGCAGATATAGCAATGCAAAATCCGTTCCCGCCAGCGCGAGCGCGAGTGCGAGGGCCGTTTTGGCAATCGGGAAAAGCCAGGCAAAAGGAAATGCCAGGGCAAATAAGGCTGTTACGGCCCCGAAAATCTGAAAAAAACGGTTGCTGAGGAACATGCCGTGCGTTTAGCCTTATAATTTATGGGCAAGTATAGGGCTTATTTTGCTACCGACAATTTTCCGCTTAGCACTTTATTTCCCGACACCATTTCAAAAAAGTACATTCCGTTCGCCCAATTGCTTGTTTCAATTTTTAAAATGGACTGATTATCAATCATTTGTTCTAAAACAAGTTTGCCTGTGCGGTCGAACACCCGCATCAAGCCGCTTAGGGCTTCACCAAAGGACACCTGAACCTGTGTCGCGGTCGGATTCGGCGCAAAACGGAGGTTTGAATGGCGTTCTGCCTGTTGTGTGGATACTACAAACGGTGCGCACACATCGGTAAAGTTGTTGTCGAACAGATTTTGAATTTGATCGACATCGCTGAACATCCGTGTCACATTTTGTAAATTATTGAGCCCCGGCGCGCGGTGATAAGACCAGGCCGTGGTCAAATCCTGAATTTGGCCCGGATGCAAGGTGCCGACATAGTGCGTTCCTAAACCGCGAATGTCTCTTCCGGGCAAATTGCTGCTCGTCATCGACCAGCCGTTCGGATTATTCGGGTCATCGGGGAAGATATGTGTAGCCGGAATGCTGCTTGCCGGATTGTAGCCGTTATTGCCTTGGGTAAGTGGCAAGTCGTCTCGCCAGTGGCCGTTTAGGTAATGGTAATACTCAACGGTCATCTGAGGATCGGTTGTGCCGACAGGGGTAGTGAACGTCGAAACATTATTTATATTGATAAATCGGTCTAAAGTGGTATTTAAAAATGAAACCGCCTCTACCGGAGGGTTTTCTCCATAAGAATAGGTGCCTGAACAAGACGGGCCATCTAAATTAGTAGCATTATAGGCGTAAAAAGTATGGCTTGATGGCCGGCTTCCGACACAATCATCCGAAAAACAGCCAAGATCAAAATCAACAAACAGGCCCATTGAAAACGAGTCAATTGCCTGAGTGGCATAGCTAACTAAGCGATGGTTGGTAAACATCGTATTATTGATAACGGGATTGCCGGGACAATTGAACTGGAAGGCCGTAACATGTATTTCACCCGGTATATTAGCGCCGCCGCTTGCCGCATCTATATTGCCATTATCGTTCATCAGATACCATATTTGTATAGAGGGTACGAACTCCGGATGACCTTGTATTTTTATTGCCGGGTAATCACCGTCAAGCGGGTTGTATTGGCCATCGTTATTTGCATCATGAAACGGCGCTAAAATTGGGTGATTATTCGGTAAATCGAAGCCGGTTACGTCAGCAAAGAATGGGTTGTTTCGAGCCGGCCAGCCCTTGATAGCCGGATGCGCGCCACTTAAGACGCCATCGCTTAAATCGGCCAGAAATGCATTAATATCCTCTGCCGTAACCTTGAAAAAGCGATTCCAATTGGCACAATCTATAGATGAAGGAGATCCGGTCGTTATGTTGAGCGGGCCGGGCCAATAGGACGGCTTCCCATCACTTCGGTATCGAATGGCGTCTAAAATCAGGTTGCCTGCAGGGTCAATGCCGCCCATCCAAAGTCCAGCGGAGAAGATCGTTGAAGGCGAAAGCGGGCCGTTATACTCCGGTTGAAAAGATGGATTACTAAAGTCCCAACCAAGGTCGCCGCCATTGAGCAAGCGTACATGTAGTGCGTTGCCGTCTAAGTCAATTTGTGCAGTGGGGTTGGGACAACCTTGGGCTTTGAGTAGGTTTGTTCCTAAAATTCCACTAAGGAAAACTAAAAAAAACAAGTGCTTCATGGGAGGGAAAAGGTTGGTTATGGATGTTATTGTTAAGTTCTATTCTTTTTGTGTCGATCATCAATACCGCCCCTGTTATTAGGACGTTCATCAAAGCCTCTTTTCATTTTATGCCGATCATCAATACCGCTGCTTTGGCCCCGTCGCCGACGATCCCACCATATTCCTTTCATGGCAAAAACAAATCCAATGACCAACCCAGTCCAACCCAGAATCAGTACCAACGCTGCCGCAGTGTCATTTCCTGAGCAAGAAATACTGCATGCGAGCGCGGCGACCAGCACAGCGAGCGTGAACAAAAGCAGGACGCTTAAAAGTGTGAGCAGTATTTGGATGGCAATTTCGGCGCCTTCTGATCGGTTGCCCCAGGCTTCTATTTTTCGAATAATGTGTTGCTTGAATTTTTTCTGCGCAAATTTAGCCAGCCCCCGCGCCCGCTCAGGCGTTGCCCAGCCTTTTACATTGCCGATTAAAGATCCGTTCGCAGGCGTAATTGAAACCGTTGTAACTGTTTCATTAACAGTTGGTTGTAGCGCCCATTGTGCTGTCTGATTCCCAACAAAAAACCACAAAAAAACACCCAGGATGGCCAACAGAAAATCGGTGCGTTTCTGTTTCAGGAAATATGCCTCAACATCAAGCGCTCGTTTCATCCGGGGAGTAGGGTAGGAAAGTAGTGCGGCCACCCCGGCGGCGGCAAACGGCCATTTCAGCGCAGTCGGAAGGTTTAGACCGCAAATAAGCGCATATACGCCTATATTAAATGCAATAATGCCGATCAAAATTTTCGCAAGTGTAATCAGTGAAATGGCTACAGGGCGGTTTCGTTTGGCCCATCGGGCGCCGGATAGCATAATTTGTCGCATGACTTAGGTGTTATTGGTGATATTACGCAAATATAAGTTCAAATTTTAGATTCCAAGACGTTTTTTGATTTTTGCAACTTATTTACATAATACATTGATTTTCAATAGAATTAAAAGTTGCTTCTGAATTCATTGATTTCAAACCTGAACCAAAAAGAAACTCATTTTCAACACGTTACGCAAAAATCTTTTAAAAAAATCGCCGTTCTGTTTGGACATTTAAAACGCCTCGCATACCTTTGCGGGCCTTTTGAAAAAAGGGATTCAATTATTCAACACACCAACCATTTTATATAATGAATACGCTGAGTTACAGGACGGTTTCCGTCAGTGCTGAAAAAGCGGAGCGCAAGTGGTACGTTATTGATGCTGAAAACGAGGTAACGGGCCGTATGTGCGCCCACATCGCAAGCATCCTGCGCGGCAAAAACAAGCCCTCCTACACCCCTCACGCAGATACGGGTGATTATGTGATCGTCATCAACGCGTCGAAAGTGCGTTTTACGGGCGACAAATGGAACCAAAAAGAATACCTCAACTACTCCCTGCACCCGGGCGGTTTGAAAACAACTTTGGCATCAGAAATGCTGGCAAAGCACCCAATCCGCATCATCGAGCGCGGCGTGAAAGGTATGCTGCCTAAAACCAAATTGGGTAAAGCAATGGTTAAAAAATTGTTCGTGTACGAAGGTTCCGACCATCCGCACATCGCACAGAAACCGGAAGCGCTCAAATTCTAATTCATTCATTCGCACATTTATTCTTTCTTATATGGAAATGATTAATGCCGTAGGGCGCCGCAAAACTGCTGTTGCCCGCGTGTATTTGATGAAAGGAGAAGGTAAAGTCATTGTAAACGGCAAAGATTACCGTGAATACTTCCCGCAAATCCACGTTCAGCACAACGTAATTGACCCGTTCGCCGTAGTTGGCGCCGAAAATATTTACGACCTCAAAATCAATGTACGCGGTGGTGGCTACAAAGGCCAGGCCGAAGCAATCCGCATGGGTGTTAGCCGCGCGTTGGTAAAATTGAACGAGGAGTTCCGCAAACCACTGAAAGCCCGCAAGTTCTTAACGCGCGACAGCCGCGCCGTAGAACGGAAAAAATACGGTCAGCCGAAAGCACGCAAACGCTTCCAGTTCTCCAAGCGCTAAACCTTGGAAACTGCGAACGCGCCCGCCGCTTCCTGTTATTGATTTCTGCTTTCAATTTTCAACCTTTAAAATTTGCTTTTGAACAATGCAAAAGCCTACATATAAAGAACTCCTCGACGCAGGTTGCCACTTCGGCCACTTGCGCAAAAAGTGGAACCCGAAGATGACGCCATATATCTTTATGGAGCATAAAGGTATCCACATCATCGACCTCAACCGCACCGCCGAATGCCTCGAGCGTTCTGCAATCGCCATGAAAACACTGGCAAAAAGCGGTAAAAAAATCCTGTTCGTTGCTACGAAAAAACAAGCCCGCGACATTGTGCAGAAAGCTGCCGAAAGCGTTGGGATGCCTTTCGTAACCGAACGCTGGCTCGGCGGCATGATGACCAACTTCATGACCATCCGTAAGTCGGTGAAAAAAATGCAGAACATCGAGCGTATGCTCAATGACACCACGCTGACCAGCATCACCAAAAAAGAACGCCTGACGCTGAGCCGCGAGCACGCTAAAATGGTGAAACACTTCGGCGGTATCGAACAACTCAACCGCCTCCCATCGGCTGTGTTCATCGTGGACATCCACCACGAGCACCTGGCACTGGCTGAAGCGAAAAAACTGAATGTCAAAACCTTCGGTATGGTCGATACGAACTCTGACCCGACCTTGGTTGACTACCCGGTTCCAAGCAACGACGATGCTTCTAAATCGATCTCTTTCATTGCAAACTACCTTGCCGGTGCAATCCGCGAAGGCTTGGAAGAACGCAAATCCATGAAAGGCGACGAAAAAGAAGGCGCAAACAGCACCGAAGCATAATTAACCGAAAGTTAAACTGCATTGACCGGCTTTGTCCGTTCATGCGGTCTAACTTTCGGCTTATTTTGCCTTCAGCCAGTCTGAAGATTATTCAATCTATATTCAACATCTTTTATCTTCGAAATAATGGAAGTTAAAATAACTGCTGCTGACATCCAGAAACTCCGTGAAATCACCGGAGCCGGTATGATGGACTGCAAAAAAGCCCTCCAGGAATCTGATGGCGATTACGAAGCCGCTCAGGATTACCTCCGCAAAAAAGGAATCGCCAAAGCTGCAAAACGTGAAGACCGCGAAGCAAAAGAAGGTGTGGTTGTAGCGCGTACCAACGCAAACCAAACCCGCGGTGTAATCATCGCCCTCAACTGCGAAACCGACTTTGTTGCCCGTAACGAAAACTTCATCACAATGGCCAACAAAATGGCTGATATTGCGCTGGAAAACTTTACGGCTACGCTCGAAGAACTGCTTGCCCTGCCTTATGAAGGCGCTGTTACCATCAGCGAAAAAGTAGGCGAACAAACAGGTATCATCGGCGAAAAAATCGAACTCAGCCGCTACGAGCCGATCACTGGCGCGCAGATCCTGACCTACAACCACTCGAACAACAAACGTTCGGTTCTTGTAGCGCTCAACAAACGCGAAAACGAATTCGAACAAGCCGGCCGCGACGTTGCCATGCAAATCGCAGCCATGAGCCCGGTTTCTGTCAGCAAAGACGACGTTGATCCAAAAATCATCGAAAAAGAAATCGAAATCGGTAAAGAATTGGCGCGCAACGAAGGCAAAGCCGAAGAAATGCTGGAAAAAATCGCCCTGGGCCGCTTGAACAAATTCTTCCAGGAAAGCACACTGTTAAGCCAGAAGTTCGTGAAGGACAATGACAAAACAGTTGAACAGTATTTGAAAAGCCTTGATAAAGAACTTACCGTAACGGCGTTTAAACACGTGGCACTGTAGTTTTTTGGGTTGATATAAAGTCAGGGGGTGACTCAAGTCACCCCCTGACTCATGTAAAAAAGCTGTTCTGAGATAGGACGGCTTTTTTTTGTTGGTATTCGTGTAAATGCAACGAACCGTGCATCCCCAAAATCCCGGTTCAGACAATTACCCCTAAAACAAATACCCAAATACCTTCCGTTTCTTCTTCGCACCCTTCTCCGTCTTCTTCACAAACACCGGCGCACTGCTATAACTCTCAATATTGACCCGGTTAAAGGCCGATACCACATAAGTGTAATATTCGCCTTGCACAGCGCTTTGGTCTTCAAAAATCCATTTTTCATCGTTGTACGGACTGGTGTACACCAAATTTCTTGGATCCTTAAAATCGCCCACAATTTCACCCGGAAAGCGATACACCGCGTAGTAATAAGGCATTTCCTCGCCGGTTACGATGTTGCACACATTCCAGGCCAATTTGATGGAGGTCGGCGTGCCTTTTACCCCGCAAATTTGCGGCGTTGCCGGCGGTACGTTTGACAAATACGACATGCCGGGCGGCAGTGCGCGGGTGCGGTATATGTTTCCAATCAAAGAGTCCTGCACGCCCAAGGAATCGGATGTCAAGGACTTGACGGAAAAGAAAATGCTGCCTTGCACATTCGGGTTGCTGCGGTTCAGGACAATTTGTTTGTTGATTTGGTCTGGTTGATCCCAGTTTGTATCCACATTGTGGGTGCCGATTTTATAGGCCGCATGACCAATGTACAATTGGCGACCAAAAGTGTGTTTGCTCCACCAGTCCACCAATTTTTCATAGTCGGCAGGCGGGAACCCGATGCTCCAGTACACTTGCGGCGCTACATAATCGATCCAGCCGTTTTTCAGCCAAAGCAACACGTCGGCGTATAAATCGTCGTAACACATGATGCCGGCGCGGGTGTCGGAGCCGTTTACGGGATCCCGATCCTTGTTGCGCCATACGCCAAACGGCCCGATGCCGAACCGCACATAAGGTTTTATCTTTTTAATATTTAACGACACATCCTGAATCAAGCGGTTTATGTTGTCGCGCCGCCAGTCCTCAACGTTGGTGAATCCGCGCGGGGCTTTGGCAAAATCATTATAATCGTCAATCGTTTCATTAGGCTCCTTATAAGGGTAGAAATAATCGTCGAAATGGATACCATCCACATCATACCGCACCACGATGTCTTTCACGACATTGACTAAATATTGCCGCACCAATGGACTGGCCGGGTTGAAATAATAACGGCGGCCATAGCGGAAAAACCATTCCGCCTTGCGGTTATTGGGTAAGGACCGAAGCGGGTGATTGGGCGATAAATTAGCCGTATCCAAATCAAAAGTGGCTCGGTAAGGGTTAAGCCAGGCATGGAACTCCATGCGCCGTTTGTGCGCCTCCTGAATCATGTATTCCATTGGGTCGTACAGTGGTTCGGGCGCGACGCCTTGCTGGCCCGTGAGGTACTTGCTCCACGGAATGTTTGGCGAGTTGTAAAACGCATCGCCCGCCGGACGCACCTGTACGAATACGGCGTTGAAATTCATGGCCTTCAAAGCATCCAAAATGCTGTCAAATTGCAGCCGCTGTTGATCGGGCGCCAAACCGGGCTGCGAAGGCCAATCAATATTGGCCACGGTTGCTACCCAGGCCCCGCGCATTTCGGCCACAGGCGGCTTGGGAATGTTTTGGGCGCTTGCCTGAAAAACGGTTGAAAAGCATAAACATGTAAAAATCAGTCGAAAATAAATCTTCATATCAAACAGGATTTGCGGTAAAAGTAGAAGATATGCGCGAATGAAAGTAGGGTTTGGGCTGCCAATTTCGCAAATGGAATGGCTTGTAATTAATTGATTGACGGTTATTTGCGTTTTACAGCCTGCCTGTATTCGGAATATGACAGAGCCTTGATCTTATTAAACCCGATTTGGCGTCTTTTTTACGACCTTTGCAGCGAAAATAAGCAGCCGTTTCAGAAACAAATGAAACTGGTTGCCGATTGAAAACTTTAGCACTGAAGAATTTATATGCAATTTCCGCATCCTATCCCGGTTCGCCAATTGGCAGAAAGATTTAACGCGCAAATCATCGGCGATGCCTCGCTCGAAGCCACCGGGATCAACGAAATCCATAAAGTAAAGCCGGGCGATATTGCGTTTTCGGATGTCAAAAAATATTTTGGGAAAACACTGAAAAGCGCCGCCACGGTGATCCTGCTCAATGAAGTGGTGGAATGTCCGGCAGGTAAAGTCATCCTGGTGGTCGAAAAACCATTTGAGGTGTACGACACGTTGGTGCGCGACTACCGCCCATTTCAACCACTTTCGTTTCCTGTTCACCACGAAGCGGTGATTCACCCGACGGCCATTATCGAGCCGGGTGCAGTCATTGCAGCGCAGGTAAGCATCGGTGCGTATTCCTATATTCAGGCCAACGCCTACATCGGGCCTTACACAACAATTGGCGAACATGTGATCATCGGGCCGGGCGCGATCATCGGATCAGACGCTTTTTATTTCAAAAAACAAGCCGACGGTTCTTTCCAAAAATGGCGCTCCGGTGGCCGCGTAATCATTGAAAATCATGTAGATATAGGCGCCGGATGCACCATTAACAAGGGCGTGAGCGGCGATACGATCATCGGTGAAGGCAGCAAATTAGATTGCCAGGTACATATCGGCCACGGCGTGGTAATCGGGAAAAACTGCCTGTTGGCGGCCCAGGTCGGCATCGGCGGCAAAACGATCTTGGAGGATAATGTGGTGTTGTACGGCCAAGTCGGCGTAGCCCAGGCGGTACGCATCGGCAAAGGCACGATGGTGTCGGCCAAAGCCGGTGTTTCCAAGGACTTGGAAGCCGGGAAGCACTATTTTGGTATTCCGGCGGAAGAAGCCATGGATAAATATCGGGAATTGGCGGCGTTGCGGCAGTTGCCGGAGTTTTTGAAAAAATTTACGCCGCCTGCATAGGGCGGTAGTGAAGAGGTGTCATCTGCGAGGCACGAGCAGGTGACATCTCGAAACGGCACTTGACTCACGTTGAACTTGCGCCGAGATGTCACCTTCTCGTGCCTCGAAGATGACACCTCATCGCTAACGAAATCGCATTTCTGCTGATTATTAGGATTTTATCTTTATAAATTCAATATTCCGCTTCAAACCCGCGTATTTCACCCGTTTAACCGCCGATTTTTTAAAAACGCGCCCAAACGTTTCTTCCGTCAACTCTACCCAATCCCGCTTGGAAAGTTGCAGCAAATCCGAGTGCGGTTCAAAGGCCGGTTCCTCGTGTTGTTTTGAAAACCGGTTCCAAGGACACACATCCTGGCACACGTCGCAGCCGAACATCCAATTGTCCATTTGCGGTTTAAAATGGTCGGGAATGGCGTCGCGCAGTTCAATTGTCAGGTAGGAAATACATTTGGAGGCATCCAAAAAATAACCTTCCGGCGAGATGGCTTCCGTCGGACAAGCATCAATGCAGCGCCGACAAGTGCCGCAATGATCGCGGATCGGGTCATCGTACACGAGGGGCAAATCGCAAATAATTTCAGCCAGAAAAAAGTAGGAACCACGCTTGGGGTTGATCGTGAGCGTATGCCGCCCGTTCCAGCCCAAGCCCGCGCGTTGCGCCCACGCGCGCTCCAGCACAGGCGCGCTGTCCACAAAACAACGCCCGTCAATCGCCCCAATCTCCATTTGCATAAACTGCAACAGTTCCTTGAGTTTATCCTTTACAACAAAATGATAATCAGCGCCATAAGCATAGCGACTGATCTTGGGCGCTTCCGGGTCAGATTGTTTTTGATCGGTAAAATAGTTGTAACTCAGGCAAATCACCGTCTTTGAACCCGGCACTAATTTGGTCGGATCAATGCGCAGGTCGAAATGATTTTCCATGTAGCCCATGCGCCCGTGCGCGCCTTGATTCAGCCAGCTTTCCAACTGCCGGGCTTCGGGTTCTAATTGTTCCGCGCGCGCAAAACCCACGAAATCAAAGCCGAGGCGCTGGGCTTCGGTTCTAATCAGATCGGTATGGCGTTGCGTTTGCATGGCGCGAAGGTACAACGCAGCCGCGTTTAGCGCATGAGCGTTACGTCACCTTTTAACAATACCTGCTGCCCGTCGATAAACTCTAATTTGGCCCACCACACAAATACGCCGGGATTCATTGGGCTGCCTTTGTAATCGCCGTGCCAGCCCAGGTCATCGCGGTTGGGTTCAAAGTCATTGCGCCTGAAAATCAGCGTGCCCCAGCGATCAAATATTTGCAATTCCAGGATTTTGCGCACCCCGACCGAAGCGGTGTAAATGGTAAATGCGTCGTTTTTCTGGTCGTTATTAGGCGTAAATACGTTCGGCACATAAATATCCGGCCCGTTTACCTTAATCTGTATGCGATCTGTGGCGGTACAACCCTTGTCGTCGGTGATGACCAATTTGTATGCTGTGTTTTGCAAGGGCGTGGCGACCGGTTCCGGACAGCCATTACAGTTCAAATATTGTATGGGCGTCCAATCAAATACGTATTGACTTACCGGATAAATCACTGGTTTTATTAAAATGGATTGGCCTAAGTCGATGGAAGTGTCGCCCGGCAATTGCAGGGTCGGGTATTCAATTTCATTTATTATAAATGGAATTTGCTGCGCGCAGCCTTCATCTGTTAAGGCGGTCAACGCATAATTTCCCGGCGTGAGTTGTTCAAAAGTTTGTACTGCCGTAAAATGCGTTCCATCGAGGCTGAATTGCGCGCCAGGCGTACCTGAAATTAACGTCAAAGTACCAAGCGGGGCAAGGCAAGTAGGTTGTGTAACTTGCAGTAAAACAGTTGCTTGCGGCAAAACCTGCACCGTCCGATCCACCACGGAGTCACAACCGTAAATATTACTGAACGTGTGGTTCAACACACCCGCCTGCTTCACCCATTGTCCGAACACTTGAATGGAATCGCCAGCGCACACCTGCACCGAATCGCTGCGATAATGCGTGGGTGGTGGTACCGGCATGTTAAATGCGCTGGTTTTTTCGCATTGGTTGCCGTCGCGGACTCTGATTTGGTGACTGCCGGGCAAAATATTACTGAACGCGTTGCCACTTTGGAACGCCCCGCCATCAAGGCTGAATTCATTGGCATTTGGCGGGATTTGAACAGTCAAACTTCCCGCGTTTTCCTCACAGCCTGGCGGCACGACTGCCAATACCGGTGCTGGCAAAGGATGAACCGTCAGTTTTACGGTATGCAAAGAATCGCAGCCGTTGTAGTTTGGAAAATGAAACGGATAATCGCCGGCCTGTTTTACCCAATTTCCGTACAAAAGCAAGGAATCGCCCGCGCAAATCGCCTGTTGTTCGTCTGTTTTTTGCACGGCTGGGTACACGGTAACTGTCAAAGTATGCACCGAATCGCAGCCGTTGATGTTGTCAAAATGTTTTTGATAAATGCCGCTGGTTTTAACGTAAGACCCAAAGACAAGCAGGGAGTCGCCGGCGCAAATAGAGGTACTCACAGTTGTGTTTTGCGGCGGCGCGTAAAGGCTGACGGTTACGGTATGTATTGAATCACAACCGTTTATGTTGTCGCTATGATGTGGAATGACAGCGGCTGTTTTAACATAATTGCCGTACACGAGGATCGAGTCGCCGGGACAAATAAAGTGGGTTTCGGTGGTGTTTTGCGGCGCGGCAAATACATTTACGGTCACGGTATGTATCGAATCGCAGCCGTTTATATTACTGAAATGCGATGGAAAAGAGCCTGCCGTTTTCACGACATTACCATAAACAAGCGTCGAGTCGCCAGGACAAATATTGCGCAGTTCACTGGTGTTTTGCGGCTGCGGATAAACATGAACCGTGACGGTATGTACCGAATCGCAGCCATTGATGTTGTCAAAATGTCCTGAATATAGGCCGCCGGTTTTGACAAAATTGCCAAATATATTGGTGGAATCACCGGGACATATATTGCGGATTTCAGCGGTATTTACAATAGGCGCAAAGACCTTGACTGTAACCGTATGCACTGAATCACAACCGTTTATGTTGTCAAAATGGCCTGGAAAAACACCTGCTGTTTTGATGAAATTGCCAAAAACGTTTGTTGAATCGCCGGGGCATATATTTCGGATTTCGGCAGTGTTCACCGGCGGCGCATTTAGGACAACAGTCACGGTATGTACCGAATCGCAGCCGTTTATATTACCAAAATGACCTGGGAAAACGCCCGCTGATTTAATAAAATTGCCAAACACAGATGTTGAGTCCCCCGGACAAATATGACGGATTTCAGTCGTGTTTTGCGGCTGCGTATACATTGAAACCGTGATGGTATGCATTGAATCACAACCATTTATGTTATCAAAATGCTTTAGAAAAACCCCGTTTATTTTTACATAATTACCAAACACGGAGGTAGAATCGCCGGGACAAATACGCCGGATTTCACTCGTGTTTTGCGGCGCGGCATACATTAGAACCGTGACGGTATGCAAGGAATCACAGCCGTTGATGTTATTGAAATGCTGTGGGTAAGTGCCGGCTGTTTTGACATACGCGCCGTAAACCAGCGT
>JBAXTB010000158.1:0-12252 GCA_037130425.1 Bacteroidota bacterium
TCAACGTACCTTTACCGTTCAATTTGAATTCCTATTCATCATTCCATGACATCCTTCTCCGACCTCGGCCTGTCCGCCGCCCTGTTATCCGCCATTGAAAAATCCGATTACAAAACGCCTTATCCGATCCAAATGGCGGCCATTCCCGCCGTGTTGGCCGGTAAGGACATACTTGGTATTGCCCAAACAGGTTCCGGCAAAACCGCGAGTTTTGTGTTGCCTATTTTGCAGCAATTTCAACAGAAAAAGCCCGCCAGAAGTCGGTTTATCAAGGCTTTGGTGCTCGTGCCTACGCGGGAGTTGGCCGGACAAGTGGGCGATGTGTTCAAGCAATTCGGCGCGCAATTGCCGCGCCCGGTGAAGTCGCTGGCGGTGTTTGGCGGCGTGTCTATTAATCCACAAATGATTCAATTACAAGGGGTTGAGGTGCTTGTGGCCACGCCCGGCCGCCTGCTCGACCTGGTGGATAACAACGCGCTTCAATTGTCCGATCTCGACATCCTTGTGCTCGATGAAGCCGACAAAATGCTGAACCTTGGCTTCAAAGAAGAAATGAACCGCATCTTTGCCTTGCTGCCTTCCCGGCGCCAGAACCTGCTGTTTTCGGCAACCCTCGGCAAAGACATCGACACCATTACGGAAATGTTGCTGCACGATCCGGTCAAAATAGCAATTGAGGCCGAAGAAGAAACTTTAGATACCATTAATCAGGTTGCTTACCGCGTCACCGACGAGCGAAAAGGGCCTTTGTTGCGCTATTTAATCAGGGAAAACGGGCTGAAAAAGGTGCTGGTGTTTGCGTCCTCGGTGTACAAAGTTGACAACATCGTACACAAATTGAAAATAAACGGCATCGTGGCCTTGGCCCTGCACAGCGAAAAAAGCCAGGGCGCCCGCACCGACGCGTTGCGCTATTTGAAGTCGGGTGAAATTGATGTGCTGGTCGCAACGGATTTGGCTTCTCGCGGTATTGATATTCCGGATTTGCCCACCGTTATCAACTACGAATTACCGCGTTCACCCAAGGATTTTATCCACCGCATCGGCAGAACAGGCCGGGCCGGTAAACTGGGCGACGCCATTTCATTTGTCACAGCCGAAGACGAGCACCATTTCAAGGTGATTCAAAAGAAAATGGGAAAACGGGTGGAATTCGTTGAAACAGAAGGTTTTAATTTACATGGTTATTAGACTTGTTGCGGTGGAAATCTATTGATTCGGAAACCCAAACCGCGTGTCAAACAAAAAATCCCGATCTGTCAGTGTAAATAAGAAAGCCACTAAGTCTATTTTTTGTTCATGGCTGAGTACGATTGGCGTTTGCAGGCGCGCATCCAAAGTGGCATTGTGTTGAACCCCGTCGGTGTAATGATTCACCACTTCCAGCAGTTTTTTGAAGCGGCCGTCGTGCATGTACGGAGACGTGAACTGAATATTCCGCAAGGTCGGCACCTTGAATTTCAGCGAGTCTGCCGGGTCGCGCGTGATGCGCATACGCCCAAGGTCCATCAAGGCAGAATCGGGCGGGAGGCCGTTGTTTGCAAATTCACCGTTGGTAAACAGCGGCTCGGTATGGCAGGCGGCGCAATGTTGGCGGAAAATCGCTAATCCGCGTTGTTCCTGTTCGGTAAATTCAGCGCCGGGTTCCTTGCGTAAGTATTTGTCGTACTTGGAGTTATAGGAATTGAGCATTAAAATAAACTGCGATAAGGCTAACAAGGTTTTTTGCCCCGTCGCCACGCTGTCCGCAAAGGCAGACTGAAACAAACGGCGGTATTTCGGCGAGGCGTTCAGTTTTTCCACCACCCGTTCCATCGTTTCGTCCATCTCAAGCGGGTTGGTGATCGGCGCGAGCGGCTGCATATCAAGGTGGTTCACGCCGCCATCGAGCATAAAGTACCGGCTCCAGGCCATGTTCATAATGACCGGGGCGTTGCGGGTACCGATTTTGCCGTAAATCCCGTGGCTCAATTTATGGTCGACATGCGCGAAACCCGTGGCCTGCAAATGGCAACTTGCGCAGGAAATCGTGGTGTCGCGCGAGAGCAACGGGTCGTAAAATAACTGCCTGCCCAATTGAAAACCCGCATCGGTGATGGGATTTTTGCTTAGGTCATAGACTGGTTTGGGCCAGCTTTCCGGCACGACGAATTGGATGTCGTAATCGGCGCCGGTGAAGGAAAGCAGGATGAAAAAAAGGCCGCAAAGCGCAGCGGCGATATTTATTTTTGAAAGAAACATGAACTAAATACTAAAAACATTCACAAAACAATTGGCCATTTTAGCCGCCTGTTTCCCCGGAATCATCATTTGATTCGTTTTACTCAATTGAATCCGATTGAAAAACTTTGCCAAATCTACCTTGATATGCAGTTCTGTGACACCATTTTCTTTGATTTTTAACTGGTTTAAAGGCAAAACCACGTTCCGAACCGTCTGATTGGGCGGCAAATAACCGCCGATGTGAAATTCAAATCCATGATGCAAAGTGTTGCATGAATTACTGCGCCCTTCTATTTTTACATTGATATAACCGCTGTTCCAAGCCCAATACATGCCCTGCGTGGGGTCTAAATCGCCGCCCAGCGCGCCGGAAACATTGGCCAAACTATCGGTTCCCACGTTCATTATCAAGGTTTTATAGCGAGCTGCGGGCACATTTTTCAACACAACATTCATGGAAGCACTTTCCTCAGCATCAATCAAATGATAACTGGATGTTTCATTAAATGCGCCATTTTTTCCTTGTAATTGAATAGATGAAATATAAAAACGCAACAACTCAATGTAAAGGCTATCGCCGTTTGCGCTGTGGTACATTTGTTTTTCCAGCACCAACGGGCGCGCGCCGAACATCGGTTCAAAGATGATTTTTAAGGTACCCTTCCCGGCATCCGGTTTTGTTGAAAAGCCCATACAAGCAAGCAACAGGCAAGCGAATGCAACCCCGCAAAAACGATCTAACATATTGAAAATCAATTTCTCGGTGGAGGCCCCGGTTGATCCTTTCTGGGCAAAATAACTTGCATTAAATCGGGCAACAGCGCTTCAAAATTTCCTTTGTTTTCCGGGCTGGCCAAGGTTTTTAAGTCGTTAAAATGCTGAAATGTCACGTCCACACGATTTTTTTGAATTTGGGTTAAAATTGCTTGCAGGGAATCGCGTTGCCCTTGTGCGACCGAATCATTTTTTAGCAGGGCAAAATAGTTTGACAAGGCCGCGCGGTAATCCCGGCCGCTTTGCTCCATTTGGTCGTGGTGCGCTTTTTTGAGTTGCTCGAATTTTGCCTGTTGTTTGGTGTTAAAATGCAGTTTTTCAACAATATCCCTGTCGAGCGGATTTGGCCCATTGCCCGGACCGCCGGGGCCTCTGTGGGAAAATAGGAAAAATAAGGTGCCGAAATTGAGTAAGAGCAGCGCCACGACTGCTGTGGTGAGTAAGGTTTCCTTTTTCATGGTTAGTGCATGTCGTAAAGATCAAAATTGGCATTATCGACCTGATATGCAGAAGACATGGACGGCACGGGTTTTCTTTGGTTCAAAGCCTGAACATTGGCCAGTACCAACAGCGCCAAACAAGCGGCTGCCAGCACAAGATAGCGCCTTCGCACCACCTGCATGGTGGCCCCGTTCGCTATTTTGCTTGTTTTGGCTTTGATTTTGTCCAATAATTCAGGACCTGGTTCCGCCCGTTGAATACCCTCAAGGCTTCGGAAAACATCGTCTTTCCAGTCTTTTTTTTTCATAATCGAGAATGCTATAATCTTAGACGTTTTTTGTATTCAAATCCTTCGGTCGGGGTAAAATTCATCTAATTTTAAACGTAAATTGGCCTTTGCGCGTTGCAACAGCGACTCCACCGCTTTGAGCGACGATTCCATCACATCGGCCACTTCCTGCCTCGGCAACATTTCCACAAAACTCAAAACAAAGGCCGTTTTTTGCTGTTCCGGCAGCGATTCGATGGCTTTGAACAGGATTTGGGCATTTTCACGTTGTTCTAACAGCACGCCGGGGTGTTCAAAATGCGGTAAATCCAGTGCCGGTTCATTGCTATTTCCTTGAGATAAACGCACGATAAAGCCAAAACGCTTCACGCGCGTGCGGTGGCGCAGGCGGTCGAGCGATTGCCGCACGGTAATCCGGTAAATCCAGGTACTCACGGAAGATTTGCCCTCAAAACGCGCAGCCGACTGGTGTATTTTGACAAACACATCCTGCGTGACTTCTTCGGCATCGGCCTTGTTTTGCAGCAGGCTGAGGGCGGTGTTGAACACCCGACCCTTGAACTCTGCATACAACGCTGCCAGGGCCGCATCGTTTCCGGCGGCGATTTGTGTGAGGAGGGTTGTATGGAATGCAGGTTTGTTCATTTTATGCGCCAGCGTATTAGCGCCTGCAAATGACAGCATTTTTGTTTTAATGGAGAAGGGAAAGTAAAAAGAGCCGCCAAGTGCAGTATGTTTCCGAATTACTGTTTCTTTCTTCAAATACCCAACCCAAGGCTTGTCATGTCGTAGGGTACGGAGACAACTATACAAGCCGGGTTTGTGTAGTCCAACCCTGAAGGTAAATCTCATTTAATCAAGAGGTCAAAAACAAATCATCCTTGTTTAGAATCCATATCTCGATGTCTACCAATGTTAAACCTCTCCGAAGTTCTTAGTAAACGCGCGATGAACGTCTTATCAGGGATCGGAAGGCGCCCAAGCCCCACCCCAATCCCCAACCCAACGCCCTGTTCGATATTCGAAATTCCCCTGTTCGATATTCGATATTTTTATACTTTTACATTTCCCATGCTTTTAATCCCGCAATTGCCACAACATTCAAACGATAAGCAAAAACGAATATGACCAGACGCTACCCTGTTCTGCTCCCCCTTTTTACACGTATTTTTCCCATTTTGTTGTTCCTGCTCTCCTGGAACCAGCCCGTTACCCAGGCGCAGGTGCCGTGTGAATGCACCAATTGCCCCCAGTTTATGCCCGATCTGTTTTCGGGAGGCTTTTTCATCTCGGTGATGAACGCCACCAACCCCACGCTCGGACAAAACGGCCAGGGCGTTTGCGGCGTCCGCGTGCATTGGGATCATACGGCGATCTGCGATTTGTCCATCACACTCACGGCGCCATCCGGGCAGGCTATTACACTCATTGGCCCAATCGGGCAATTTTGCACCTCCGGCGGCAATGCGGGGACGGATTGGAATGTGCTGTTTTTGCCTTGCAATGATCCTGCGGTCGCGCCCGATCCGGGTTTTACGGCCCAGTGGAATAACAACCAGAATTGGGGCGCAAACAACACTTACACAGGCAGTTATTACCCGTATGCCGGTTGTATGAACAACTTTACCGGCTCTGTAAACGGCACCTGGACGCTCACCGTAACCGACGGCCAGGCCAACGACGTGGGCAACCTGTACGACTACGAAATCATCTTTTGTGACCCCAGTGGGATCAACTGCTTTACCTGTGCTGCCAATGCCGGCAACCTGCCCCAGCCGGATGTAACGGCTTGCAAAGGCAGCCCGGATCTGAACTTAGATTTACCGCCGACGTACACTCCGCCGAATATGGCGCCTCCGGCTTCCGAGTACAGCTACACCTATGTCGTAGCAGGTGCAGGCGGCATTATCAAAGGGTACGAGCCTGGCCCCGACCTGACCGGCTACCCGGCTGGAACCTATACTGTGTGCGGCATGTCTTATTATACGGCTGATGCGCCTAAAATTCCGGCGCCGAATGGCGTGCTTACGCTTACCCAACTGAAAACCCAATTGGTTTCCTCGCAACCGCCTTTTTGCGGACGTATCACAGGCAACTGCGTAAACGTGACCATTCAGCAACCGCCAGCCGACATTGTCTTGAATAAACAAATTTGCGCGCCAAACTGCTACGATTTTTACGGCACAGATTATTGTCAATCAGGCACTTATATGGAAACCTTACAACAAGGCGTATGTACATATACGGCCACTTTACACCTGACGGTCTTGCAACCCCAGCCGACTTTCGTGACGGAAACGATTTGCCCAGGCACTTGTGCCCACAATCCGGCCTTTCCAACCGCTTGTACGGCCGGCACCTATCAGGAATTGCTGACCTCTACCAAAGGCTGCGACAGTTTGGTGATCCTAAACCTGAATGTGGTAAATGTCAATGCGAATATTGCCCTGCCTACACCCACTTTAAGTTGCGCCCAACCGGAAGTGACCGTACTCGGTACCGGCTCCACCACGGTGGGCAACACGACTTATTTATGGACTGCCGATAACGGCGGAAACATAGTCGGCGCGAACAACATGATTAATGCCACAGTGGATGCGCCTGGCAATTATTACCTTCGGGTTTGCCGCCAACAAGGCACAGCTTTTTGTTGTGATTCGGCCAGCGCGGTGGTGATTAGCAGCCAAAATCCGCCTGCGCCGCCGGTGATTAGCGGCCCTTCCAGCCTTTGTACTGGCGCAAATGCCACCTTTACCATTCCGCCGGTCAATGGGGTGACGTCCTACAACTGGACAGTTCCAGCCGGCGTGACCATTGTATCCGGCCAGGGCAATGACACGCTTCATGTAACTTGGAACACTAATATCAACGGTTCGGTATGCGCGGCGGCGGTAAATGCTTGTGGCCCCGGCGCCCCCACTTGTTTACCGGTCACTACCCTGCATCCGCCTTTAGCCGCAGTAATTACAGGCGATACCACAATATGCCTCGGCGATACAGTGATGTATTCCGTGCCCACGCCGCCTGCGGGAATCACCTATACCTGGACTGTTACCGGTGGAACCATTCTTTCCGGCAACGGCACCACCGCGGTTAAAGTGTTGTGGAACAGCGTTTTACCGGGATCTAAAGTGTGCATTACCGGCGCCAATACTTGCGGGCCGGGCACACCGACTTGCAAAAACATTACGGTACTTTCGCCGCCAGCTGTCGTACAAATCACGGGCGGAACAACCGTCTGCGCGGGCGATACCGTGCAATATACCATTACAAATACCGCCCCCGGCACGAGTTACAACTGGTCGGCCATCGGCGGAACAATCCTAAGCGGCAACGGTACGTCATCCGTAAAAGTGCTTTGGAACAACGCCTCACCCATCGGGACGATATGCGCCAGCGCCGCCAATACCTGCGGACAAAGCCAGCAAACCTGTACGGCGATTTCCATTAATACGCCGCCCGCACAACCTGTAATGACCGGAGATTCAACGCTTTGTGTCGGCGCAAACGGCGCATACACGCTTACTGCTCCAAATGGCGCAACTGGCTTTTTCTGGACGGCTCCGGCGGGTGCAACCATTACCGCCGGACAAAATACCACAAACGCCACCATCAATTGGAGCGCAGCCCCTGGCGGACCGGTTTGTGTGGCGGCGTCAAACGGCTGCGGCGCCAGCCCACAGAAATGTTTACCGGTCACAGTGTACGCCGTGCCGGTGGCCAATGCAGGGGTGGACGGCGCGGTTTGCGGCACCATGTTTAATTTATCTGCCACCACCAGCATTCCGGGTAGCACGGGCGTATGGTCCGCGGGTGCGGGCGCAGGAACGGCCACTTTTGTGACGCCGAATCAGAATCAAACAGGAGTTTCGGTCAGCGCAAATGGCACGTACAACTTCCTATGGACCGAAACCAACGGCATTTGCCCCGATGTAGACACGGTTTCTGTAAAATTTAACGCCTCTCCCGTTGCGGGCCTGATCCAATCGGCCTGCGACGGCACCAACTTGTTTTACACCGTCATGTTCCCGATCACGGGCGGCAGCGGGCCTTATAATATTCCCGGCGGCACGGTGAGTTCGAATACATTTACGTCAAATCAGGTAAACAGCGCCCAGCCCTATAGTTTTACCATTACCGACGCAAACGGTTGTGTATCAACGGTTATTAGTGGTATTGTAAACTGTAATTGCGCTACAAATGCCGGTCAGATGAGCGGCGCAACCCTAAGCGCTTGTCCTGGTGGCAGCGTGACAGCCCAAGCGGCGGCGGGCAGTAATTTTGACAGCGACGATATTGGCGCCTTTGTGCTGCACACGGCTTCCGGCCCTGCTTTGGGCACGGTGTTGGATGAAAACACCACCGGTACGTTCAGCAAGCTCCCTGGAATGAATTATGGTACAACGTATTACATATCATACATCGTAGGTAACAATGTAAACGGGTTGCCCGACATAACCGATCAGTGTTTCTCCGTGGCTTCCGGTCAACCGGTTATTTTTTACGATTACCCGAAGGCGCAGGCTGGTGCAGATAATGCCGTTTGCGGTCTCAGCCTTAGCGTACAAGGCGCCGGACCGGGTGTGGGCGTTTGGAGCGTGTTGTCAAATCCGGCGGGAGGAACGGCAACTTTAAGCACGCCGCAAAATCCGTCGACTAATGTAAGCGCTTCTTTAACAGGGATTTATACCCTGGCATATACCTTGACGGACCACGGTTGTACGGCGGCGGATACTTTGAGTCTTGCGTTCAATCCTTCGCCCGCAACCGGCGTGGTGCTGCGTACCTGCGATGCGACCAACCAGAATTTCAGCGTGAGTTTTCCGATAAACGGGGGCACAGCGCCATACACCGTGAACGGCCAATCGCTCGCGGGCGCAAATTATGTTTCGGCCCCCTTGGCAAACAGCGTAACCTATCAGTTCACCGTCACCGACGTAAATGGATGTGTGGCGCCCGTGATAAGTGGTTCATACAGTTGCAATTGCGCAACCAATGCCGGTCAGGTAAGCCTGACGCCGATAACCGTTTGCGGCAGCGATACCGCCGTGGTGCAGTATGTAGGCGGCCAAAACTTGGACGCAAACGACACGATTTTATATGTGTTGCACACGGCTTCCGGCACGACTTTAGGTACCATTATCGACCAGAATAAAACGGGTAAATTTACCTTCCAAACAGGCATGAACTACGGCGTTTCCTACTATATTTCCAGGACTGCCGGCAACAACGTGAACGGTGTACCCGATCCGCTCGACCCTTGTTATTCCATTGCGCAAGGCCAGCCCGTGGTGTTTTTACAACAACCCAGCCCCGATGCGGGCGCACCGTTTGTCGTTTGTGGGAACAATGCTTCTCTCGCAGCGGTGGCAGGCGCCTTCCCGGGCGCGTGGACGCAGGTTTCAGGCACAGGAACCGCCACATTCGGCAATACCCAAAGTCCGACCAGCCCGGTTTCTGTGGATAAGGCGGGCGCTTATACGTTCCGTTGGACCGAAACGAACGGCGTTTGTGTGTCCGACACGACCACAACCGTAAATTTTTACCCGCTCCCTGCGGTGACCAATTTGCAGCAAATTTGCAATGGCAGCAATACCGGATATACTTTACAATTTACGGTGACAGGCGGCACGGCGCCCTTTAGTTCGGCGGGACTTCCGGGGACGTTTAGTGGCAGCAATTTTACCTCTAATTTATTGGCCAACAACGCCAATTACCAGTTTGCGGTGATGGATGCCTTTGGTTGTATATCCCCTGTTGTAAGCGGTTCACATTCATGCAATTGCGTGACCAATGCCGGAACCATGCTAACGACGCCCGTTCAATTTTGCGCCGATCAAGCGGCTTCTGTTACCTGGAATAACAACGCCATGCTGGATGCCGATGACGGGGTGAAATTTTACCTGCACAGCCTGCCCGGAACCACCCTTGGAACAGTGTACGGCGTGAACAATTTGCCGGTGTTTAACTTTGGCGCAGGCCTGCAAACAGGCGTAACTTATTATATTTCAGCAGTTGCAGGTACCTTATCGGGTACAAATATTAACCTGAACGATCCTTGTCTGAGCGTATCGCCGGGTGTTCCGGTGCGTTGGAAACCCATTCCAAGCGCTGCACTTACGGGTGATGCGACGATTTGCAATGGCGGCAGCGCAGTATTGAGTTTCAACGCTACGGGTGAATTTCCCTTGAAAATCACCTATTCCGACGGCTCCGGGACAAACATTGTTATTCCTGTTTCCGGCTCACAATTGGTTTCAAGCATTGTAATGCCGACCGCAACAACGACCTATACCTTAATTTCCGTAGCCGATAATAGTTTGCCAACCTGTGCCGCAAATTTATCCGAATCAGCGAAGGTTGTTGTAAATCAACCGGTTAACGGCGGTATTGCCAATGATCCACTGGAATTATGTGCAGGCGTCGATTTGCCGATTCAATTGCAAAACCTGATTACAGGAGCCGATTTTGGCGGTGTTTGGACCGAAACCTCAACCGTACCTTCCACACCCGGCGCGTTTTTGCCCAATCCAGGTACTTTTATGACAGGCGGCCAGGCGGCAGGTATTTATACGTTTAAGTACAAATTAACGGCCGCTGCGCCTTGTCCAAGTAAAGAAACGAGCGTAAGCGTTGAACTACACGCCTTACCTGTTGCCGACGCCGGGGAAGATCAAACCCTGAATTGCAGTCAGGCAGCGGTAACGCTCGGCGGACCGGGCACCACGCAAGGCGTTGGAACACAATATTTATGGACGCAAAACGGCGCAACCATTGGAACCACAGCGCAATTGTTTACAGGTACGGCAGGTGTCTATAACTTATTGGTATCCAATGCGTTTTCTTGTGCTGATAGCGATGCAGTAACGGTAACGCTTGATCCCGAATTGCCGATTGCCAATACCATCAAAGTGCAAAACGTGCGTTGCTGGGGTGAACAAAACGGTTCTATTACGCTGGATTCCATCACAAGTACGCACACGCCCGTGTTGTTTTCATTGAACGGCGCGTCTTTCAGCCCTCTTTCAAGTTTCAAACCCCTTGGTCCCGGAAAATACAATATTACCCTGCAAGATGCAAACGGCTGTACCTGGACGACAGATACGCTTGAAATCACACAGCCTCAACAACTTACGGTGGATCTTGGTCCGAACATTGAAGCCTCGCTTGGCGACCTGATTACCCTGGAAGCATTAACCGCCACGCCATTTTCTGCCTTGAAATCCATTCGCTGGCAACCGATTTTGGATACAGCCAACGCTGAAACGCTCAAGCAACAATTTCAGCCGTTTAACAGCGTACAGGTAGAAATAAAATTAGTGGACTATAACGGTTGCACAGCAAGCAGCAAGGTGTTTGTGCATGTTGATAAAAAACACCACGTGTTTATTCCCAACATCATCAAACCTGGCAGCAACCTGAACGACCGCCTTACGGTATTTGGCGGAAAAGACGTTGAATCTGTAGATATTATGCGCATTTATGACCGTTGGGGCAACCAAATGTTTGAAGCCCGCGCATTTGAACCCAACGATCAGAGCAAAGGCTGGGACGGCAAATACAAAGGCGAAACCGTTTCACCCGGCGTGTATATTTATTACGCGCAAGTACGGTTTATCACCGGCGAAACATTGATTTACCAGGGCGATGTAACGGTTTTTAATTAACTATTTGTGTACGATCGTCGTATTACGGTCATACAACAAACACGTAAAAATACCCAGCGGATTTGCACTGCCCGACACATTACTTTTGATCGTGGACGGCTGTGCAAATGGGTTTATATTGGCAACAACTGACGCCTGAATACTCTTGAGGTAGTCGTAGTAATCTTTGTCGATGTGAAAAATTGTATTAAACATGGTATCGCCTGCCATTAACTCATAACCGGTGCCAAATGCCACTTGCGCCGAGACTGAAATCCGATCAGGCGCCAAAAAATCCTGTTTCGGAATGCTGTCAAGCGAATGAAAGTTTAGCATACGGCGATAATAATCGGTTGTACCCCTGTCGTCTGTGATATAGGTAAGCGCGCGCGCAAGGGTGTCGATATCAGGGTTCCATTCCACCACCACGCTGTCAATCGGAACAAAAGTCAACATTTTAGTGTGCCCAGTTATGGTTCCTTCTTTATTCGGCAAAACAATATTCAGGTCGTATTCCATGCCAACAGTAGCGGGCACGATGTTGGATCCGGTGTAGTTGAACACTTTGAACGGACTTGGATCAATGGAAGGCGTATTGCGCAGGGTATCCGTTTTTCCATTGTATGAAATCGTTACCGTCGCGCCTTGCAGGATCGTTTTTTCAATAAAACTGGAATCGATTCCAAGTGGATCAAAAAAGGCATAACTGCGGGTTAACAATAAACGGAACGGCTTGCCTGGTTCCAAATAACATTCCACTACAGGCTGGCGGTCATATTCGGGAAGATTGAGATCCACGTTCTTGGTTAAATTGCAAGACGAAGCGGCAATTACAATTAATGCAAAGAAAAATATATGTTTCATTTTGAATGTCTGACA
>JBAXTB010000159.1:0-12172 GCA_037130425.1 Bacteroidota bacterium
GGCGAAATGTACCTGATTACCAAGACATTGGGCGATGTGGAAGAAATGCTCAGCGGCGGCGATTTTTTCCGCATTCACAAGCAATTTTTGGTCAATATGCACCATATTCGAAGCTACATACGCGGAGACGGCGGGTATGTGGTCATGCCGAATAAGGTTAGTATTCCGGTTTCGAGGATTAAAAAAGATGAGTTTACGGAGTTGTTTACCAGGTTTTAGCGCCCTACCCTATCTTCTCCGGATGCGCATACACTGTAAACTTATCCTCCCTGCAAAACGCCAGCAGCGTAATCCCCAATTCCTTGGAAAAATCCACCGCCAAAGATGACGGCGCCGACACCGCCGCAAGCACCGGAATGCCCGCAATATGGGTTTTACTTACAATTTCGTAGGAAATCCGGCCGCTCACAATGATACATTGGGCCTGTTCGAGCGTGCCGTCAAGAATCAATTGACCGATCACTTTATCGACCGCGTTGTGCCGACCGATGTCTTCATGCAGGGCCAACATGTTACCCTCCAGCGTAAACGCTGCGGAGGCATGGGAACCGCCCGACTTGATAAAGGTATTTTGCAAGGCGCTCATTTGCCGGAACATATCCAATACGGCTTCTTCTTTGATCTTGCCCGGCTTGGCAACACGCGTTGTATTGACTTGAAGATCAACAAGTTCGGTATTGCCACATATCCCGCAGGAAGATACGGAGAGCAGGTTGCGGCTGTTCAAATCGCGTTTACCCACCTTTTCCGGGTCGGCAATGACATTGACAGACGTAATAAAACCGTATTGATTAAATTCCAGCACCTCCATTTCAGGATGAACCGTCAGGTCGCGGTACAAATCTTCGGCAAACAACAGCCCGCGCACCAAAGCGTTCTCCTGCCCCGGCGTGCGCATGGTGATGGTAAAAACCTGCCCGTTGACGGCAATTTTAAGCGCTGCCTCTGCCGTGAGCACGTCTTCAACCGACTGGTGTTTGCCAGCCTGGAATTTATCGCCTGTGTAGGTAAGGGTAGCCATGTTGCTACAAATATATCTCCTTCCGGCTTGCTTTCAAGGTATTCATCATCAAAGCCGTCACCGTCATAAGACCCACGCCGCCGGGAACCGGGGTAATATGCGAGCATTTTGGCGCAACTTCCTCAAAATCAACATCTCCGACAAGACGGAAACCTGATTTTTTGGTTTCGTCGACAATGCGGTTGATACCCACATCTATGACTACAGCGCCTTCTTTGACCCAGTCTCCTTTTACAAAATTGGGAATCCCGATAGCGGCAATCACAATATCGCCGCGACGCACTTCACCCGGCAGGTCTTGCGTGCGCGAGTGCGTGAGCGTGACCGTGCAATCGCCCGGATAGCCTTTGCGCGACATCAAAATGCTGATGGGCGTGCCGACGATATTGCTGCGGCCCACCACTACGCAGTGTTTACCGGAAGTTTCAATATTATATCTGCGTAAAATTTCCACAATACCATAAGGTGTAGCAGGCAAAAAAGCCGGCATTCCCTGGGCCATGCGCCCGAAATTGATGGGGTGAAAACCGTCCACGTCCTTGCGGTGGTCGATGGCAAGGGTGATTTTTTCTTCGTCGATATGCTTGGGAAGCGGAAGTTGAACGATAAAACCGTCCACATTGGGGTCGTTGTTCAGGTCTTGTACGATTTGGAGCAGTTCTGCTTCCGAAACATCCGCATCGCGGCGGATAAGACTACTTTTGAAGCCCACTTCTTCACACGAACGTATTTTGCTGCTTACATACACCTGACTTGCAGCGTTTTCGCCAACCAATACGGCCGCTAAGTGTGGCGTTTTGCCGCCTTGTTGTTTGATCGCAGCCACCTCAGCCGCCAATTCAGCCTTGATGTTTTGGGAAAGTAGTTTACCGTCGAGCAGGATCATAAATGATTCGTTGTTTAAAATTTACTTCAATTCCAGCAAGCCGAAAATCCCGGCATCAATCCAGCCGCGATTTTTATCCGTGCCTTCTACGACCACATTACCCATAAAATTCTCCCGTTCCGGCGAATGGTCATTGTCGCAATAAGCCAGGGCAAAACCCATTTTTTTGCCCGCTTTCAAGGACTTTGCGATGTTTTGACCGTCTGTAACGTAGTCTTTACCGTCAAATATTTTCACCGCAACTTCCCAGGTACTTAGATGCCCTACGGTTTTGCGGCGCGTAAAGCAGTGGTCATTAAAATAATGGAAGGAACTATCGGACGCTACATCCACCACCTTGCCGTCAAGGGCAATATGGTAGGCGAAAGCGTTGTAGTTGTATTGGTGGTTGCCGCCGGAAGCGTCTTCATCCACAAATATTTCAAGGCAATCGTCGTCCCAGTATTTGAGCAAGCCGTCCGGGTGAATATCAATCAGCGTATCATCTGTGATTTCAGCCAGCACATACAGGTTATTTTCATCCCAGGCCAATTTATAACGTCCCTGATAATCCTGTGGCGTTGGCGTTTTGCCGATCCAAACCTGATCCAAGGGCAACCAAGGGCTGTTTTGCCACACTTCATCATCAGCTGAGCCATCAATGAGCGGCGTGCCGTACCCTGCCTCAAGCGGGGTGCGTTTTAACTTGGTTACATCCAATATTCCCGGCGTGGAAGCCGGCTGCTGCAACATGACAAACACCAGTGCAAGGAAGGCAATAGAAAGACCGATAATAGCGTCGCGGTTCATGCAAGATAATTTTCGGCAAATGTTCGCCTTTTTTAGCAATTCCAAGCATTTCAGAAAGGCTAAATCGCATGGAATCATTCTAAAGAAGCATTTTTTTTAAGCTAAGTGTATAAAGTACAATTTTTTGATTGACAAAAAGTGAAGCGAATTGTGATACCTTTGCCGCCTTAGGAAAAACATGTTTAATTTGCTGCGTTTTTCGTTCTTGTCCCCAATTTACCGGCATTCGTTTTAAAAAGTAAAAAAGTCAATCCGATATGGAACCATCCGGGTATTTACCAATTGTACTACAATCGCTGGTAGCATTGGGTTTTGTTGCGATCGTGCTGATTATCGTACCCATGCTTGGGCCGCGCCGTAAAAGCCAAAAGAAAAACGAAAACTTTGAATGTGGAATTGAGTCGGAGGGCAATGCCCGTATGCCGGTTTCCATTAAATATTTTATGACAGCCATTTTGTTTGTGCTGTTTGACGTGGAGGTGATTTTCTTTTACCCCTATGCTGAAAATTTCAGGGAGATGGGGATAAACGGATTTCTTGCGGTGCTTATGTTTGTGGCGGTATTTTTGATCGGTTTTTTCTATGTGTTGCGCAAAGGCGCGCTTGACTGGGAAAAATAAGCGAACATTTTTGACCTCAGCAAACCACTAATTTTAACAGTCCTGAACACTCATATACGCGTATTATGTCTGTAAATAACGCAGAAATGCCTGAAGGATACGGCGGAGAAGGCTTCTTCGCTACTTCACTTGGCCAAGCAGTCGGTCTTGCCCGCGCGAACTCAATTTGGCCTTTGCCTTTTGCCACCTCTTGTTGTGGCATCGAATTTATGGCAACCATGGGCACCAATTACGATTTGGCGCGCTTCGGCATGGAACGTTTGTCGTTCTCGCCCCGCCAGGCCGATCTTTTAATGGTCATGGGTACCATTGCAAAAAAAATGGGTCCGATTCTCAAACAGGTTTACACGCAAATGGCCGAACCCAAATGGGTGATTGCCGTGGGCGCCTGCGCCAGTTCGGGCGGTATTTTTGATACTTATTCCGTTTTGCAAGGGATTGATAAGGTCATTCCGGTCGACGTGTACGTGCCTGGATGCCCGCCGCGCCCGGAACAGATCATCGACGGGATTATCAAAATTCAGGAATTGGTGAAAAACGAACCGCTTCGTCGTCGTTACTCTCCTGAATATCAACACCTTATGGAAAAATATCAAATCGGATGAGCATGTTAACGAACGAACTCGTGTTGGAACGGATCGGCGCGATGCAACCGCAGGCGCTTGCTTCCTCTGAAACGGGATACGACGGGATACTCAATGTGGAAACGACACGCGAACAATTGGTGGCGCTGCTCACATTTTTACGTGACGATGAGGAACTGAATTACCATTTCCTGACGACCCTCAACGCCATACACTACCCGGATAACCAAGGCCGGGAATTGGGCGTGGTGTATCATTTGCATAATTGGCCGCAAAACCGCCGCATCCGTGTTAAAGTATGGGTTCCGGCAGGCGACGAACATGTACCGAGCATCACTTCTTTGTGGCCGTCTTCGAATTGGATGGAACGTCAGGAGTATGATTTTTTCGGAATCCTGTTCGATGGGCACCCTGATTTGCGCCGCATCCTGAATGTTGATGATATGGACGTGTTCCCGCTCCGCAAAGAATACCGCCTTGAAGACGGTACCCGCACGGATAAGGACGACCGTTTCTTCGGACGCGATGGCCATGAAGGACGTTCATTTGACTAATTAAAATTTTGATTTTCAACGTTTTAATGCCCAATTTAGGATATTAAAACGCATAGCGCACCAAATCAATGCAGGTTCAATCCTACTTTTCGCAGCTCGACAGCCTTGAAGGCGAATTGGCAACCCTTAACCTGGGCCCAACGCACCCGGCAACACACGGCATTTTCCAGAATGTCCTGAAATTGGACGGTGAAAAAATCGTTCATGCCGAACCAACCATCGGCTATATCCACCGGGCTTTTGAAAAACTCGCCGAACGCCGTCCGTACAACCAGATTACGCCGATTACCGACCGTCTGAATTATTGCTCTTCTCCCATCAACAACATGGGCTGGCATTTGACGGTGGAAAAATTGGCCAAAATCGAAGTGCCGAAACGCGCCCAGTACATGCGGATTATCATCATGGAACTGTCGCGTATTGCCGACCATTTGGTGTGCAACTCGGTCATCGGGGTGGATACCGGCGCATTGACGGGTTTTACCTATATGTTTCAGGAACGCGAGCGCATTTACGACCTGTTTGAAGAAGTATGCGGCACGCGTTTGACCACAAATATTGGCCGAATCGGTGGTATGGAACGCGATTTTTCACCGCGTTTCCACCGTTTATTGAAGGATTTTTTGAAAACCTTCCCGGCGCGTTTCGAACAGTTCGGCGGATTGTTGGAACGCAACCGTATTTTCATGGATCGTTGCATCGGCGCAGGCCCAATTTCGGCTCAACGCGCCCTTGATTACGGTTTTACCGGTCCAAACCTCCGCGCTGCCGGCATCGATTACGACGTGCGCGTTTCGCAGCCTTATTCTTCTTATGACGATTTTGATTTCACCATTCCGGTAGGCGAAAACGGCGATACTTATGACCGTTTTGTGGTGCGTCAGGAAGAAATTCGTCAATCGCTGAAAATCATCAACGAGGCTTATAAAAACATCCCGGAAGGCCCCTATCACGCCGATGTACCGGAGTATTATTTGCCCGACAAACCGGATGTTTATACCAAAATGGAAGCCCTGATTTACCATTTCAAAGTGGTAATGGGCGAAGTTCCGATTCCGGCCGGAGAAGTGTACAATGCGGTGGAAGGCGGCAACGGCGAACTTGGTTTTTACCTTGTGAGCGACGGCGGCCGCACGCCTTATCGTTTGCATTTCCGTCGCCCTTGTTTCATTTATTACCAAGCCTATCCCGAAATGATTAAAGGCGCCATGCTCTCGGATGCCATCCTTACGATGAGTTCCATGAATGTGATCGCCGGAGAACTTGATGCCTGATAACCTGCTATTTTTGTAGACATGACAACGACTATTACGCCAAACGGAACACCTTTTAAATTCTCGGAAGCAGCAGTGGCTGAAGCCAAAGAATTGATGAACAAATTCCCGGAAGGCAAACATAAAAGCGCCATTTTGCGCATTTTGCACATTGCTCAGGAAGAAAACCAGGGCTGGCTGAGCCTTGGCGCCCTCGATGCGGTGGCTGAAGTGATGGGTATAACCCCGATCGAAGTGTACGAAGTAGCCACCTTCTACTCGATGTACAACCTCGAACCAGTAGGTAAATACGTATTGGAGTTTTGCCACACCGGCCCTTGCGCAATCGAAGGCGCTGAACGAATTGTTGCTTACACGCAGCAAAAGCTAGGCATCCAAACAGGCGAAACCACCGCAGATGGTTTGTTTACCATTAAAGAAGTTGAATGCCTTGGCGCCTGCGGGTACGCGCCCATGATGCAGGTCGGTGAGTTTTTCCACGAACACCTCACAGAAGCCAAAATGGATCAATTCATTGCAGATTGCATTGCTGGTAAAATAGACAAAGGCACTTGGAAAATGCACTAATTAAGAACAACGTATAAAAATCAACCTATATAATTCAACCTTAAACTTTTTTATATTATGAAAACACGACTGATTTGCCTGCTCCTGCTTGTCGCTTTTGTTTTTTCAAACTGTGGTGACAATAAATCCCCAAAAACGGGGGAAGAATTGGCTAAAATTCGGGAACAATTAGAAGCCAAAAAGAAAGAGCTTTCTGACAAACAAGCGATTGCAGAGATTGAGGCAGAATTGAAACAAGTGGATAATGAAATAAGACGCGTAGATGGGAAGAAACCAATTGAGGCAGTTTCTACCGGAACAATTGACTCCAAACCGACCCAAAGGCAAGCGGCTGATGCACAAAAAGTTGCAGACGCAGGCGCTGGCGCCCAGATTGTTGGATCCGGAGTCGTCATGCGCAAAGAATCATCGGTGAAGTCCGATAAACTCGGAAACTTCAATGATAATGAGCGGATTACGGTACTGGAAACCAAGAATGTAAACAACGACAATGAGGCAATTCTGACCAAAGCCATTGCATTATACGCTTCAGAGGCCGCCAGCGGACAGGAAGTGATGCGCCTGCCGAAAGGGAAAGCAGTGGTGCTGGAAAGTTATGACGCGGAGCAAAATAAACATTACGTCTCTTATCAGGATGCCAAAAAAGGCAAACTGTATGCACATATTGATGCCGACGCTGTTGAAACCATTTCGTACTCAACCTGGTACAGGGTAAAGCGGTCAAATGGTCAGGAAGGATGGGTGTTGGGCAAATTTTTAAAATTAAACTAAGCGCAATGACGCAAGCGGAAATAGAAAAACTCTTTAAAAAGCCGGGTGAAAAACGTTACGACTATTTTATTAAAAAAGTAGCGGAAACGGAAGAAGTGTTCGGATTGGGCGACGAAGAAGGCTGGGCCTTACTTGGCGATGATGATGAAGCGGATATTTTGCCGTTTTTTCCACATCCGGAAGTGGCCGAAGCATTCAGGGTCGCAGCAGAGTTCGACGAATACACCGTGATGGTGCTCGATGTAAACGAGTTGCTGGAATGGTTGGATGATATGGAAACCGAAAAAATGCTGGTGGCGGTTTGTCCGAATACTGAATTTGTGGGCGCTGTCATTGAGCCGAGCCGTATCCGCGAAGACCTGTTGAAGGAACTCGAAAAATACGACGAAGAAGGCAAGCGCATTCAAAAATAATTCATTGAATTTCATCTACTTGTAAGATAAATGGGACGCAAACTCCTGCTCGAACACGCCCACATTGAGGGCATCCATACCTACGAAACGTACCGCAAAAATGGCGGCTATCGTTCTGTGGAAAAAGCGCTTAAAACCATGACGCCCGACGCCGTGGTGGAAGAGGTAAAAAAATCGGGCCTGCGCGGTCGCGGTGGCGCCGGCTTCCCTACCGGGATGAAATGGTCGTTCCTGGCCAAACCCGAAGGCGTGCCGCGCTATTTGCTGTGTAACGCCGACGAAAGCGAACCGGGTACGTTTAAGGATCGCTTTTTGATGGAAAAAATACCGCACCTGTTGATCGAAGGTATGATCGTTTCCAGTTTTGCACTGGGCGCCAATACCTCGTACATCTACATCCGCGGTGAGTATTCCTGGATCGTGTTTATTCTTGAAAAAGCCATCAAAGAAGCCTACGCTAACGGCTTTTTGGGTAAAAATATCCTTGGTTCCGGCTACGACCTCGACCTGTATGTAAGCCCCGGCGCGGGCGCGTACATCTGCGGGGAAGAAACGGCCCTGATCGAAAGTCTGGAAGGCAAACGCGGCAACCCAAGGGTGAAACCGCCGTTCCCGGCCGTAAAAGGTCTGTGGCAAAGCCCGACGGTAGTAAACAACGTAGAAACCATTGCGGCAGTCGTTCCAATCGTCAACGACGGCGGCGACGAATACGCTAAAATTGGTATCGGCAAAAGCACCGGCACAAAACTCATCAGCGCTGGCGGCAACATCAACCGTCCGGGCGTATATGAAATTGAATTAGGCGTACCGGTGGAAGAGTTTTTGTACTCCGACGAATATTGCGGCGGCATCAAAAACGGCAAACGATTGAAAGCCTGTGTGCCGGGCGGATCTTCTGTGCCGATCCTCCCCCACTTCTTAGTAACAAAAACACTTGCCGGCGAGCAGCGCCTGATGACCTACGAAAGTTTGGCAGATGGCGGTTTCGTTTCCGGTTCCATGCTTGGTTCAGGCGGCTTTATCGTGTACGACGAAGACCAGTGCATTGTGCGCAATACCTGGAATTTCGCCCGTTTCTATCGCCACGAGTCTTGCGGACAATGTTCGCCTTGCCGCGAAGGCACCGGCTGGATGGAAAAAGTGCTGCTGCGCCTCGAACACGGCCAGGGTAAACTTTCCGACATTGATATGCTGGTGGATATTGCCAAAAAGATCGAAGGCAATACGATATGTCCGCTCGGCGATGCGGCGGCCTGGCCGGTAGCGGCTGCGGTGCGTCATTTCCGGGAGGAATTTGAATGGCACGTGAACGAGCCGAAGGCTTGTTTGGAGCGGAATTATGGATTGGTGAAGGAGCCGGTAACAGTTTAACAATCGTGAAGAAATGATTTCTGAAATCACAATTAATAACTTTAAAAGCATTGTTGATTTGACGCTCCCGCTGTCAAACATCAATGTTTTTATTGGAGAAAATGGTTGTGGTAAAAGTAATATTTTGGAGGCGGTGGCTTTTTTGAGTTTGATTGGTTCTGATATTTCAAATGAACAATTGGAGTTAAAAGGGGTTCGAACGGCTAAATCAAGTTTAATTTTTAACTCCTTCAAGAATACTAAAACGCAAAAATCAGTTGCTTTCAATGTTAAAGGGTTTAACAGGGAAATAAACTACAAAATATCGGATCAATCTGAAAATAGCGTTTCCCCAAAATGGCAGGCACTTCGAAATATTGTTAAAGCGCCTTTTCTTTTAAATGTTACCACCGGACGACAGAAAAAAGACATTTGGACGGATTATCCAGAAAACTCAGATATTCAAGGATTCATAGAAAAAAATGGGGATTTGGTTGATATTCATGACTCAATAGATTTCAATGAAAAAGTCAAATTGATTTTCAACCTTATTTCAAGGACAATAATTGAAGAATACCTTGAAAAATACCTAATTTATTCGCCAGAAACCCTTAACCTTCGTGGTTATCAGACAGAAAGCAAAAAAGAACCTTTAGGCATTTACGGTGAGAATCTTGATGTCTTGATTTCATCTTTATCAAAGGATGAATTTGAAACTTTAAAAAGCAAGTCTCAAATGATTTCTTGGTTAGAAGACCTTTTTGTTGATTCGGGTGATCTTTTAAAGATGAAAGGCTATAAATTAGGTCGGAGTCATTCAAAATTATACTTTGCAGATAAGCACATGAAGAAAAACAATAATGTCTTTTCTTCTGAAAATGCAAATGAAGGGATACTATTTTTTCTCTTTTATTTCACCTTATTTCTCAGTAAACAAACGCCCAATTTTTTTGCAATTGATGATATTGAAAAATCACAAAATCCAAAACTTTGTCGCACCCTAATCAAAACTATTTGCGAAATCGCCATTGAAAACAATAAACAGGCGCTCATCACAACACATCATCCTGCCGTTTTGGATGGCCTTAACCTTAACGACGATCGGCAGCGGCTTTTTGTTGTAAAAAGAAATGACGAAGGTCACACGGTGATAGAACGAATCAAAGTAAAGCCTACAGTCAATGGTGAAAGCCTTAAACTTTCGGAGATGTGGATGAGAGGTTATCTTGGCGCAATACCAACTAATTTTTAATCCGAACTACACCTATGAAAGCCGGAATTATTGCGGAAGGGAAGAGCGATATGGCCGTGATTACAAATATCCTAAAAGGGAAATTAGGCATTGACAAATCAGATATTGCCTATTTAGTTCCTGAATTGGAAAAAGATGAAACAGATTTGGCAATAATGCGGCCTGAGCAATTTAGTTCCTGGAGTATTGTGAAAGCCAAATGTGAAGCAGGAAATGTGGTCAGGGATTTTATGGACATAATTGACGATGGCCGTTTTCTGGTAATACACATTGATTCTGCAGAGAGGAATGATTACGGAGTTGAAAATTTGACTAAGAACACTATTGATGATCTAATCCTGATAAGGAATACGGTTAAATCAAAAATAGAGGAATGGCTTGGCGAAAATAGGCGAGAACGTATTGCTTATGCGATTGCAGTGGAAGAAACCGATGCTTGGGTAATGACTAAATACGCTCAAAACAGGGACGATACAGGAATGCTGAACAACCCGAAGGAGCGATTGGCATCAAAAATTATTCAAACAGAATCTCCAAAAGCCCAAAAACAATTGAGGAACCTTGATTTTTTTGATAGATACGGTCATTACTCTTACGAATTTCGCAAAAATCGAAATCTGAGTGTTTTCATCGAAAATAACAATAGTTTGAAGCAATTTTGCGACGAACTTGAAACATTAAGAAGTTAACAATGGCAAAAGTAACCATAGACGGCATCGAAATTGAAGTACCAGACGGTACCACAATCCTTCAGGCGGCGCGGATGATCGGCGGCAGTGTCGTACCACCCGCCATGTGCTACTACTCCTCCTTGAAAGGGTCCGGGAGCAAGTGCCGCACCTGTTTGGTAAAAGTGACGAAAGGCTCGGAGAAAGACCCGCGCCCGATGCCGAAATTAGTAACCTCCTGCCAAACGATGGTCATGGACGGTATGGAAGTAGCCAACAAAACCAGCGAAGAAGTGCAAAAAGCGCGCGCCGGTGTGGTGGAATTTCTGCTGCTGAACCACCCACTCGATTGCCCGATTTGCGACCAGGCCGGTGAATGTCACCTGCAAGATCTTGCTTACGAGCACGGCCATGCGGGCACGCGCTACGAATTTGAACGCCGCACCTTTGAAAAAATCGACATCGGGCCGTACATCAAATTGCACATGACGCGCTGCATCCTGTGCTACCGTTGCGTGTATGTGGCCAATCAAATTACCGATAACCGGGTTCACGGCATCCTGAATCGCGGCGACCATTCAGAAATCAGCACTTTCATCGAAAAAGCCGTCGACAATGACTTTTCGGGCAACGTGATTGATGTTTGTCCGGTAGGCGCACTGACCGACCGCACCTTCCGATTCAAAAGCCGCGTTTGGTTCCTCAATGCGATGAATGCACACCGCAACTGCGAAAACGAAAAATGCAGCGGCAATGCGGTGGTTTGGATGTACGGCAAAGAAATTTACCGTGTAACCGCCCGCAAAGACAAATACGACGAAGTTCACGAATTTATATGCAATACCTGCCGCTTCGAGAAAAAAGCGCCAGGCGATTGGGTGATTGAGGGTCCGCGCGACATCGAACGCCATTCCGTGATTTCCCAAGGACATTACGCACACAGCCCGCTGACCGTTCGCTAAACACAAGCGTCCGGCCCAAAGGCTTCATGGATTAACCACAATTTTTACGGAAATAATTTCCGGATACAGATGAGCATAATTGTACTTTTTACCTTTGCCTTTGTCATTGAAAAAATGATCCTGATCAGCGTCCTGTTTTTGGTGACGTTGGGTGTGGCGGCTTATTCTACCTACGGCGAGCGCAAGGTTGCCGCATTTTTTCAAGACCGACTTGGTCCGGACCGCGCAGGCCCCTGGGGTTTACTCCAGCCGGTTGCCGATGGTATTAAAATGTTTACCAAGGAAGATTTCATGCCTAATCAGGCAGAAAAATGGATTTACATCCTCGCTCCGGGCGCGTTTATGTTTGTAGCCTGTATGACCAGCGCGGTGATTCCCTGGGGTACGCAACTTACGGTATTCGGAACGCCAATTGATTTACAGGTGACTGATCTGAACATCGGTATTTTGTACATCATGGG
>JBAXTB010000016.1:0-31223 GCA_037130425.1 Bacteroidota bacterium
GTTGGTCGAAGTATTCGAGGACGGCCTCGTTGCCGGCTTGGGCGAATTCGATGGGGGGGATGACGAGGGGGCAGTTATGAACACTTATTCCCCCCATGTGATATTCTTGCCATTTTACTACCTTTCCTTTTTTAATTAGGGGTAAAATAGGAGACAGATCAGTTACTCGAGAGCTATTAAGCGCAAGTGCCTGAATATTAACTAATGATCTAATTGGAGCCAAATCTATAACCTTGGTATAGGAACAAGAAAACTCTTGAAGATTATCTAATGTCCTTAAACCAGATATGTCTTCTATCAGAGTCTCGAAACAAAAAAGATGTGTTAAACTTTTAATTTTTGCAACAGGGGATAAATCTTTAATTTTTGTAAGGCCACAAAAAATATATTTCAATTTTTTTAGATCGACAAGTGGGGATAAGTCTTTTATAAGAGTAGAACCACAAAATATACATTCCAAATTACTTAGTCTAGATAGAGGACCTAAATCATTTACCATAGTATAACTAAAATCTAAAATTTCTAATTTACCTAATTCAGCGATGGGCGACAAATCATTGAGACTCCAATTTTCTCCCTGTTCACCTCCAATGTATAATTTTTTTAAAAAACATAGATTTGAAATATCATTTGGTAAAAATTTGATATTGTTTGACTCACCAGCATTATGAGTACTACCTAAGACAAGTGCATTATATGTAATGTAGTCTTCCCACGTACTGCTTAAATATAGTTCTTCTAACCAAATACATTCGAACAATGCTTCTGGCAATTCCGTTAACCCGCAGTCTCCTAAATCAAGAGTTGTTGCTTTGGTCTTTTTATTTTCCGCAATACGTTCTAATGCTAATTCAGACATGGTCTTCCAGTTTTTATCAAAAAAATAACTTCATTTTCCTTCCCGCAAATATTAACAAAATCCCCATCACATCCGCGCTCTTTTTTGGCGTCCGCTTTTCATTTGTGTATTTGGCATCGACCAAGGATTTCGGAATGAACGGATAACGCGCTAACCTCGGAGAGGTTTAACATTGGTAGCAATTGATAATCAGGTATTTAGCGGACCTCGGAGAGGTCTAACATTGATATGGTTCATTGTTGATATTGGACCAATGTTCGACCTCTGCCGAGGTCGGAGCTTCGGGCTTGGCAATTGCTACCAATGTGCGACCTCTGCCGAGGTCGGCGCGTTGCGTTTAATATTGAAATGACTTTTGATATGCCCCCGTTACTGGAAACATCAAAATAAATCCCCGCATTTCCCCAACATCCCCCATTTTCGCCCTCAAAATAACCATCATGCATCCGAACATCCTGATCCGCCCGGCCGTGGAAGCCGATATGCCTAGCGTACACGCGCTCGTGTACGAACTGGCCGTGTACGAAAATGCCCCCGAAGCCCATGTCGCCACCGTGGATGAATACCGCCGGGATTTCCGCGACGGCAAATTCCAAAGTATGGTGGCCGAAATGGACGGCAACGTGGTGGGCATGACCCTTTATTACCAGGCTTATTCCTCCTGGAAAGGCAACATGCTGTACCTCGATGATTTTGTCGTCACCGAATCCTGCCGGCGCTACGGTGTGGGCAAACTGCTGTTCGATGCGTTTATGGAAGAAGGGCGCCGCTTAGGATGTCGTTTGGTCAAATGGCAGGTGCTCGACTGGAACGAACCCGCCCTGGCGTTTTATCGCAAAAACGAAGCAATCATCGAAACCGACTGGTGGAATTGCAAGATTTTCCTGAATAATTGAAGATTGCGGTGCTTTACAACAACCTTTGTAAATTCGGCGTGTCTAATAGTTGGCACGTAAGATTTGTTCCGATCTGAGTTTGTATCAAAGGTCGTTTTTTAAGCACCTTGAGGATGATTTGCAAAATATTATTCGAATGACCGAGCGTATTGTCGGGGTGACTGCGAGTCACACCGAACAATTAGGCGCGATCTCAACTTTTTATTTGGCGAAAAATGCCCACGTTGCCTTTTGATACAGCCTCCGCTTGTCACACGGATTATGTGGAACGTATAAAGAGTATAAAAAACATGAACCAACTTTTTACAACACTCGCCTTCCCCGGCGCGATGGTTTTATTGCTATTGGCCTGCAACCCGTCGCCGAATTGCCAACAACTGAACGGGCGCTGGTCGAACCGCGAAGGCCAGGATTTTGTGTTCCAGCCCGACGGCAAGGCGCTTTGGTTAGTCAAGTTCGGCAGCAGCTACGATACCGCGCAGTTTGAATACCAGATCGATTGTAAAAAATCACCGACGGCCATGGACTTAAAAAATTTCAAGACGGGCCCGCATGTAGGTAAAACGCTGTTCGGGATTATTGAGTGGAGCAGCGATTCGTCGTTTCGCCTGCGCTACGAACCCGGTAAGCAGGCGGAGGAGCGCCCCAAGGCATTTGATGATGAACAGACACAGCAGTTTTTTTCGGAGAAATAAGCGGTGACCCGAAGCGAGTAACTCTGCCAAGATAACCAACCCAACGCTTGTCATGTCGTAGTTTACGGAGACAACTACACAAGCCCGGCTTTTTCGGATGTTTGGCCAATGTTTTCGTCGTTGTCCGGCTTGTGTAGGTGTCTCCACTGCGTTGCGACATGACAAGCGTTATCTTAACCATTGCAAGTAGCGATGGAAAATGGGGCGAAAGCAACATCTGCAAATCTTTCGTACACCCCTAATTTTATCGCTTTAAAAGATTTGCAGCATTCCGCGCACAAAAAAAGCCTCCCGAACAACTCGGAAGGCTTTTTTATATACCAAAGCATCAGGCTTTAAATGGCCAATATTATTTGAACCAAACCTATTTGCGGCGGAGTATTTAATCTAGGCAAACCCCGCTTAATTCCTGCTGTTGCCAAACACCCGCCAAAGCAGGTACAGCAATTGTACCAAAGCAGCCAGCGCAGCCGCTACATACGTCATAGCTGCCCAGGTCAAGGCGTCTTTTGCGCCGTCGTATTGCGCGCCGCGTGCGTAACCGGTATCGTCTAACCAAGCCAGTGCGCGACGGCTGGCGTCGAACTCAACCGGAAGCGTAACCAAACTGAACAAGGTGGTAATCGCAAATGCCAGCAAGGCAATAATTAACACGATCGGGCTATGGAGCATCGCAAATCCGACGATCCCAAACATAAACAGGTAGCGTTGTACCCCGGATGCGATGTTCACGACCGGTACCAGCGCCGAGCGCATTTGCAACATGCTGTAAGCCGTCGCATGTTGCACCGCGTGACCGCATTCGTGCGCCGCAACCGCAGCAGCAGAAACGTTACGACCACTGTACACCGCAGCGCTCAGATTTACCGTTTTGTCCTGAGGGTTATAGTGGTCGGTCAGGTGACCGTCAACTTGTGTGATTTGTACGTCGTAAATGCCAAAATGCTTGAGCATCGCGGCGGCTACTTCCGCACCGCTTGCGCCGTTGGTCATTGGCAGCTGCGCATATTTAGCAAATTTGCTTTGCAACACGTTGTTCAGGATCATCCCAATGACCATGAAAATAACGCTGATAATCAACAATCCCATGTGAGAAAAGTATTTTGAGTGATTGAATGTTTATTGAAACAATGAAATCGTGAAAAAGTAACGAGGTTTTCGATAAATTCGCAAAAATCGGATTTTTCCGCTTGTTTTTAGCCGACCAAATCTATTTAATACTATTGAAACCCGTGTAACGCTGGAGCGCTTTCGGGATCAAAATACCTTCCGGTGTTTGGTTGTTTTCCAACAAAGACGCTACGATGCGGGCCAAGGCCAGGGCCGAACCGTTGAGCGTGTGCGCCAGCGCGATTTTGCCGTTTTCATCGCGGTAACGCAGTTGCATACGGTTGCACTGGAAGGTTTCAAAATTGGAAACCGAACTCACTTCTAACCAGCGTTTTTGCGCCGCCGACCATACTTCAAAATCGTAGGTAAGGGCAGAAGAGAAACCCATATCGCCGCCGCAAAGTTTCAGAATGCGGTAAGGGAGTTCTAATTTGTCCAACAAATTGGATACGTGCGCGATCATGCCTTGCAGGATGTTGTACGATTCGTCGGGATGCGCCACCTGCACGATTTCAATTTTATCGAACTGGTGTACCCGGTTGAGTCCGCGCACGTGCGCGCCCCAGGCGCCGGCTTCGCGGCGGAAGCAAGGCGTGTAGGCCGTCATTTTGATGGGCAGATCCTTCATTGGCACGATTTCGCCGCGCAGGATATTGGTCACCGGCACTTCGGCGGTAGGAATCAGGTACAGCCCGTCGCGTTCGCAGGTGTACATTTGCGCTTCTTTATCGGGCAGTTGGCCGGTTCCGCGGGCAGTGTCCTCATTGACAAGCAGCGGCGGCATAATTTCTTCGTACCCTGCTTCCACGGCTTCATCGAGGAAAAACTGAATGAGCGCGCGTTGGAGCCGTGCGCCCTGACCGCGGTACACAGGAAAGCCAGCGCCGGTGAGTTTAACGCCCAATTCCAGGTCGAACAGGTTGTATTTTTTTGCCAAATCCCAGTGCGCGAGGGCATCTTCCGGGAGATTTGGGAACGCGTTGGTCCAATCTTGCGCCACCTCGTTTTCTTCCGGCGTTTTGCCTACGGGCACGGTTTCGTGCGGAATATTGGGCACGGAGTACAGCAGTGTTTCCAGCTCCAACTCGATGCTGCGTTGTTGCTCCTCCAGGGTTTTGGATTTTTCTTTGAAAGACGAAACCTGCGCTTTCAAGGCCTCGGCTTCCTCTTTTTTGCCTTGTCCCATGAGTTGCCCGATTTGTTTGCTCAGGCGGTTGTTTTCGGCCAGGGTGTTATCCAGTTCGTTCTGGTTGGCGCGACGGCGATCATCCAGGGCAATGATTTCATCAATGACCGTTAGTTTTTCTGGATTCCAGTTGCGCTTGCGCAGCCCGTTTAGAACGCGTTCTTTCTCTTCGCGAATGACTTTAAGTTGGAGCATTTGTTCAGATTTTATAAAAAAGTGCCGCAAGATAGGGCGAATTTCAAAATACACTTATCTTTGCTGCGTTCATTCCGTATCGGACAGCCCCGCCACACAACTTTTCCGCTCCTTCTGTTGTTTTACTTCGGTCCTTTTCGAGGGTATTTTACCTTGTATTGCAGATTTTCGAAGTATCCGGCGGACGTTCTAACCGATACTCAATTTAACAAAACATCCGGTTTAATTGTCAAGTTCCGGCATTTTGCCTCCTTGATGCATTTTATTTGACTATTTCATAATACAAAATTTACACCTTTACGCTCATTTCCTACCCGGTGTGCAGTTGCCCGTACAAAAAGTCCTGCCATGTAGCACGCCGAACGATTACTAACCCATGCATTTATTGTCATGTACGACATTCTTCAGCTGAACGACAAGCTGGTGCCCGAACTCAAAGAGATCGCACAAAAACTTGGTATCAAGGGGCACAACAAACTTACGAAACAAGAACTCATCTACAAAATTCTCGATGAGCAGGCCTTGGCTGAAAAAAACTCAGCCGATAAAGAAGTTCATGTTGTGGACGAACCCAATCCTTCCTCCGGCCGCCGGCCGCGCAAAATCGTAAAAGACGATCAGGAAGAGGCGCCTAAGAAAAGTGCGCGCCAACAAGCACCTATCGCGGCGCCTGAACCTGTGGATTCCCAACCCGTTGAGCCGCCCGTATTCAAGGAGCCAGAACCGGAAGTTCCGCAAACGCCCGATGTGCCGCAACAACCGCGCACGCCCCGCCCGCCGTTGCAACCGCGCCGCGACCGCGACCGCGAATTGCGCCGCGATTTCGCCCAGGACCGCCGCCGCGATAACGAACCGCGCCGTGATTTCACCAACCGGGATCAACCCAATCGGGAAATACCGCCGCGTGAACAACCAAATCGGGAACAAACTCCGCGCGAACAGCCCAATCGGGAAATGCCGCCGCGCGAACAACCGAACCGTGAACTGCCGAGTCGCGATCAACAACAAAATCGCGATCAACAAAATCGGGAGCAGCCAAATCGCGAACAACCGAATCGCGATCAGGGCAACCGCGAACAACCGCGCAATCCGCAACAACCGGATGCGCGCCGCGACCGCTGGGATGACCGCCGCGAACGCAATGATCCGCGCCGCAACCGCTGGGACGACCGCCGCGAACGCGAACGCAACAACCCGCGCCGCGACACGCCCCGCCCCGGCAATCCTAATCTGGTAGATCCGGAAGCCTCCAAACTTGCCAACCACGAAGAAGAGGAGTTTGTAAACCCAAATGTAGGCGCGGAAGAGGACGACGACGAAACAATGGTAACACGTCGCCCGCCCGCGCAGGAAGTACCTGCACAGGAGCAACGTCCGGTTACGCCGCCGCAAGTGCAACCGGAATCGGAAGTAATGCCGGTGATCGCCAAGGAGCGTTTCGACGTGGAACTCGACGGCGTGATCGACGGCCTCGGCACCCTTGAAATGATGCCCGATGGCTACGGTTTCCTCCGTTCGCCCGATTACAACTACCAAACCAGTCCCGACGATATATATGTATCGCCTTCGCAGATCAAACTGTTCGGCCTGCGCACCGGCGATACCGTGCGCGGCGCCATTCGTCCGCCGAAAGAAGGGGAGAAATACTTCGCCCTGCTGAAAGTGAGCAAAATCAATGGCTTGGACCCGAAGGACGTGCGCGACCGCGTACCCTTCGATTACCTGACGCCGCTGTTCCCGACGCAGAAATTTAACATGCTGACCAGTCCGACCGGCCGCGATTTTGGCAACCGCATCATCGACCTGTTTACGCCCATCGGCAAAGGACAGCGCGGCTTGATTGTGGCCCAGCCTAAAACCGGTAAAACATTCCTGCTCAAGGACATCGCCAACGCGATTACCAAGAACCACCCGGAATGTTATGTGATTGTGCTGCTCATCGACGAACGCCCTGAGGAGGTGACCGATATGCGCCGCAGCGTAAAAGCCGAGGTGGTCGCATCTACTTTCGACGAATTGGCTGAAAACCACGTGCGTTTGGCTAACATCGTGCTGGAAAAAGCCAAACGGATGGTTGAATGCGGTCACCACGTGGTGATCCTGCTCGACTCCATCACGCGTATGGCCCGCGCCTACAACACGGTGGCGCCCGCATCGGGTAAAGTATTGTCTGGTGGTGTGGAAGCAACGGCTTTGCAAAAACCGAAAAAATTCTTCGGGGCTGCCCGCGCCATTGAAAGCGGCGGCTCGCTCACGATCTTAGCCACGGCCCTGATCGATACCGGTTCAAAAATGGACCAGGTGATTTTCGAAGAGTTCAAGGGTACCGGTAACATGGAACTGCAACTCGACCGCAGCCTTGCCAATCGCCGTATGTACCCTTCCATTGACCTGACCAAATCCAGCACCCGCCGCGAGGAATTGCTGCTTGATAAGGACACGCTGCAACGGATGTTTATCCTGCGCAACCACCTGGCCGATATGAAACCGGAAGAAGCGATGGAATTCATCAAGAAGCAGATGATGCATAGCTCGAATAATACGGAGTTTTTGGAGTCGATGAATCGGTAGGGGACGGTAGACGGTGGACGGTAGACGGTGGACGGGGGCTTCGGGTTTGAGATTGGGGTTGGGTTTGGACTTGTTTTTGGGTTTGAATTTAATTTTGATCTTGATCTTGAATTTGCCTTTGATCTTGAATTTGCCTTTGATCTTGAATTTGCTTTTGGCCTTGCTTTTGCCTTTTAATTTCGCTTATTCAATAATGACATATAAGACCCGGGTTTTGACTTTTGTTTGATGCAAAAGTTGGAACCCGGGTTTACTTTTTATACTGAATATCAAGCAATTACGCTGGCGCTAGGTTCCTACCTGGTGTCTCCGATCTGTCGGGTTCCACCCGACGCGGGTAAAACCCGTAGGATAGTAGACACCAGGTAGGAACCTGGCGCCAGCGTATTTAACTGATATTCAAAAACTTATACCCTTTTTTAGAAAAGTACTCCAACACCGCCGGCAGCGTCACCCTCAAATTTGGTTCGGACTTCAAACTGTCATGCAGCACCACAATAGAGCCGGGGCCTGCGTGTTTCAGCACCCGATCTCGGCATTGCTCCGGGTTAATGCTGCGGTCAAAATCACCACTGAGCACATCCCATAGGATAATTCGGTAGGATGCCTCGCGGAGTTGCTTGCGCTGCTGCCCGCGCACGCGTCCGTAGGGAGGACGAAAGAGCTTGCCCGTTACATATTGGGCGCATTGGGCTACGTTTTCGAGGTAAACACCATCTTCGGTTTTCCAGCCGTTGAGGTGGTTGAACGTATGGTTGCCCACGCTATGGCCACCGTTTAAAACCTGTTGAAATACCTCCGGGTATTTGCGCACATTGTCGCCGACGCAGAAAAAAGTAGCGCGGGCATCGTATTTAGCCAGGGTTTCAAGCACCCAGGGCGTCACTTCGGGAATCGGGCCATCATCGAAAGTCAGGTAAATGACCTGCTCTTTGGTTGGAACACGCCATTCGAAATGCGGCAATAATAATTGGAGTAAACGCGGCGTTTTGACAAAATACATGGCGAAAAAATTAACTTTGATTGGGGTTGAGGGGGGAATGTTAGGATACCGTTTTTTAGAGCATTAGCGACAATTCAGATGATCGTGCCAGTCAAGTTGCAAAGAAACAGCAAACTTTGGCGTAATGGCGTAGTAAAATTGCGTTATAAAATCACCAAACATGCGCAAAGCCGTCAAAAGGATTGTCGATAGTCAAGAAAAAATCCTTATTTTTGCCTTTCCTTATGAGTGTTCGTGTTCGTTTTGCTCCATCTCCTACCGGCGCCTTACATATCGGCGGCGTGCGTACAGCTTTGTACAACTACCTCTTTGCACGTAAGCATGGCGGTCAATTCCTATTGCGCATTGAAGATACAGACCAAAACCGGTTTGTGCCCGGCGCAGAAGAATATATCATCGAATCCCTGAAATGGGTCGGATTGGTGCCCGATGAAGGGGTTGGGTTCGGCGGCGACCTCGGGCCTTATCGCCAGAGCGACCGCAAAGCCATTTATTTAGAACATGCGCAAATGCTGGTCAAACGCGGCCACGCTTATTACGCGTTTGATACGCCGGAGACCCTGGAGGCGCAACGGGCAAAAGACGATAATTTTACTTACAACCACCATACGCGCGGGAGTTTGGACAATAATCTGAAACTTTCCGCCGAAGAAACGGCTCAACGCCTGGCATCCGGCACACCCTATGTAATCCGCTTAAAAGTGGAACCGGGGCATGATGTGCGCATTTTTGACCTTATCCGGGGTGAAGTGACCTTCCAAAGCAGCCTGCTCGACGACAAGGTGTTGCTCAAAGCCGACGGTATGCCGACGTATCATTTGGCCAATATTATCGACGACCATTTGATGAAAATCACCCACGTCATTCGCGGAGAAGAATGGCTGCCCAGCACCGCGCACCACGTGTTGTTGTACCAGGGTTTCGGTTGGGAAGATACGATGCCTAAATTTTCGCATTTGCCCCTGATTCTCAAGCCCGTGGGAGATGGAAAACTCAGCAAACGCGACGGCGCCAAATTCGGTATGCCGGTGTTTCCGCTGGAATGGAAAGGCGATACGCCCGAAGATGATTTTCCGGGTTTCCGCGAAACCGGCTTTTTACCCGGCGCGGTGGTCAACTTTTTGGCTTTGTTGGGCTGGCATCCAGGCGGCGAACAGGAGATGTTTAGTATCAATGAGTTGGTGCAGGCATTTTCCGTTGATCATATCAGCAAAGGCGGCGCCCGTTTCGATTACGAAAAAGCAAAGTGGTTTAACCAAAAATACATCCAAAACGCCGATCCGGCCGATCTGGTGCCTTATGTGCGCCCGATTGCGGCGGCGGAAGGCTACACCGTTACAGACGAATACCTGCAACAGACCATTGTGCTGATGAAGGAGCGGGTGACGTTTTTGCCTGATTTCGTCAAACAAGGGTACTATTTGTTTGAACCGGTGCGCGCATACGACCTTGAAACGGTGCAGAAAAAATGGACGCCAGCGGTGGCTGCTGTGTTTGGCGAACTTACGGATATGATTGCGGCTTCGACGACGACGGACGCGCATGAACTGGAAGCAAGCGTGAAGCAATTTATGACCGAAAAGGGTGTGAAACCCGGCGATATTATGCCGCTGTTGCGTATTGCGTTGGCGGGTACCATGAAAGGGCCAGGTGTATTTGATATGGTGCTGGTGTTGGGTAGGGCGGAGACAACGGTGCGTTTGAAGCGTTTTGTGGCAGAAGCGACTGGCGGGGCGCCATTAGCCGCAGAACCAAGCAAACCGGTAGAAAAAACGCCTGTCGTAGCGTCTGCTCCAAGCGAGCAAATTGAAATAAACAAACACCCGATTGATAATCGAATGCGCAGGATTATTGCTGATAATCCGGAATGGTTTAAGCGGACAAAAGACGAACAACAAAAAAAATCCTTGGCTTTTGTCGTATTAGGCGTTGCGCATTACCTTGATATTGACTTGGAAGAAGCCCAATCCCTGGTGACGGACGGAGGGAACGATGCGGGAATAGATGCAATACACATTGGCGATGTGAACGAATCTGAATTTGTTGTAACCCTGTTTCAAAGCAAATACAGTTTCGATTTATCTAAAAATTCGAATTTCCCGGCAAACGCAATTCAAAAACTCATCGGCGCCATCGGCGTAATATTTGACCTTGATAAAGCATTACAAGCCAATGAAAATTTAACGGCAAAGGTTGCAGAAATCCGGGCTTTTATAAAAGAGGGTTATATACCCAATGTGCGATGTGTTTGCATGAACAATGGCTTAAAATGGTCTCAGGAGGGCGATTTACATATATCGAATGCCTCTTTTGAAAAAGATAAAGTGCAGTTTGAGTATTTTAACCATAATGACATTGCCAAAGGATTGATGCGGGCTAAACCGGTGAATGATTATATTCAATTTTCGGGAGAGCGCATCAAAGAGGATTATAACTTCAAACGTGTTTTTCTCGGCAAAGTAAATGTAACCCAAATAGCCCAACTTTTAAATACGCACGGAGACGCACTGCTTGAACGGAATATCAGGCGCTATCTCGGTCTGCCGAACAAACATGTGAATAAGTCTATTCAGGAAACCTTAACAGGTAATGACAAGGACAATTTTTATCTTTTTAACAACGGCATCACAATCGTATGTAAAAAATTCGATTTTAATGCATTGCAGCCGTTAAACAACAAAGTGCTTGTCGAGGATATTCAAATTATAAACGGTGGACAAACTTGCAAAACCATTCAACAAACATTAAAGGATTTTCCTTCAGATGATGCCTATACGAATGTTTTTGTTTTGGTTCGATTATATGAGTTGTCGGGAAAGCAAGAAGAGGTAGAAAAACTAATTTCAGACGTAACAATCGCCACCAATAGCCAAACGCCTGTTGATTTGCGTGATTTAAGGTCTAATGACGAAAACCAGCGCCGATTGAAAGCCGATATTGACGCATTGGGTTATGTTTATAAAACAAAACGCGATGTGAATGTTTCCGGAGAATCAATCCCATCAACCGTAGTTGCCGAATCGGTATTTACCGTTTGGAGGGAAAAGCCGCATGTGGCAAAATTTAAGCGATTGGAACTTTTTGGGCAATTTTATAATGTAATTTTTAACAATTTGAATGCGGCCCAGGCGGTGCTTGCAGTGCTTATTTACCGGTATTGCGATAACAGGAGGAGGGATTCCGAACTTTTTGCTCAAAAGCCGCATCTGCCGTACAGCAATTATTTTATTTCCATGATAATTGGAAAGATTATTCTTGCCGACTTTAAAATAGCATTGACCGAGTTGACGCACAGAAATTTCACGGAAATAAAGGGTCATTTTGAACAAAACAAAGAAAAACTGTACGATCAGGCTACCGAAATATTGGAAAAAGCATTAAATGACTTTTATCCGAACGGCTATAAAGAAGTGGAAGCGAGAAAATTGTCGGCCACTTTTCGAAGAAGTGATTTGATCGGATACTTGCCGGAATTTGCTTTCAAATAACCGATTCATCATGTCAAACAACCCAAGACTTGTCGAACCATGAATAAAAAACCAAAATCTGAACGAAAACCCAAGGAGAAACCACCGTCGATGGAGGATATTGAGATCAAGGTAAATGCTTTGGGGCAAATTGAAAAGAACTACGAAGTGGAAAATATTATCCGGTTTTTGAATGAAAACGTGCCGGATAAAAAACTTTCAGGTGAAGAATAATGCTTTAATGCCGCCCCGGTTTTAATCCTTTGTAATCCATGAAATAAGAACATATCCCTTGACATCGAGAAGCCCCAAGCTTTTCGGAACAGCAATTCGTCTGTATGACAAACCGGTTACTCCACCTTTTCCGGGCATTGCCGCTGTATGCCGGCGTCTGCCTGTTGATGATTACCGCCACTCAACTGAATGCTCAGCAGGGTTTTTTCACCTTTACGCCCCCTGCGAATACGATGTTGTCTGCCGGTTCAAGCTGCGCTGCATCTTTAGCAAGTGGCGGATTGGGTACGCCTACGGTTTTGCCATCTTTCGGAGCCACCATTACTGCGTCTCATTTCGACCCTGTCGCGTCCGGCTACCAATATACCGATTTGTTTACCGCACCTTATAACAACCTGATTGTCAGTTGGTTTGTATCTGACAACATGGGGCATACCGCCAATTTTACCTTTACGGTTTCTATTAAAGATGTGACGCCGCCGGTGCTGAATACGACGAGTGTGCCAAGCCCTGCTTCCTACAGTTCTATTGTACAAGTGCCGAAATTCCTGCGCCTTCCAGTTAATGACAATTGCACGGATTCGGCTTCTTTAATTTATGTATTGAATGAAACGCCCACACCGGATACCTGCGATGCCGGGACGTTTACCCGCACCTGGAAAGTGACAGATGCGGCCGGAAATACTGCCATTTATACCCAAACCATTAATGTTTACCGGGATTCACTGCCGCCTACCGTATCTGTTTTTCCACAAAACGGTTCGGCTTCCTGCAAACAACTAAGCACTGCGTACCCCGCCTGGTTAGCCGCGCAAATGGCCAATTTTACGGCATCCGATCCTTCCGGCATTCGTTCGCTGACCAACAATGCGCCCGTGCCCTTTCCGCCGGGTTGTAAAATGCCTTTGACGGTAACGTTTCGGGCTACCGACAACTGCGGGATTGCGTTTCCCACGACGGCCGTTTTTTCTACTGCTGATAATGAACCGCCGATCATTCTGAGTGATCCGCTGGATACGGTGGCCTATTGTAATACGGCCGGCGCCCATTTAACGGCCCTTGGCAATTGGATTAACAAACATGGCTACCTTACCGCAATTGACTCCTGCACAGAGCAATATCTGTTAAAATATGAAATGCGCATCGGCGGGGTGATCCGGGATTCGTCACAAGTAGTGGCGGCCCTTCTGGCTTCTTACGCAAACGGGTGCAGCACCAAAATGGTCGGCACTAAAACATACAACAAGGTGCGGGGTAAAATTCAGGTGGAGTGGTATGTAAAAGACGCCTGCAACAAATCCGTTTTTGCCGGGCCTTCTGAATTCGGGGTGATTGATACGGTGGCGCCGATTATCACCGGGGTTGATTTCACCGAAGAATGCGGTGGCAATGACGCAACGGCGCTGACGACCTGGATCAATGCACACGGAAACGCTACGGTGAGCGACCAATGCTCCGGCACTGTGTGGACTAATTTTTCATGGACAACTTCTACCGGACAAACAGGCAACGGCTTGTTTAATACCGGCCCGTATCCGGCGCCCCAAGCCCATAATTGTACCTGGTGGGTGGATGTAACCTTCCGCGTTACCGACGATTGTGGCAATGTAGGGTCAAAAAAACTGCGTTTTCGAATTGCAGACATTACAAAACCGGTGATTTCCGGCTTCCCAAACCCGGTTACGCTTCCTTGTACCAACCCAAATCCGACATTGTCTCCAGCATTCGTATCCGATAACTGCGATACGAGTATGGTTATTACCTACACGGCGCTCAACAAGGATTCCTTGTGCAACGGTTCTTATACCCGTATCATCACCTGGTCGGCGACCGACGATTGCGGGAATACCGGCACCGCGACCCAAACAATTTTGGTGCGCGATACCCAGGGACCAATATTTACCCTGATTCCTGCGCCGCAAACCTTCCGTTGCGACACCTTTGCGCTGCCGCCCGCGCCAACGATGGGGGTTGAAATAAAAGCGACGGACGATTGCAGTCCGGTGATGAGTATTACAACGCAAACGACGTTTAACCAGAACCCTAACCCGGCAGTTTGCGGCCATTATACGTACACCATTACCCGCACGTTTACCGCCACCGACCAGTGCAATAATACCCGCACCGCCACCCAAACCATCAGTGTGGTGGACAACCAGGGGCCGGTTATTACGGGTTATTTAGATACCACGGCCGTTTGTGAAATCGTGCCCAACATGCCCGCGCCGACCGCCATTGACCCATGCAGCGGCCCGACAGGCCCTCCGGTCATGTACAAAGAAGATATTGTGGCGGGCCCTTGCGCGGACACGTACACGCGGGTGCGCTTCTGGCGCGCGACCGACGTATGCGGCAATACGTCGACGTTTTCCCAGAATATTCATATTATTGATACGGTGCCGCCGATGTTACTCGGCATTCCGGCCAACCTGACCGTGGAATGTAACGCCGTGCCTTTGCCGCCAAACTCTAACACCTTTGTACGCAGCGATAATTGCGACAACAGCGTAAGTATTTCATTTTTGGAATCCGAAATACGGGATCCGAATCTTAACGGTTGCGCGCATTGGGCCAACTACCTGATTCGGCGTGTTTGGACGGCCGTCGACAACTGCGGCAACACCCGAAGTTACACGCAAAACATTAGCGTTCAGGACAATACAGGGCCGGTATTAGTACCGCCCACGCCTACTTCGCTACCGGCAGATGCGGGTGTTTGCGGCGCGCAACTCGTTATTCCAGGGCCGATTTCCTTGTATGATGATTGTACCGCGTTGCGCAGTAATATTACTTTGCGCGATACGGTCGTGTTGGTAGCAAGCGGTGGCCCTCCAGCCACGACCCCGGTTGATACGGTGCATTTTCAATGGTCGGCGCCAAATTTGCCGCCGTTGGCGCCGGTGATCGGAAATGCAAGCTTTACTGTATTTATCGACCATGCGGATATTAATGATACTTCGGAATACTTCAATATATACGGCGAAGGTGGCAAATATTTAGGCAATACGGACATTGTGGCAAATGCCGGATCCTGTCCTTCCGCTATGAAAACATTTACCATTTCTGCTAACCTGCTGAACAGTTGGATGGCGGATGGCGATTTAGTGATTACCCTGGCGCCGAACGGCAAGACCACCAATGCCATCAATCCGGGGTGCCCGAACAATCGGGTGCGTTGCGCGCTAACGTATCAGGTTGGCAATCAGCAAGTGCCCGTTACCCTGAATTATTCGGTGGACAATGGCCCCACGCAATCCTATCCGCCAGTTGGCAATACTTTTTTGGAAGTAGGTTTGCACACCATAAAATATACGGCAACTGACTGTGCGGGCAATACTTCCACGGCTACATCAACGATTGAAATTAAGGATTTGCAGCCGCCAATTTTGGCCGCGCCTGCGCCGATTACAGCATTTGTCGACTTAAATTGCAATGCCGTTGTAAACCTGCCGTTCCCAAATATTACGGAAAACTGCGATTTAACCGGATTACTCAACCGCGCTTCAGCCACGTTGCCCCTTCAGTTTGAATATGTAACCGATGCGGGGATCATTCCGAAAGCCATATTGTTGCCTGTGACGGGTTTGATTCCGAATGCAGTATTAAACGGCAAACTGACCATTCGGTTTCGGGGTGATTACGGCGATAACGGCGAGTTCTTCTACATTTCAGATGTAAACAACCTACCCATTTCTACGACACAACCACCTGGCCCGAAAGCCCAGGAATGTACGACAACTTACCAAGATTGGATGTTTACCATTCCCCCTGCAACCTTGAATAGTTGGGCAGCCGGAACTGGTACGACCGTTTTTAAAGCGATTCCGAACAGCGATAATTTCAATTTCCCGGATCTCATCAACAATTGCAACCCCTTGTTGGCGGATCAAACGGACGGCATCAGTAGGATACAGGCCGTGCTGGAATACAGTTATGCAGAGGTGACGTATGAAATTCGCAAAAATAACGTGTTGGTGGTGCCGCCTGGGCCACTAATCGGCAACCAAACGCCTGTAACACTTACGCCAGGCGTGTATCAGGTAAAATACATTGTAGATGATATTCACGGACTGGAAGGATCCACGACCTTTAATATTACCGTTCGCGATACCATTAAACCCAAGGCAAAATGCCTGCCCACGACCATTTCAGTGAGTCCTTCGGGTTTGGATCAGGATAAATACATTTTACAGCCTTCGGTGATTAATAACAATAGCACCGATAATTGTACCGGGCCGCTTACGTACCAGTTGTCGCAAACGGTGTTTACCTGCAACATGGCCACGCCACCGAACAATATTTACCCGGTAACCCTGACCGTAACGGACGCTTCCGGTAATTCGTCGACTTGTACCACGACGGTGCGTGTTGAAATCGCCCCATTAAAGCCTTATTATTTACCGATTTGTGAAGGCGGCACCCTCAAACTGTTTGCAGATTCGTTGTTGACCGACCCAAACAATATTTACAGTTTTTCCTGGAAGAACCCGGCGGGCGCTATGTTTTCCACCCAGCGCAACCCTGTTATTCCAAATGCGCAATTATCGTACGAAGGTATTTACACCGTTACGCTGATCGGTTCGTCGGGTTGCATGTCGGTGGGAACCGTAGATGTGCGTTTGGTCAAATTGCCGGTAGAACCGGTGCTTACCACCAATGCGCCGCTTTGCCAGGGTGACAGCCTTTATTTATCGACAGGCACCTATAGTGGACAAAATGTTGGTTATCAATGGTATTATGTGGCCCCCAGCGGCGCAGAAACCTTATTGGCTTCTACCCTGACCCCGTTTTTTGTCATAAAGAACCCGGCGGTGGGCACCTACAATTATTATATTAAGGTCGTGGCAGACGGCTGTACTTCGGTGAAATCACAAATACAAACGGTGGTGGTGCGCGCGCGGCCCGTATGCGCGCCCGATGCGGCCAATATTTCCGTGTGCGAAGGGCAGTACTTCGTGTTGGGAACCTCCTGCCAGGGAACGCCGAGTATGCCGATGACCTATAACTGGACCGGGCCGAATAATTTTCATTCTACGGCGCAGTATCCGCCTACCGTATTGTCCGCTACAATGAGCGATGCAGGGATATACACCTTGGTCGTAACGCAAAACGGGTGTTCCTCTTCACTGACCAAAACGACCGTAACCGTAAATGCAACGCCGCCTACACCTATGATTTTGGGTCAAAATACGGTGTGCGCGTTTTCAAATCTTACCTTAGTATCCAACGTAACCGGCATCGGGTATATTTGGGAAAAAACAAGTCCTCCGCAAACGGTTAATACAAGCGTAAATGCACTTGTTTTAACAAATTTGACCGTTGCGGATTCTGGTATTTGGCGTTTACGTGTGGCACAGCAATTTTGCGTATCGGATTGGTCTGCGCCATTTCATATTGATGTGCAGCCTTATCCGGATGTGGCGGCGCCTTCGAATATTAATATTTGCCAGAACGATACCCTGAAACTAAGCGCCACCGCAAACGTACCGGGATTAGCCTGGTGCTGGACCGGCCCGAATAATTATACCGTGTACGATAACCCAAAACCCTTGCGTTTTCCCGGCGTACCCGGACAGTACAAAGTTGTAGGTAAAACCACGGCCGGGTGCTCCGATTCGGCATTTGTACAGGTGGTAAACCCGCCGCTTCCGGTGATTAGTTCGCTGACGAACAACGCGCCGCTTTGTCCGAATGATACAACGGACGTTATTTTACAGGCTGTGGTCACGACGCCGAATACGCCTGTTACTTATGCGTGGTATTTCCAGAATAATTTGTTTTCAACAGTTCCAATGCCGGTGCTGACGGATATTAAGGCGTCTAACAATGGAAATTATTTATTAATTGTAAAAGATTCTTTCGGGTGCGCTTCATTACCGGCCACAACGACAATTAACGTAAATAATCCTTTACCGCCGCCGATTTTGGTTGGTACAGCCGATACGGTTTGTGCGGGCACTTTAGTGACGTTTTCGGTGCAAAACGTAGGGAGTTATCCGGGCACAGTCAAGTTTTTGTGGACAATACCCGGTACAGGAACACCACCGGTTGAAACGAGCGTTCCTTCTTATACCATAAACAGCGCTCAGATACAAAGCAGCGGCAACTACCGGGTACAAGTAATGTCCGGCCCTTGTTTATCGCCCTTATCGGGTAGTAAACAATTGGTTGTGAACCCAATACCCCAAACACCCCTTCCGCAATCAAATAGTCCGGTATGTGAAGGCGACGTGCTGTCTTTGTGGATCAGCAACCTGAACGCCAATCCGTCCGCCCAGTATTTCTGGTCCGGTCCGGGAATCACAACAGGCGGTTCAAATCCAATGTATTCGCCGGCCACGGAAGCCTACGAAGGCAACTGGACGGTTAAAGTGACGGTTAAAAATTGTACTTCGTTCTCGCAGGAGCCGATACACGTGGTGATAATGCCCAAACCGGTGAAACCGTTTATCAAGCCGCCGTCACCCTTGCGTTATTGCAAAAACGATCCGAGTGGCGCCATAAAATTTAAAATTTCATCGCTCACACCGGGCGCGTTGTACACTTGGATACATGTAGAGGCCAACGATACGATCGGCGGGCCAACCTTGGCCGACAGTATTATGATCGGGAACTTGAGCCAGTTTAGTCCGGGCGCGCATTCCTTTAAGGTAATCGCCCATTTAAACGGCTGTAATTCAGTGTTTTCTGAATCCGTTACGATTCTTATTGATTCCATTCCGGGCAATTTAGCCAACGCCGGTCCCGACCGCGTTATTTGTGCCAATCAAACGCTGTCGTTGCAGGCCACGCAGCCCAGCCAAGGCATTACGGGCTTGTGGACACAGTTGAGCGGCCAGTCGACTACGATCGTAAACCCGGACGACCCGCTAAGTGCCATTTCGGATTTCAGCCCGCCAAACGAGTACCAATACGTGTGGACGCTCAGCAACGGGGGCTGCCGGAATTTTGACAGCGATACGGTAAAAATAAAAATTGTAGCGCCGGAACCAGCCATGACGATAGACAGTGTCATATTTGGTTGTGCCGACAAATCGCGGCAAATTCGTGCCTTGCAAGGACAATACTCGATCGGATCCTGGAGCCAGCCATCGAATCAAACGATACCGCAAATTAATATCCAAATTTCTAATCCGGATAGCGTTACGACAACGGTTTCAAACCTCCGACCCGGCCAAACTTATTATTTCTTCTGGACCTTGAAGGACATCGGTTGCGGGCCTTCCGAAGCCACCGTGACGATACGAAATTATAGCTCAAAACCATTTATTGAACAACCGGACGGCAATCCTTGTCTGAAAGATTCCTGTATAACCCTCCAGGCATCGCCGTTACAGGTTTTTGAAACTGGACAGTGGAGCAGCCATGACCTTACCCTGACTTTTATGCCGGAAGACAAACCCAATACGGAAGTTTGTAACCTGAAACCGGGGCGTAATGAGATATACTGGTCTATAAACGACGATTTTTGTGGATTTAATTCCCGCGATACGGTCATCGTTAATTATGAATTATTCCCAACGGCCAATCCTGATGTGATTCAGGTCGATTACGGCGCCTTGAAGGAATTTAATGTATTGCAAAACGATTTTTTGCCGAGCATTTACACCGTAAGCGTGAAGGAATTGCCGCTGCATGGCAGTTTGGACACCATTTCAAAGGGCATTTTCAGATACCAACCCAAGGCCGGTTTTTCGGCGACTGACCAAATGGTGTATGAGGTTTGTAACGTATTTTGCGAAAGTGCGTGCAGCGCAACACTTGTCAGTTTTAACGTGGGCGATCCGGGCGCTTGTATTTTACCAAGCATTATTACGCCCAACCAAGATAATGTGAATGAAACTTTTATCATTCCAGAATCCTGTTTTTTAGGCGTTGAAGGGGTCATTAACGCAGAAGTTACCATTTTCAACCAATGGGGTCATCAGGTGTTTCACGCCGACCCTTATGACAATAACAAAGGCTGGGACGGTACGCTCAACGGCGAACCGCTTCCGCCCGGCACTTATTTTTATATGGTGCAAATTAAAGATGGTAGTAAACCGAAAACGGGATTTGTGATTATTCAACGATAGCGGATCTCGCATATTGAGGGGGTGATTGAAGTCACCCCCTCAATCAACCAATACTCAAGATAAACCTATTGCGTATGCAAAAACGATACGGTATTTTTTACTTGTTTCTTCTATGCGCGGGCTTCGTGCAGGCGCAACACGAGCAACAATACACCCAATTTATGTTCAACAAATTGGGGTACAACCCGGCCGCAGCGGGTATGTTCGAGTCGCCCATGCTGACGGCCGTGTACCGTAATCAATGGGTCGGCCTTGATGGCGCGCCTCAGACCCAGTTGTTGTCGTACAGTATGCCTGTTTTCGGCAACCGGGTAGGATTAGGCGGCAACCTCGTGCGCAACAGCATCGGCATTACCCGTACCATCAGCCTCGAAGTAGCGTATGCTTATCGAATTCCGCTCAAACACGGTTCCTTAGGCATCGGTTTGCAACCCAGCGTCCGGCAATTTTACCAAAACTGGAACGACCCGCGTTTACAGGCTACCCAGCCTATTCCGACCGATAATGCCATTCCGACCGGCGCACAAAGCAAAGTGCTGCCAAATGTTGGAATGGGCGCGTACTATTCCAGCCAACGCCGGGGTCGTGAACAGTGGTATGTGGGTGTTGCGGCGCCTCGACTTGTGATGAACAACATCGACTTCTCCGACGTAGGCGGTGTGACCTCGCGGGAAGTATTGCATCTAAATGCTATGACGGGTTACAACTTCAAACTCAACGACTTTTCAACCTTTAGCGCGCAGTTGTTGCTCAAATACGCCCAAAATGCGCCGTTGGATGCCGATATGAACGTCAGCATTATGTTGAAGGAAAAATTTTACGGCGGACTTACATATCGAACCGGCGGGGATACCAATAAGGCCGGCGAAAGCGTTGATGTTCTTTTTGGTATTCAGGCCACCAAGAATCTGTTTTTTTGTCTTTCGTATGATATTGGACTCACACGATTGCGTCATGTTGCCAACGGCTCCGTAGAGGCAACGGCCCGCTGGTGGTTCAACCCGCCGGAAGGCACGCCGGAAAAAATGTCAAAACCTAATCTTTAACATAAATATGAAGCATAAAGTAATCCTGCTTTTCTCCCTTCTGTTTTTGCTGTCCTGTGTCGTTGCAACGGCGCAATCGTCCTCCAAAAGCAAATCCAAAGACCGACTTCGCGAGAAGGACGAAAAACGATACCCGGTGACCGTAAAAAACACCGTCGGTATCAACACGCCGGGCGTTGATTTTGCGCCCACGTACTATGAAAACGGCATTATGTTCGTCACCGGACGCTCCAAAACCGGTCCGCGCGACGAAGACGATAACCCTTACACGGAGTTTTATTTTGCCCCATTTGATCCCAATGGCGACCCGGCGGCGCCTTCCAAATTTAATTTTGACGAACGAAAGAAATCGGCGCTACAGGATGGACCGCTTTGTTTTACGCGTGATTTCAAAACGGCTTTTTACGCCCGCACCAACAACAAGGACGGGGTGCGCAAAGCGAGTAAAAAGGGCGTTTCCAAAATGAAAATTTACGAAACACACTCCGAGGCGCCCGACCCCGATTGGTCAAAACCTGTGGAATTGCCGTTTAACAGCGACGAATACAACTGCGTACATCCAAGTTTGAGTCCGGATGGCTCCAAATTGTACTTCGCTTCCGACATGCCGGGCGGTTTTGGCGGCTACGATTTGTATGTCGTTGATCGGCTTGCCAAAGGGAACTGGGGAACGCCGCTCAACCTGGGTTCGGTCATTAACACAGAAAAAAATGACCTTTATCCATTTATTAGTTTCCAAAATACGCTCTTTTTCTCATCCAACGGCCGCGCAGATTCCTTTGGCGGCCTTGATTTGTATTATGTAAGCGACCCGCTCAATAAACCTGTAGGCGTAGTCAATATGAATGCGCCGTTCAACTCCGATAAAGACGACAAAAGCCTGATTATCGACCCTGACGGCAAAACCGGCTTTTTTTCCAGCGAGCGCGCCAAGGGTTATGGTAAAGAAGATATTTACAGCTTTGTAGCGCCCAACGGACTGGAAGGTTTTGGCAAAACGGAAAGCAATCTCGCGCACTTTACTGTCACTGACGCCAAAACAGGAGAACCGCTGCAAAATGCCTCCATTCGCATTCTAAAACCCTCCGATGATGGTTTTACAGGTGGCAAAAACGATTTTTATACCATTGACCTGCTGCCAATTCAGGATAAAAAGAACGCGCTCAGCCTTCAAATTGTGCGCAAAGGCGCCGATGAACTGGGTACGCCAGATTTGTACTCCAACGTAGACGGAAAGGCGCGCACTGAATTTGACCGATATAGAAGTTATTTGGTGTTGGTCAGCCTTGATGGCTACCGAACCATGGAACGACTCATTTCGGTGGAAAGCGCCGACGACGTGAATCTGAATTTCAAATTGTCGGAAGCGCCTTTGTGTATGCGCGCGGGCGGGATCGTGCTGTCGAACGAATTCGGTACCCGGATTTCAAGCGCGCTGGTAAAATTGGTGCATAAAATAACGGGCGAAGAAGTGACCGTGCGCACCACCATGAACGGCGAATTTGACGCTTGCCTGCCGGTAGAAGGCGAGTACATCGGTTATGTGGAGCACGAAGGTTTTAAACCGGCCAATTTTAAAATTGTTACCGGCCGCGGTAAACGCCCAACGGAAGAAGTACGCCTGAAACCGCTGGTGGAAGGCGCCTCCGTGGAAGAAACGATGCCCTTGGCAAACGGCTTGCAGGACGGCTCCGTCATCGTGATGGACAAGATTTTTTATGAGTACAACAAGGCTACGCTCAATCAAAACGCCACGCGGCACCTCGAAGCCTTGCTGGAGCTCCTGAAACGTTATCCTGAAATGGAAATTGACCTGGCCGTACACACAGATACGCGTGGCGAGGCCGGTCTGAACCAGGAATTGACCGATAAGCGTGCCGAAAATGCCAAGGCTTATTTAGTTTTCCGCGGCGTTGATCCCAACCGGATCAATGCGTTCGGTAAGGGCGAAACGGAACCGCGCAACCGTTGTACGGAAGGCGTGGAATGTTCGGATGAAGAACACCAGCAAAACAATCGTTTGGAAATAAAAGTGCGGAAGTTGGGTTCGGTGATTCGGCCTTGATTGCGCTCCGCGCTTGAGGGGGGATGGGACGCGGATGACGCACAGATTGGAAAGGATTTGCCCGATTGCGAGGGGATGGAACACAGATGACGCAGACCCTTACAGGGCGCAGATATAAAAGGATTTGCTGAATGCGAGGGGAAGGAACACAGATGACGCAGACCCCTTCGGGGCAATGTCATTGACTTAAGGATTTTGAAGCCCCAACGGGGCGGAATCATTAACACAGGGTAACACCCTGTGCCTTCGAGACAACGCGAGATCTAAGCCCTGAAAGGGCGAAATCAACCTGCGCTACGTGTGATTTCGCCCTTTCAGGGCTTCTCAAAAATCTTGGCCATTTTAAATTGGGCGTTGCCCAATTCTAATGGTTCCGCCCCGTTGGGGCTTTGATGGCCTTAAGTCAATGACAGCCCCCTCCGGGGCGCAGATTTAAAAGGATTTTTCCGCTTGCGAGGGGATGGGACACAGATGACGCAGACCCCTCCGGGGCACAGATTTAAAAGGATTTGCCGAATGCGAGGGGGTCTGCGTCATCTGCGTCCCAAAATCTACTCGCGCAAAAATCCTTTTAAATCTGCGCCCTGAAAGGGTCTGCGTCATCTGAGTCCCATCCCCTCGCAAGCGAAACAACTATTTTAAATCCCCCTTGTTGTTAAACAAAGCATACTCCTTAAATACCATTCGATTTAAGCATTGAAAATGAAGCACTTAACTCTACTTATATTAATAGGCTGGCTGTTACCCGTCGCGTTAAGGGCCTCAAATCCCGTAGATCCGATCAAAGCCGGTACCGATGGCCCGCATGTTTTTTACCGGAACGGTCAGATTATTGTAAAATCTATTGAACACCGGGATACCGGCATGTACGCGCGCACGGTAACATACACTGATCACACACAAGTATTGCTTTCCTGTAATATTCCAGAAAAAGACGATCAGTTTAGTTTTTTGTTACAAGACACTTTGAAAGTGCAGCCCGACGATTATCCGATGCCTGAAAAAATGATCGTGTTGTCGGATATCGAAGGCGATTTTCCGGCATTCAAGACTATGTTAATGGGCGCAAAAGTCATCAACCGTGACTTTGACTGGATTTTCGGGAAAGGACATTTGGTGCTGGTAGGCGATTATTTTGATCGAGGTATGAACGTAACGGAATGCTTGTGGTTGGTGTACAAACTCGAAGCGGAAGCGGCTAAAGCGGGCGGCAAGGTTCATTTTATCCTGGGGAACCACGAAATCCTGAATTTGCAGGGCAATATGGAATATGTGCGCAATAAATATGTGGCAAACGCTGCCTTAATGGGAGAAGCGTACCCGCTTTGGTTTGATCAAAACTCCGAGTTGGGCCGTTGGTTGCGCACCAAAAACGCGGTGGAACGCATCGGTGATTATGTGTTTTGCCATGGGGGCATCAGTCCGCAACTCGCCCGCACCAACATGACGCTGCACGACATTAACCGGATCGCCCGACAATATATCGGGCGTTCGCAAGAGAGCATTCCGGCAGGCAATCCAAGGGCTATTTATGATGTGCAAACCGGTATTTTCTGGTGCCGGACAGTGGCTAAAAATCAATTAACAATGGCTGAAATCGAAGATATACTGCGTTTTGCAGGCGCCAAACGTATGGTCATCGGCCACACCTTGGTTCCCGATCTCACGGCCCAGTATGGTGGTCGTGTGATTTGCATTGATTTATACCACGAGGAAAATCTGCGGCGCGGTTTTATGAAAACCCTGCTCATTGAAGATGGGTTTTGCTACGGCATTGACAGTCGGGGCGATAAAACCTCGGTGTTTACGGTCACGTTCCCGAATGAAAAAAACAACACCAATAATTAGCCAATCTGTTTGGTAAGTGCTTTAAACAAAGCAAGCTGATTGCGCGCGCGCAGCAAATTATGCTCCGGGGATTTGATTTTGTAATAAACATCGCCCGCAAGATAGTCGCTCAAAAAACGCAGGGCTTGTTCGCCGATGATCCACAAACCACCCAATAACAAGTGTTTTCGTTCGGTTTCAGTAATAAAGTTGGCTGTTTCTGCTAAAAAGCCCGTTTTTAGGGCTGCTAATACAGCATCGCGCAGTTGCAGGGTTTCGGCCGGATCATCTTCGTAGCACGACGGCGTGAACGTGCGCACCATGTCTCCAAAATCGGACAAAATAACGCCCGGCATCACGGTATCCCAGTCGATCACCGAAACGGCTTTTCCGGTGTTTTCATCCATTAATACATTCCCGGCCTTGGTATCGTTGTGTGTGACGCGCAATGGCAGGGCGCCGCTTTTTTTGAGATCACTGATTTGGTCGAATACCGGTTTTGCCTCGTACATGGCCTTGATTTCAGCCTGTGTTGTTTCCACCCGACCGACGGGGTTTTGTACCAGCACGTCTAAAAAATACGTCCAGCGCTGATCCGTATTGTGAAAACCCGGAATCGTTTCGGCTAATTGATCGGCCGGAAAATCGCCTAAAGCCTTAGCAAACGCGCCGTAAGCCCGCGCGGCCTCGTAGGCAACTGCCGGATCGGTGATGCCTTCAGGCACATAACAATGTTCGAAAAACGGGAATACCCGCCAGTAATTGCCGGCCTCGTCTTGCTGCAACAAAGTGCCGTCGAGGGCTGGAATCGGCGCAGCCACGCGGTACGGATAAGGCTGTCGCGACAGGTAATCGGCCACCAAACGGATATTGTTCATCACGTCATCCGGTCGGCGAAAAACGTGGTGGTTGAGCCGTTGGAGCAACAGGCTTTGGCGCGTACCGTCCTGCGTAATATTAACCCGAAAGGTATCGTTGATGTTGCCGTTGCCGATCATTTCAACAGATTCCAACTGCTCGTAGCGCACAAATCGCTGCATCAGCGCCGCGTATAATTCCATGTTATTCAAAGAGTTCGGCGGTGAATTTGTCTAAGCGAACGGTTTTGTCGCTGCCACCGCTCCAGCCAAAGATGAGCACTTTACTAAAGGGCTCCTTTGGAATTTGGGTATCAAAGTAAATGGCCTTTAGTTCGCTGCCATCAACATGCCGTTGCAGGCGAATCATGCGTTCTTTAATAATTTTATTGTCGGCCGCCATAAAACGGACAATCAGTTGGGACATTTTCCAGAGTTCCCATTCTTTTTCATTGCAGTTAAACCAAACTGTAGCGCGCAACCAATGCGCATTACCCCAAGCTGCCGCGTTCCAATCGGATTCAAAGCAAGTAGCAAATTCGTGGTCTTTATCCAGTAATTTTGATTTTTTTCCTTCAATCGGGGCTGTTTCGGTAATACCTACGCTATCCTGTTCGAAGTTGTTTGCGCCGATTTGTAGCACATTTTTGCGTGCTGCGCCAGTAAATTCTTCCCGCGTGTCAAGCAGTTTCAAAGCGGCTTCTTTGTCAATATCAAAACGCCCCATTACCTTCAACAAATAAGGCGTATTCATTTGTTCGGGTACAAAATAGCCGCCACGGTGTGCCTGGTGCGTCCACCAAAGGTTAAGGTAAATGCAAAGTCCGGCAAACAAGGAAAAGAACACACGGCTCCAATTGCGAGCGCCCGCCCACTGCCAAAACGCGGCCAGCGCAAAAGCCCATAAAGGGTAACTTTGAATCATGGCCCGCTGCCCTAAACTGCCGCCATACCACCAAATATCCCAGGCCGCCGTGATGTACAAACAAAGCAGGCAAACCAACAAAACTGTCGGAAAAATGGCTTTTTGATACCTTTTTAAGCAGAAAAAGCCGGGAATCGTCAGCAACATCATGGGTGAATAAACAAACCAGCCCGCGCGCGCGCTCACGAGTATGTCGCGCAGGTGCGGGTGTTTCCAACTGAAACCCTGATCCTGATAACTGTACACAAGCCACTCGCCCGCCGCGTATTTCCAATAAGCCGCCTGTAAAAACAATACAGCGCCAGCCACCACGACGGCCGACAATAACTTGGCCCAATGTCGTTGAAAAAAAGCAATGCGCTCCTTCACCGCGCTCCAGGAACCCAGACCCCACAGTACCGGAATCGCTGCGCTTACCACTTCCGTCGGCCGCGTAAGTCCGGCCCAGCCGATCAACAAACCAATAACCAAGGCCGTGCCCATGCGCGGTTCGCGGTAAAAACGATGCGTAAAAAACAGCAGTAAGGCGTATATGGTAAACAACCAATTATGCGTCATGGCGCCCGAAATTGCGGTGTATTCTAAGTAATTTGTGCCCCAAACGATACAAATCAGGGCCGCAGCCGTAGCGCCTTCCGTGAAATAGAGCAGTAAAACCCGCCGCAAAAACCACAATCCCAAAAACGCTATCAGCAATGCGCCCCAACTTTGAGCCGCCTGATAGGGCAGAGAAAACCCGTCGGCCGGATAACCCAGCGGTTCGGCCAACAAGTGCGCAACCGTGAACCAAGGCAGCATTTGCAGCGCCTGGCCCATCGAATATTTCATCACATAATTGCCAGAAGGATGCAAAAATGCCTGGCCCATGCCGGGGCCGGGGGCGTATTTTTTTTCAATATCGGCAAAAAAGCGCACCTGCTTGATGTCTCTGTAAATCAGCGCCGAGGGCAAATACATATAATAGCCGGAAACGTCCCAGCTGATGGTCGCCTCTGTATGCGGCTGTTTCCATTTGGGGTAATAGCCGAATGCGGTCAGCAGCATCAGGGCACAGCAAAAGAAGTAGGCGTATAGGGACAGGTTGCGCATAGTAGGTTGTTGCTATTGCGCAAATGTAACGATGAAGAACGCATTTGCCCATAGTTTGCCTGTGCAAATCCAAATCTGAATTTATACCGTTACAACTTGTTGGGTTAATTTTTGCAGTGTAGGGTGTTGTAGACCTGACATTATATCATTGGGTAAGATCCCGGCACTTACAAGTTCTTCATCTATTTTAACGTCCGTTCGGTTTTCTTGTATCCAAACCTTTCCGTCTAAAATTTCAAAATGAAAAACGGTATAATGTACATGGCGATCTTTGTACCAACCGATGCGAATTAATTGATATTGATGGCCTTTTGTATCAACAATGACCTTATTGGAAACATCAGGCATAAATGGAGACGTAATGGCTGCATATTCTTCCAACAGGCTTAATATGATCTTTTGATATTTTTTTATTTTTTCCATTGAATGATCGTTTTCGTTAGCGGGTCATTGGTAATGTGCCAGCCTTCTTTACGAAGTGCCGTTTTAACTGTTTCGTGAAAGGTATCTTTTTTAGGCATTTTGCGATGATATTAAAGTCTAATCTACATTTAGGATCAGCGATTTTGAGGTGGTTTTGCGTTAGATTGTTTTTGTATATTTATTCCGATACTCAATCGGCGTCAACCCTGTAATTTTTTTAAAAACAACCCGAAACGCCTTGGTATCCGAATAACCCACTTCAAACATCACCTCATTGATATTTTTCCGGCTGCCTTCCAGTTTGCGTTTGGCGGCTTCAATTTTTACCCGTTGCAGGTATTCCAAAACGGTGTTATTGGTGGCTGCTTTAAAACGACGTTCAAAACTCCGCCGACCCACATTCACGAGTTCTGCCAACTGATCCACTGATATTTTATCGGCAAAATGTTGTTCGATATGATCCTGCGCACGGCGGATTTCAGCGTCATCGTGCTCCTTTTGGCCTTGAAACATCATAAAAGCCGACTGGTTGCTGCGATCCATATCAATGGCAAAAAACTTGGATGCAAGGATGGCCGTATTGCGGTCGGTGTATTTTTCAACCAGATACAACAGCAAATTCCAGTAAGAATTGGCCCCACCGCTGGAATAAATGCGCTCGGTTTCGGTAATAATGCTACCGTCTACCAAGTCTACTTCGGGGAATGTTTGACGGAATTCATTGGCAAAAAGCCAGTGTGTGGAGCATTTTTTGCCGTTTAGAAGCCCCGTCGAGGCCAATAAAAACGCGCCCACACAAAGCGAACTGAGTTCCGCGCCTTTTTTATACTGATGCACAATCCAGGGCGTCAAAGCCTGGTTGGCTTCTACAGCCGATTTCATGTCGCCGCTGATGGCCGGGATAAAAATGAGGTCGGTTTCAGATACTTCGTCCAGCAATTTGTCGGGAAAAATAGAAAAAAGCCCGTCATTGAGCCGAATTTCGCGGGTGGCGCCTACGAGTTGCACGTCGAACATGGCCGGTTTGCCTTCCGACAGGAGAAACTGATTGACCGCCGTGAACATGTAACGCGGGTCAACAATGGCAGCCAAAACCGCCGTTTCGGGGACGAGGATCGAAACTTTTTTCATGCGGCAAAGATAAACAAAAAGTTTGTCGTATTTTACCTCCTAAACTGTCGTTTTTAACCCACTTTTATTTATTTTAAAACAATTTATCTTTACATCGTCAAAGTTTAAACATAAAACCAATGGAAGAAGTCATTTTTGAGCAGGATATTCCGGCGCTTTGTTTGGCTGCCGCATCCTTTCCGGACGGCGTTTCGGCGGCGCATCAAACCCTGCATGACCGCTTGCCGACCAAGGACGGGCGGCAGTTTTTCGGGATTTCACATGCTGACCAATTTGGCAAAATCGTCTATTTCGCCGCCGCTACGGAAATGTTTGAAGGCGAAGCGGAACAACTTGATGGTGATCAGTTTACGATCAAAAAAGGCGTTTACAACAGCATTTTTTTGAAAGATTATTACCGCGATGTTCCGTCCGTCGGCGCGGCGTTTCAGCGGCTTTTGGCCGATCCGGCGGTTGATCCTTTTGGTTATTGTCTTGAAATATATACCGCTTGCGCAGATTATCCCAACAGCCGAGATGTACAATGCCTCGTGTTGACGACCAAATAAACGAAAGACCTAATTTTTGCACCTAATAATAACGCTATGAAAAAACTCAATTTCTCCATCCAAATCAATGCCACCAAAGCGCGCGTTTGGAACACCCTTTGGGACGATGACACGTACCGCAAATGGACAGTCGTTTTTCAGGAAGGTTCCTACGCCGAAAGCGATTGGGAGGAAGGCAGCCCGATTAAATTTCTCGGACCAGGCGGTAATGGCATGTCGAGCCGCATCGCCCGCTTGATCCCCAACGAATTTATGTCGTTTGAACACCTTGCGGAGATTAAAAACGGGGTAGAAAACCCGGATTTTGCCTGGGCCGGCTCCTTCGAAAATTACAGTTTACATGAAAAAGACGGCGGCACAGAACTGGTTTCCGAAATGGATTCGGATGCAAATTTCGAAAGTTTCTTCCTTGACACGGTTCCCAAAGCGCTTGAATTGATAAAGCAATTGGCTGAAAGACAAACGATTACGCCGTTTCTTTGGTTCGACAAAGAGGCGGAAGAGGCTACCTTGTTTTACACCTCCCTTTTCTCCAATTCGAAGGTACACAGCATCATGCGCAACGGGGATGTTGTGTTTACCACCGGATTTACGCTTGCCGGGCAGTTTTTTGCGGCGCTCAACGGCGGACCGATGTATAAAATTAATCCCTCCATTTCCCTTTACACCATCTGCGAAAGCGAGGCCGAAATAGATGTCTTGTGGGAAAAACTCATCGACGGCGGTAGCGCGCTCATGCCGCTCGGCGCCTACCCCTGGAACGCAAAATACGGCTGGCTTCAGGATCGCTATGGCCTGAACTGGCAACTTACCCTTGGAAAAGTAGCCGAAATGGGTCAAAAAATCACGCCCGCGCTCATGTTCACGGGCGCGCAACACGGGAAGGCAGAATCGGCGATCAATTTTTATTCCGGTATTTTTAAACACCCATATACCAAACTCCTGTCGCGTTACGCAGCCGGCGGGCAGGATCCGGAAGGCACGATTAACCATGCGCAGTTCAGCCTTGACGGACAAATGT
>JBAXTB010000160.1:0-12121 GCA_037130425.1 Bacteroidota bacterium
CGCCGCCAGTTTTGGGATCTGATTTACGAAGCGGCGCATGAGGGCGTTACCCTCATGGTCACGACGCACTACATGGAGGAAGCCGAATATTGCAACCGTGTGAGCATCATGGTCGACGGTCGCATCGACGCATTGGATACGCCAGGGCAAATGAAAAAAACATTTCATGCCGCCAATATGGACGAGGTGTTCCGCATATTGGCGCGTGGCAAATAAAACCCTGATAATTAAAAGATTATGAACAGATTTACTGCATTTGTAAAAAAGGAATTCCGCCATATCCTGCGCGACCGCCGCACCCTGCTGATTCTGTTCGGGATGCCGATTGCCTTGGTTTTGCTGTTTGGTTTTGTGCTGACCAACGAAATCAAAAATGCGGCCATAGCGGTACTCGATCCTTCCAAGGACCAGGAAAGCATCGAACTGACCAACAAACTTTTATCCAGCGGTTATTTCAAATTAGAACGATACGTGGGCGCCGCTTCAGATTTGGAACAGGTGTTTCGGGAAGGCAAAGTGAAAATCGCCGTGGTTTTTCCACCTAATTTTGCGCAGTCGTTGGACCATAACGGAAATGCCCAAATCCAACTAATCGGCGACGCTTCGGATCCCAATACGGCTACGACGCTGATTAATTATGCGAGCGCAATTATTCAGGATTATCAAATGAACAAAGCGGCGGGCAGCAACGGACAGGTGGTGATTCAAACAGAATACCGCATGTTGTACAACCCCGAATTAAAATCGGTGTACGGTTTTGTGCCCGGCGTTATGACCCTGATTCTGATGCTTGTTTCCGCTATGATGACGAGCATAACCATTGCCAAAGAAAAGGAAATCGGTACGATGGAGGTGTTGCTTGCCTCGCCGCTCAAGCCGGTTCAGATTATCCTGGGAAAAACAACCCCTTACATGATTTTATCCTTGCTGAATGCTTTGGTGGTGGTGTTGATTGGTGTTTTTGTATTTGGTATGCCGCTGAACGGCAGTCCCGTTTTATTAGCCTGCGAATGTGCATTATATATGTTCGTCGCCTTGAGTTTGGGCATTTTAATCAGCACAAAAACGGCTACCCAGCAGCAAGCCATGTTTTTATCGGCCCTGGGCTTGTTGATGCCGACCATGTTATTAAGCGGATTTATTTTTCCAAGGGAAAGTATGCCGCAGGCACTTCAGGTCATTGGAAATATTATTCCTGCTACCTGGTTTATACAAATCATAAAGGCTGTGATGATTAAAGGCAGCAGTTTTTCCAATATTTGGTTTCAAACCAGTATTCTGGGGTTCATGGCCTTGGTATTTGTCGGTTTGAGCGTCCGGAATTTTAAAGACCGCCTTTAATTTTTTCGCTTCCACTGCCGCCGAAAGTCGGCATTAAAATATAGTAAAGCCATGCGAACGGTATTTTATCTTGTTCAAAAAGAGTTTTTGCAAATATTTCGGAACAAAACCATGCTTCCGATGATCCTTGTCATGCCAATTTTTCAGATGTTGCTGTTGTCGTTTGCAGCCAACTATGAAATAAAGAACCTGAGTTTGAGCATCGTTGACCATGATTTATCTGCCACTTCGCGCCAGTTAACGGGCAAGTTTCAAGGCAGCCCGTATTTCAAGGTTCAAGAGGCTACGTTTTCACAGAAAGTAGCCATGCAGGGCATTGAATCGGATAAAACCGACCTGATTTTGGAAATTGCGCCTCATTTTGAACGCGATTTGATGCGGGAAGGCAAGGCTTCGGTTTCTATTTCGGCCAATGCCATCAATACGCAAAAAGCGGGTTTGGCCAACGGTTATGCAAACGGGATTGTGCGCGATTTTAACCAGGAAATTGCCGCTTCGTGGGCGCCTCGTTTGTCGGAGAACGGCGCCGTAATCGCGCCACGCAACATTGAAGTAACCTACTCCAACTGGTATAACCCGAAATTGGACTATAAAACCTTTATGGTGCCGGGCATTTTGGGAGAAATCGTTTCCTTGATTATTTGTTTCCTGACCGCCATGAACATCGTTCGGGAGCGTGAAATCGGCACCATTGAGCAATTAAATGTGACGCCGGTGCAGAAATGGCAGTTCATCCTTGGTAAATTTATCCCGTTCTGGCTAATGTCTTTGGTCATTATGACGGTCGGACTTACCGTCGGCAAATTGGTATTTGATATTCCGTTATTGGGCAGTTTGTGGTTGGTGTTCGGTTACACGGCAGCGTTTATGCCCTGTGTATTGGGATTAGGTTTTTTGATTTCCAATTTTGCCGATACCCAGCAACAGGCCATGTTCACGGCTTGGTTTTTCCTCATTATTTTTATCCTGATGTGCGGTTTGTTTACGCCGATTGAAAGCATGCCGGAATGGGCGCAAATTGCCGACAAACTAAACCCGATCGCTTATTTTGTGCAGTTCATGCGCTTGGTATTGCTCAAAGGGGCAGGATTTGCGGAGATCAAATCAAACCTTTACACGGTGTTGGGCTATGCGTTGGTTGTGAATAGTTTGGCGGTTTGGACTTATCAGAAGCGGGTGTGATAGGTTTGCGATTTCCGATTTAGGCGTGTACGAAGGATTCTGAAATGAATGGAAATATTCTAACCTCGGAGAGGTTCAACATTGGTAGCAATTGATAATCATATATTTATAAGAACCTCGGAGAGGTCTAACATTGGTTTTATTCATTGTAGATGTTTTACCAATGTTGTACCTCTCCGAGGTCGAAACCCGTTATATATCAATGATTTCTACCAATATTTGACCTCTCCGAGGTCAGGTATCTCAGCTTAATTAAATCCTTCGTCCACGCCTAAATCGGATATCGTAAATCTTAAAAAAACAGCCATTCCAAAGCCTTGGGAAATTCCTTTCCCCAACAAGCCTCATTGTGTTGGCCTTGCGGATCAATTTCAAGTTTGAATTGCAGCGCGCCGGGTGTCATACCGTGTTCTTCTACTGTTTGCCTGAATTTTTTTGCATTATTTACCATACCGGCTCCTTCTTTACCGCCGGCATAAAGGTAAACTTTGGTCTGTGGTAACTGCGAAAAGTGTTCCGAATCGGGGTAAATGCCAGGAGAAACCCACAAGGAAGGCGAGAAAATTAAAAATTTAGAAAAAGTAAAAGGGAAAAGCAAACCCGCAAAAATGCTAATCAGTCCGCCCATGCTGCTGCCGCCGATGCCGGTATTTTCGCGTTCTGGCAGGGTTCGGAATTGCTGATCAATGTGCGGTTTGAGGGTTTCGGCCAGAAAACTTGCATAATCGCGGCCTAGTCCTTCGCCCCATTTGACCGAATCGTAGGGCATATATTCCTTGATGCGTTCTTTTCCGCCGTGGTCGATGGCGACTACAATCACATCGCCTTTTCCCTGTTGGGCCAGCACGGCCAATTGTTTATCCACCCCCCAAGTGCCGAACGGCGCATCGTCTTCAAACAGATTTTGGCCGTCTTGCAGGTATAACACGGGGTATCGTTTATCTGTTTCGTGGTAATTCCAAGGCAAAAGCACGGCAATCCGGCGTTTTCTGCGCAGTTGCGGCACATTAAACCTTTTGGCAACAATTTGAATATCCGGGTAAAATGTTGGGTCGTATTCGCTGCCATGCTGTTTCCAGTTTGGCACGATGTCGCTTACTTTTCCTTTGGGCACTTCCATGCGGCGGTTGGTTGGCGGAAACCCGTCGGCGCCCAATTCTTCTGCTTCCCAACCACCTTTAATATATTTATATTCAATGGGTTGTGACGGCAAAAGACCTGATGTAAAGTTGTACCGATAGTGGCCGTCTCTGATTTTTTCCATGCGATATCGTTCGTCACGGGCCACCCATCCGTTAAAATTTCCGGCTATAAAAATAGGACGCGCATCGTCGTTGGGGGTAAATAATTCGAGGGTAAGCATGAAGGAGAATGTCCGCTAATAACAAGTACAAGTGGATGGCAAAACAAATGCCCATCCGCTTCGGTTCAAACACACAAGGTAATTCAGGCGGCAAATATGGGTGTTCCGGCTGGCTTATCAAACAGGTAAAGTGTTAATGGTGGGCGGGGGGCGGGAGACGGTGGGCGGTGGACGGTGGACGGGAGACGGTGGACGGGAGACGGTGGACGGGAGACGGTGGACGGGAGACGGTGTGGATATGCCTGATGATGAACGGTTATGTATCGAAAAGCCCTGAAAGGGCGTAATCATCAGCATTGGGCAACGCCCGATGCGAAAAATAGATCAACAACATTCGGCAAAACCCACCGATAGTCAGGAAACTTCGTCCTAGCGTTTAGTTCATAACCCAACCCAAGCCCGAAGATTCCCATCCACCGTCCACCGTCCACCGTCCATCGTCCATCGTCCATCGTCTACCGTACTGACCGCGTCAAAAAACGCCACAGCAAATAGGCTGGCGCAATGTGAAGTGCGTCAAGCGCAAGCGCCATGGTGGTGGGGATGCCTGCGAAAAACGGATTTCCCAACGTCAGTACAAAACCGGCGATACAAACCTAGGTGAAAATTTTCACCGGATTTGATGAAAAACGCACCAAAGCAAGGAAAATCAGCAAGCCGATCACCGAAAAAAGCACCGTACTGAATATGACAGGCACGATCGTAATTGCCTCATGGTTTGGTCCGATGCCCACATGCGGATCAATAAGTTTAGCGGCAAACAACGCAAAAAATAACACAACATTGATGACAGTTGCGATTCCGATGGCTTTTGCGCCTTCGATTAAAATTTTTGAAAAGGGTACGCTTGTTGACATGACGGTTAAGTTGATAAGTGAAAGTTTGAATGGTTAATGTTTTAAAATTTAGTGTCAAAACACTTTATTGAGCAAAAAAAGGGATTTACTCCCTGAATTTATCAAGCAAATGCGCCAGTTCCATTGCTTCGGCTTCGGTGAGCGCCTGGCCAGGCATTTTTTCATCTAAGAAGCGAGAATGCTCGATTTCCTGCAACAGCGTTTTGCCTTTATCGGAAATGGTAACGACTACCATACGCCGATCTTCGTGGTGCGGAACGCGTTCTACAAAATCGGCTAAACGCAGTTTTTCCACCAAACGGCTCACATTGCTGCTGCGGTCAATCATACGCCCTTTAATGTCAAGCACGGAAAGTCCCTTCGGTACGCTGCCGTTCAAAATACGCAGTATATTATATTGCGGCGGCGTAATTCCAAAGCCGCGTAATTGACGGTTCTGATTACAATCAAGCCAACTGGCCGTGAACAAAATGTTGAGCAACGCGCGCTGCCGGGGCTGCAAAGGCTTGGTGTTTTTTAGTTCGGCTTCTAATTTCATGATGCAAATTTAAGTGTATTAACACTAAATGTGCAAGAAAGTTGAAGGAAAATGAATATCGAACAGATGAATATCGAATAACGAATATCGAACGGGGGCGTTGCGCTTGGGTTTGCGTGCGTGAATTGGGCTTGGATTGGAGGGCGGAATTTATTCCGCCAAAGGGTGTAAGTGTTTGTAAGTCAATGATTTATGGGTGTTTTGTTTAGGCGGAATAAATTCCGCCCTCCAGCCATACGCTTGGTATTTTAGCCATAAAAAAGGCGCTGCGCCAGACCCCAAAGCCCGGCGCAGCGCCCCATTCGATATTCGTCTGTTCGATATTCGTTATTCCCTGCCCCAAAGCCCGGCGCAGCGCCTCATTCGACATTCGATATTCGTCTGTTCGATATTCGATATTCCCTATTCTTCGTCTGCTTTGAGGGCATCAAAGTCAAATACTAAGGAGAAACGCAACGTATTGTCAAGCGGGTTGCGCTGGTTGGTCGTTGGTACTAAGTAAGAGAAGTTCAGGCCGAAAATGTTATATTTTACACCCAACCCTACGCTGAAATACTTGCGATTCCCTTTCGAGTAGTTTTCATAGAAATAGCCCATGCGCACAGCGAACTGGTCGTCGTACCAATATTCAGCGCCAACGCCTGTGGTAATTTCCTTGAGTTCTTCTTTAAAACCGCCCGGTGCATCACCAAAGGAGCGGAACACGCCGCGAATTGGAGAAAGTTGCTTGTAATCCGGTCTGCCGTCGCCGTCGTCGTCGATGTCAGGGCGCGGGGTTGGAACCAGCAGTTTATTGAAGTCCGTGGTGAAAGTGAGGGTATTATATTCGTCGAGGTGTACTCTCCAGCCGACGCCCAAGCCAAGGTTGGTTGGGATAAAATCGCGGTTGATGGAGTTGGTATAGGTGATTTTAGAACCCAAATTTGTGATCGCCAAACCCACAGTAAGGTCGCTTTTGTTTTTGCTTACGTTTAGCGGCGTTTTGTAGGTCAACGAAATATCGGCGGCCCCGGCAACACCCGGTTTGATTTCATTTCCTTCCACAATGCGGCCGGTAGCCAGGTTGGAGTAAATGAATTTTGCGCCTACGGCTGCCGAAAGTTTGTCGGTAAGTTTGCGGGCATACGCGCCGCTTACTTCAAACTCGTTCGGGCGGCCCTGACCGAGCGACTGACCGTTTTCGTCCGTAAACTCAATATCACCCAGCGAAAAATAGCGCAGGCTAAGTCCGACCGTTTGGAATTTATCAAGTTTTACATAGCCAGCCAAATAAGCCAGGTACACATCGTTGAGGCCCAAATTGCGCATCCAAGGCGTGTAGGTCGCAGAAATTGAAACGTTTTTATCCGCAAAAGCCAGTTTAGACTGGTTGTAGTGCATACCGTTTGGGTCAGATGAAGTAGCAATACCCACATCGCCCATCGCGCCCCCGCGGGCGTCCGGCGTGATACGCAGGAACGGTACGGCGGAAGTAACGGCGTTGGCGCAGCGTTCGCCGGTGATCGGGTTGGTGCCGTTCACGCATTTAGGCGAGAGTTGAGCCTGAAGCGAAGTCCCTGCGAGTATCAAAACTAAGCAAGAAAGCACCGGTGCGAGCAGATTTTTCATGTGTAAATTCAAAATTTTAATGAAACCCACCGTTTTTACATCAAAAATGAATTTGTGATGCAACGCATGGTGTTGGAATCGTCTGTTTAACTTAGGTCTGTTTTTCAAAAATCGTGCAAAAGTACAGTATCCTCTTGCTTTTGTAGTAGTTGACGCGGCCCGGATAAGATCGGTTGCCTGCAATGCAGCAAAAAACTATTTCAGGATTACTAATTTTTCAAAATCGCTTTCCGCCGTTACGGCTGTGCCCCCTATATCGGTACCGCGCACTTTTATCCGGTAAATATACACACCGCGTGCCAATGCGTCGCCGTATTCGTCGTGGCCGTCCCACTGAATATCTGTTACCCGGAACCCGTCGGCGGGGGCTGTGTGCAAAATGGTTTTGACCAATTTCCCCGACACCGAGAAAATATTGATCTGCACGTCGAGTACCTGCCCGGCAAGGTTATGCCCAAACTGAAAATAGGTATTGGTTGTGAATGGATTGGGGTAGTTCAATACATGGTCAAGCGCGGCTTTTCCGTCTTCGGCTACCACAAATTCGGTGTAACCTTCGCCTGCGTTATTCGCGATATCCCAGCCTTTTACTTTCAGTGTATGTTTACCTGTAGCGATGTTGTGCAGCGGATAAATGGCCTGCCCTTTGCGGTAATCGTCTTGGGCGCTTTGATAAAAATCGTTTAACACAATGGTTTCCAATACGTTACCATCCAATACAGCAGTGAGGTCGTGGCCAAGGCTGATGCCGGTTACGTTCATGCCGTAATCATCTGAACATTTGATTAGGATTTTGGGATCATTGTTGGTGATGCCGCCCAATACGAATGCATCTGTATTCAGGAATGGCTGAACCAATGGCGGCTGATCGTCTTTTATGAGGTTGGCATTGCCGCCAACGATGATATTTCGGTCGCCACCGGCCGCATCAAACGGGGTGCCGTTGTCCGCATAATAACTGATTTTACCAGCGCCGAAAGAATAGTTGATGTCTTTGGGAACAATAAATTTAATTTTAAAAATGCCGTTTGTAACGGTGGCGCTTCCTTTAAAAATTACATTATTTTGCAGGGTAAACGGCCGCACATAACTGCCCATGTCCTGCCCAAGGGTTTGCAGCGTCTGCGCTTTATCAAAAATGGATACGGTTACTTTGCCGTTGAATGCGGTGAGTATATTGCCCAAGGAGTCAACCACTTTACCTTCTATTTCAACCGGCATCAAAGCCTTGAGGGTGTCGGGTTTGCCTGCCTCCACGGCTTTTCCATTGATGGCGGTGGTTTTTACGCGGTATTCCGGCAAGGCGAGGTACATGGCCGGGTCGCCGAGCAGGGTAAAACGGCGCGCATTGTCTTCGCCGGAAACAGGCGGCGTGTTTTTGGCGATTTGCAGCACTTCCCCGATGGAGCGGTAACGTCCATTGACGCGCTGGTATAAGAAATTTTCTACGCCATCTGTAAGGCGTTCATTTCCATCAATATATACGGCGCGTACTGTGGTAAACAAGGCCACCGCGCCGGAATTTATTTTTAACAAAGATTGCTCGCCACCGGTCAGGTTGGTATAATCGTCATAACCGCCAAAGGAGCAGGTTGCTGTAATAATCAGCGGGAAACGATCGGGGTTTTCCCAACCGGCAATGTCGTTGTTGTCGACCACGCGCTCCTGCGCCCACCCGCGCGGGCCGCCGTGCCCGACATACTGCATAATGAGCATTCCTTTAAATACGTCGGAATTGATGGCTGCTTTTGCATCCGGGTAACGCTGTCCGGCAGAGGTTGCAATTTGTTGATAAGCATCGAAATAGATTTTTTCAACGTTGAAAAAATCCTCCTTGGCGCCGGTTTCATTGGCCAATTTATCCGCCTGATCGATGTGGGGATTACCGTCTTCGTCATCGGCAATAAACAAAGTGCGCAAATGCCAGTCGCCGAGCGTCGCCGGGTTGTTGTCGTAGGCAATAATTTTATCCACCACCGCTTGCGCGTTGGCTGCGCTGCTTGCCGGAATGCGCCCAACGGCAATATCAAGCAGGCCGCCGACAAATTTTCCGCCTTCGCCGGGACTTAACAACCCGAAATAATCATCGGAAGGGTAGGCTTTAATGGGGTCAAAGGACTCCTGGGTTTCGTATACCGGGATAAAATCCTTGTTATCGTCGCTTTTAGAGTTGTTTTTAGGATCAAAGGAGCCGTCGCCGAGCAATAGCAGGTATTTAAACTTGTTTGGTTGACGGTCGTACAGCATTTTGGCAAAATCGCGCATCGCGGTGATGTCCTTATTGCCGGAAGAAAATTCGTTGTAAACCTGGTTGATATTTACGGCGGCTACTGAAAGCCCGCTGTAACTGCGCCGGTGTGCCGCCAGGGCATTGGCCGCCGATTCAAATTCGGGTGCGTAAATAATGGCCATCTGCGTCTCATCCAAGCCGTGCAGGTTTTGATTGGCAATTTTGCCGGCCGTAACTTCCGGTTTTGGAAAAGCGCCGTTGTCGGTAAACGCTACAAAACTGCGCAAGTTATTCTTGGTCGTCGCGCCAAAACTGAGCGTATTATCGGTACCAAGGTTCACTTGTTGCCGGATCGGGTTTTGCGGGTTTGTAATGTCCCAAACCACCGTATTGTTTGATACGCCTGATACTTTGAAGGTCGTAGCGTCTTGTGTAAGTGTTTGTAAATCACGGAATTCCAACCATTGGCCCGACAATGTAAGGCGGCGGCGGGTATTGATTTCAATATAATCGATCCACCCTTCACTTTGCACGGCTACGTCCGGGTAGTCAATGGATACATTAATATTGTCGTCGTTTGGGGTAAACGTACCGCCTACGCTTGCATTGGCGGCATAAGGTCTTTCATTATCGCTTACACTTACAGACACGATATTTCGGCTAAATGTTGTGCCGTCGGCAATCAAACGGATGGTTTGAGAAACATCGCTTCTGCCGGCAAATTCGGCTTTAATGCGGGCAGTGCTGCCGCTTACGATATTGGGAAAATTAAAATCGTAACTGCGCTGGCGGGTTTGGTAAAAATAATCGCCGAACCAGCGTTTGCCTGAACCCGTGGCGGAAGGAGCTTCGTTCAGCAGGTTAACAAGTTCGTCTTCCCGGCGTTGCACATCGTCGAACGATTCGGTAACGGCGCTGGCGCTTACGCTGGGCTGTTCGGCCACGCGCAGTCCATTGCCCGGCGCGCCGACTTTGACGAAATACCAGGCGTTATTGTCGTATAAATGTTTGCGAATGGTTAATTGCGGGTCAGTCGAACTCGCTTTGTACGACCAGGGCTGTGGGCCGACGGCATAAAACAGGATATAATCGCTGTTGTCAAACTTGCCGTCCGATTCGCCGTACACCTGAATCGTGTTTTCAAGCAGGTCGTCGGGGCGCGGGTCGTCGTTTTTTTCAGGAAGCATCGCGCCGCCGTTGCCGTAAATGCGAATCGTACGCGGGTCAATATTATCTAAGTTGCTTATACCCAATTGGTTTTTCAAAAAGGCATAGTCCAATTTATAAAGGCCCGTGCTGCTGACCCCGAATTTGTAAATGGCGCCGTCGCTAAGGGCCGAATTAGTGGTTTGAGGACCGCCGCGATCGGTTGTCGCCGTTTGGGTGATCGGCGTTACCCGAATATTCAGACTGAAATCGGTGAGCCGCTCAAAGCCCGAACCGGATTTACGCACGGGAATAAAGCGAATTGCGCCCCAAAATTTTTGACCTTCCTGTTCAACAAAGGTTTCTATTTTTAAATCGGCGCTTAAAAAAGCATCGTCTGCCGAACTTTTTCTTGCAAAAGGTTCAAAATTTGCGGACACAATTTCCACGCTTATATTGGAACGGCCAGGTAGGGCAATATGGTCGTAAAAAACCGGCAACGTCGGGGTTTCATCGCTAAATGCGCTTTTTTTAAAACGCCATACTTCAATGGTCGTACCATCGGCGTATGTATGTATTTTGGGCGTTTGCTCCCATTCGATGCGTCCTTTAAACGGCACGATTTGTTGTGCCTGCATCCAGGTTGCGCTCAAAAGAAGAAAAAATATTAACCGATTTTTCATATAAAACTCAATTGGTATAGTTGCAAAATTAGGCGCGATTTGGGCGCTTGTGGTTGCCCAGAACAAGCAAATTGGCTAATCCTAAACAAATGAACACAAAAGTTGATGCGCAGTTTGTGTAAAATCGTATGTCGTATGCTTGCAGCGCTTTGTACTTTCCATTGCCTTGTCATACATTCGCCTCCGCAGAAATGCCCTATCCACCTAACTGATATGACCACACAACGTATTTTGATTACAGGCGCCGGCGGCCAAATCGGCGCGGTGCTGACCGAAGCCCTGCGGGACGTGTACGGTCCCGATAACGTACTTGCCACCGATTTGCGCGCGTTGGGCGAGCAATCCGGTCCAACCGAAGTGTTGAATGCCCTCGACGGCGCCGCGCTGGATGCGATGGTTGTTAAATGGGGAATTACCCAAATTTACCACTTGGCCGCGATTTTGAGCGCTACCGGCGAAAAAGACCCCATGTGGGCCTGGAACATCAACATGACCGGACTTTTTAACGTGCTTGAAACCGCCCGCCAGCGCAATTTGGCAAAGGTATATTTTCCTTCGTCGATTGCGGTATTTGGTCGCGAGGCCGATCGTGCGCATACGCCGCAATATGAGGTGCTGATCCCTGAAACGGTGTACGGCATCAGCAAAGTAGCGGGCGAGCACTGGGCCAATTATTTTTATCGGCGCTACGGCACGGATGTGCGCTCGCTGCGTTACCCCGGCATCATCGGCTACCAAAGCCTGCCCGGCGGCGGCACCACGGATTATGCCGTGGATATTTACCATTATGCGGTGCAGGAAAAACCGTTTGAATGTTTCCTGCGCGCAGACACGCGCCTGCCCATGTGCTACATGCCCGACGCCATCCGCGCCACGCTGGAACTGATGGAAGCGCCCGCCGAACAACTGAGCGTGCGCACCAGTTATAACCTCGCGGGCATGAGTTTTAGTCCGGCAGAAATTGCGGCCGCGATTCAACAACAAATTCCTTCCTTTACAATCAGTTATAATCCCGACTTTCGTCAGTCGATTGCCGACTCCTGGCCGGGCGCGATCGACGATTCCGAAGCCCGCCGCGATTGGGGCTGGCAACCGAAATACGACCTTGAGGCCATGACAAAAGATATGATCCATCAATTGCGGTCAAATCCTAAGTTGTTGAAAACGATTTAA
>JBAXTB010000161.1:0-12120 GCA_037130425.1 Bacteroidota bacterium
CAGGATCCGGAAGGCACGATTAACCATGCGCAGTTCAGCCTTGACGGACAAATGTTTATTGTGATGGACAGCGCGCATCCGCATCAATTCCAGTTCAACGAAGCCCTGTCGTTTGTCGTGCATTGCGATACGCAGGTAGAAATCGACTATTACTGGGAAAAACTGACTTCAAACGGCGGCGAAGAAGGCCAGTGCGGCTGGTTGAAAGATCCGTTCGGGGTTTCCTGGCAGGTAGTGCCTGTCAATTTGGGCGCTTTACTCGGCAACCAAGACCCGGCCAAGGCGCAACGCGCGATGCAGGCTATGATGCAAATGAAAAAACTAAACATCGAAGCCTTAAGAGAGGCATAAACAATTAAAAACGAAAAACTTCTACCATGAAAAGCACCAACATCATTTACTGGATTTCAACCGGCATCATGTTCCTATTTGAAGGCGTTATGCCAGCACTAACCGGGCATTCGGACATGTCAAGAAACGGCATTATGCACCTGGGTTATCCAGAATATTTCATTACCTTGCTGGTATCGTTCAAAGTGCTGGGCGCGCTGGCGCTGATCATTCCCCAAGTACCGGCCCGACTGAAGGAATGGGCTTATGCCGGTTTCACCTTCAATATTATTTCAGCCATTTGGAGCAACTGGGCTGTGGACGGTTTTACCGGCGGCATTATTTTCATACTGGTTGTATGGGCGATTTTGGCAGTTTCATACTTGTATTATCACAAGCGTTTGGCGGTGGGGGTGTGATTTTGAAGGGAATTTTATTAAAAAATATTTCCGCCCCATGTAAATTCATCAAATCCGGCAGTTCCGGGGTATCGACCGATTACCTGATACTCCGGAACGCCGATACTTGCTGCATCATATTTTAGTGCATTCAGGTGTTGGCGCGTCGGCGTTTCTTTTACCTCATACGCAATCTGGTCATTTAGGATAAAATCAATTTCCTTGCTTTTGGATTTTTCAAAATAGTTTATCGGGCCTAATAACGCCAGTTGATTTGCGATTGCATTTTCAAAAATATGACCGCTCGAAAGCCCTTTTTGTAATTTATTCAATATCCCGGTATCCGTGAAATACAATTTCGGTTGGCTTGTTAATTCCTTGTCAATACCTTTCGAGAGTGGCGTCACTAAACGTATGAAATAGGTGTATTCCAATAAAGAAAGGTAATCTTTTACTTTATGTCGGTTGATCCCGACGATGCTTGACAGTTTACTATAATCAAGTTTGCTTCCAACGCGTCCTGATAACAACAGTATGAGTTTATACAAAGAATCAGATAATTCAAAATCAGATAATAGCTTGATATCCAATTCAATATAAGAATTAACAATATCGGAAAGATAATCTTCCCGATCTTCTATGCGATCGGAAAGTACAACTTCCGGAAAGCCTCCAAAACGGATATACTCTTCATATAATGGGCTGTACAAATCATAAAAAGTACGTAAATATGACTTTCCTTTTTCCAATTCGATCTGCGGCTTCCATGCTTCCCTGAACATGAGGAACTCCTTAAAATCCAAAGGCCACATTTCAAAAATCTTTTTCCGGCCTGCCAAACTTTCCGAAAAATGGTTTTTAAGGTAAAATGAACTGGAGCCGGTTACAATGAATTTGACGGCGTAAGCATCATATAAACTCTTGATTACACTCGGTATCGCTTTAACTAATTGTATTTCGTCCAGTGCGATAACCGCCGGACGAGAAAAGTCGATACCTAACTGCGTTAATCCCCGCTCAATATCAGAATATGATTGCTGGCCAAACAAATGCCGATACTCAATGCGCTCAAGATCGAGGTATAATTTGTTTTGATGCAATACTTTTTCAAGTAAGTACTTAACGGCAGTTGTCTTGCCTACCCGCCTCATACCCGTAATAACAGTCACCTGTTTTTGAAAAAGGTGTGCTTCTAATGCCGTAAACGATATTCTTTTGTACATTTTATCGGAAAATTTGTACAAAAATATAACAAATTTTCCGAACATCCCTACTGCACCACCAACTTTTTCTCTGTTACCCCCTTATCCGTATGCACCTGTACCGTGTACACGCCGCTTTCAAAACGATCGGTTTCAATGGTCGTTAAGTGCTGATTACCAGCGGGATGCAAGGTTTCAACTGTTTGGCCCAGGCTGTTAATCACGTCAATTTTTGATACGTCATAATTGCCGGTATACAATTTAGTAGATTCAACGGCGGGATTTGGGTACAACATTACGGTGTGGTCGAGCGCGGCCTGATCGGTTTTGGTTACAGGCGTCAATACCTTAATCCAGATGGTGTCAAGCTCAACCGGCACAGCCAGTTCCTTGATGTTGCCGTTCGCATCAATGGCGCGCAGACCTTTTACAGGTACGACTAATGGCATGGCGTGGTTCTCAGCGCGGTCTACAATATCAATAATGATAATGTAATCGGCGCGCAAGGTCATTTTGCCAAGCAAGCCGTATCCGCTGGCAGGCTGGTTGTTTTTGCGCACCATGCCGAAATCAACTTGGCGGCGGCTATACACATCTTTCGATAAAGGAAGTACGTGCAACAAGGAACCGAAGTAGTCGCTGCTGTATAAAATATCCGGGTCGTGTTTCACAAATTCCGGGTATTGCATGGTAAAAGCGACGCCGTAAACGTTCAACGCAGGTTGGGCAGGGCTGCCGATCAGCATATTGGCCGTTATTTCAAAGTTTGCCGGCGGGTCATTGGGGTTAATCACGATGGTATCCTGATCAAATTGTACCCGTACTTTAGGCAAACCAGGCGCGGTACTTACATTGGCTGTATCTAATGGCACATAGTGGTCGAGGATTACATTGACGTCATAATCGTCGATGGAGCCGTTACCATCGCAGTCGATGTGTTTAAGATTGACGTGGTTAACCTGCTGTTCCCAATCGGGCGCAAACTGCGGCGCCCAAGCGGTAGACGCGTAAGGACGCGGCGCACCGTCGGTGTAATAGCCGACGCCCACATTGAGCAGGTCGTACATATTGGCGCGGTGGTCGCCATTGGCATCACCAGGCATTACATAATCTGTTACAGCCGGTAAATTATCGACATTCGTATTAACAGCATCCGTTGCTACCATACGCGTCACATTCGAAACAGTGTTTTCGTCTTTCCAAATCGTGAGGGTAGCGCGGTAAATCCCGCCGGTAGCATAGTGGTGTGTAACAGTATCCCACTGCGTGGTTTTCAAAAACGGCGTTCCGTCGCCAAAATCGAGTTGCGCAAAGATGTAATCGCCCGATGCCATGTTGGAAAAAGAGGCTTTAAAGCCCGCTTGGTCAATGCCGAGCATTTTAACCTCCATATTGGCATTGCAAGGCGTTAAATAAGCCGCCGGGCAAGTGCCTGCCCACCAAGTGTTTAGTCCGGCTGCCATTGCCGCGCACTCGCTTTGATATGTTTTACCATCGCATCCGCACACGGGCACATTCATGGGCACGCAAACGGCGCTTTGTACGGTCAGATCCTGAATAATACAGCTGCTCATGTCGGCTACCACCAAATCTTTGCAGGTGGTGGCATTGCAATGGCTGCCGTCGGCGGGATTGGTTGTTTCGTAGGATGCACACACCAAATAATAACCGTAGGTGGGCAAAGGCGCTGTAAAACTCTGTGTTTCCGCCAGCGGCAAGGTGGCCTTGTTGGTAAACCATTTTACCGAATTTAATTCGTAATCATACCCGGCCTTGGGGGCCAATTTGCCGTATAATTGTAAACCGACCGCCGTAATCAACAGTTCAAAGCCACATTCCGGTTGCGTTCCGATGGTAATGGTTTTGCAAATTTGATTGGAACATCCGTTGCCATCAGAAACCATAAGGCAAACTGTATGGTCGCCCGCCTCCGCGAAAGTATGTTGGACTGATTTTCCAGATGCGGTTGTGCCGTCTCCAAAATCCCAGGTGTAAGTGGCCACTAAAACGCCGCCCAAAGTGAGGGCATTAAAATTGATGCGTGCCGGATTGTTGCCCAAAGCAGCACCGTAACTAAACTCGGCATTACAAGGTAAAACCTGCGAAACGCAAGTCAGCGCCACCACAGGCAAGCCATCGGCGCTACAACCGGCAGGTAATTGCGTGGGTGTTGAGGTGAAACTTACAAATTGGCCGCCACTCAAGTCGGAAGCGCCCACCACCGCTTTTAATTGTTCGCTGTTGTTGACATCAACCAGTACCGCGCCGCAACCCGGCGTAATACTCAGCACCTTTCCCACGCGGTCGCATTGGGCAGAAACTTGGGTGATACTACCCGACAAGCATAACAGGGCAATGGCCAGAAGTCGGCTTTGTAGTTGCAAAAATTCGGGTAATTGTACGCGCATAGGTCTTAATTTTAGGTCGATTATAAGGTCGTTATGCCGGGCTTCCATTTGCGCAGTCCGGCGATAAAACTTTTCACGTTACAAAGATTAACAAAATTTTTTTGAACAAAAACGACATTTTACATAACTTGTCGGACGAATTTTATTGTCATTTTACTTCTAATTTTTTGATATACAATGCTTTAAAATGCTTGGAGATAAGCTAATTTCATTGCTAAAAGTATTTTCAAAATATGAATTAAACCGGTTTCGGAAGTTCATACTGTCGCCTTATTTCAATGAACAGGAGGATGTTGTTCGTTTGTTTGAAACCCTCAATCAATTGTTGCGCAAAGGGCCGGAGACCATTGAGGCTGTTTCGAAACAAGCAGTTTGGAAAACATTGTACCCGAAGCGCAGTTTTGACGATGCGCATTTGCGGCGGCTGAGTTCTGATTTGAGTCAACTCGCGCTGCGTTTTTTGGTGGAGGAAGCCCGTGGCAAAGACACGATTTCGGAAGCGCTCGAACTGCAAAAAGTGTTGGATAAGCCGGGCTTAAAAAAGCACCAAAACGCGGTTGAACGGCAACTGCAACGACGTTTAGAAAGCATTGGGCAAGACTCGGCGGAAAGTTATCTGTCAAATTTTCAGTTGCATTGGAATATTTTCAACCGTTCCTCCAAGGTGCTGGCCACCAGCGATTACATGGAAAAATTGCGCCCGGTTGACCAAAACCTTGATTCTTTTTACATTGCCCAAAAACTAAAACTGTATGTAGCCTCACTTTCATACAGTATTTTTCGACGCGGCGGCGCAAGTTTTGAACTGCCGCCCGGTTTTTGGGAACAATTGGAACAGCCGCATTTCAAATCGGCGCCGATTCTGCTTATTTATAGAAGGGTAGTTGCCTGCCTGAAAGAGCCGGAAGATGAGTCTCATTTTCAGGGACTGATCGCCGATTTGGAAAATATCGGCGATAAATTAGCCGAGGTTGACCTTCGGGAATGTTTTCAAATTGCCCAAAATTATTGCGCGGTGAAAATCAACCAAGGCAAAACGGAGTATTACCGCGAAATTTTCAGGATTTTTAAAAATATCATTCAGCGCAATGTGTTGCTTACCGACGATCAATTGTCGGAAGGGATGTTTAAAAATATCATTACGGCCGGTTTGCGCTTAGGCGAATTTGCGTGGGCTGAAAAATTTATTGAGGAGTACGCCGGGTTCCTGCCGCCTCATATCCGGGAGAATGCGCGCACCTTCAATTTGGCCAATTTATATTCCCATCAAAAGCAACACGGCAAGGTGATTGAGTTGCTGCGCAATGTGGAATACAGCGATTTGGCTTATGCCATCAGCGCCAAATCTATTCTCGTGCGCACTTACTACGAAACCGACGAATTCATGGCGCTTGATTCGCTGATTGATAGTTTTAGAATTTTTTTACGGCGCAATACATTGATTTCCAAATCCTTAAGAATTGAGTGTAACAATTTTATCGGTTTTGTAAAAAAACTTTCCACCTTGCCGCCCGCGAATAGAAATGCGGTGGGAAAACTGCGTTTGCAAATCGAACGTTGCAATTCGGTGGTGTCGAAAAAATGGCTGCTTGAAAAAATAAACGAGTTCAAATCATGATAAAATGCAGGCCTGCGCTGCTTTCAATTGCCGTACTGATCGCCTGTTCAGCAGTGCCGGCAAAGGCGCAATACAACGCTGCCCTGGCCTTTGAATCTGTTTTACACGGCGGCGTGGTGTGGCGCCATACCCCAAAACTCAGTACCCATACCGGCGAACTATTGTGGGTGGAAGAACTTGGCATTCGCTTTCAAACCAGGGGCAAACACCCCTGGAACCAATGGCAAGGCTACCCTTCTATGGGCGTCAATTTTGTGCATGTGTACTTGGGGGCCGGCAACCACGGCGATGCTTTTGCCTTGTTTCCTTACCTGAATATCCCGATTTTGCGCACGAACCGTTTTTTGGCCGTTTTTAGGCTGGGTTCGGGGCCGGCCTGGGTCGCACGTCCTTATGATTATTTCAAAAACCCCGGACAAAACGCCATTGGGAGCCATCTGAACGATATGGTACAGTTCCGGCTTGGCGCAGAATACCGGCTGTCCCCGCACCTGCGTGTACAGGCGGGCGCGGCACTCACGCATTTTTCAAACGGCGGCAGTTCGCTGCCAAATTACGGGATCAACCTGCCGAGTGGTTACACCGGCTTGGTTTGGTCGCCCAAGCCGATTGTAGAGTCGGCGTTTTTGCGCACGAATCTTTCAAAAAGGGCCAAACGTTGCTTTGGCGCGCGCGTGGATGCGGGCGTTGCCTTTTCAGAATACAACACCTTCGACGGACCGAAATACCTGATTGAAAGCGCTTCGGTGGCGGGTATGTTTTACCTGAATCAAGTGAACCGGGCGGTATTTGGCATTGATTATGAATACAATAAAGCAGTGTATGCCTGGGGTTTGCATGTAGCTGATTTTCAAACCGAATCGGAAGCGCGGGCGGGTGCGACGCGCTTGGCCTGGTTTTTAGCCGATGAGTTTTTGTTTGGCTCCATCGGGATTCAAGTGCAGCGGGGCTGGTACGTGGGCGATCGTTTCAACCGCTATACTTTGCGGAAGGCGTATAGCAAATTGCACATGCGCTATTATTTACCGGCCATCCCGCACATCAAGATTCAACCGTATTTGGGTATTACCTTGAAAGCGCATTCGGTGACTGCGGAGTATATTTCATTTGATACGGGCTTAGCGTTTTAACCTGATAATCAGGCGCTTAACTAAACAAACCAACAATATCGTCTTGTGTTAACTTCTTAATCAGACCCTGTTCGGTGCTGACTAACTCTTTGGCGATGTCCTTTTTCTTGTCCTGTAATTGCAGGATTTTTTCCTCCACCGTATCCTTACAAATCATCTTGTAGGCAAACACTTTTTTCGTTTGTCCGATCCGGTGTGTGCGGTCGATGGCCTGTTGTTCCACGGCCGGATTCCACCAGGGATCAACGAGATACACATAATCGGCTTCCGTGAGGTTAATGCCCACCCCGCCGGCTTTCAGGCTCATCAGAAACACCCGACAATGAACGGATTCCTGGAAATTGCGCACGCGCGCGGCGCGATCCTGCGTAGAGCCGTCGAGGTATTCGTAAGGAATACCCGATTTTTCTAAGTGGCGCCGCACCAAATCGAGCATTTTCAGGAACTGCGAGAAGATCAAAATCTTGTGGTTGCCGGCGTTTTCTTCAATTTCGCGGATGATTTCATCAAGTTTAGCAGAGTCTTCGCCGTAGTCGGTAGCGTCGGATAGAAGCGCCGGGGAGTCGCATATCTGGCGTAGTTTCAGCAGGCCCTCCAGAATCAGGAATGCTGCTTTGTCCTTGCCTTCTTCAGCCATTTTTTCCACAATTTTCAGGCGGTATTGCTCGCGGAACGTGTCGTACACCTTGCGTTGTTGCGCGCCCATTTCGCAAAACAGGATGGTTTCGGTTTTGTCGGGCAAATCCTTGGCCACTTCTTCCTTGGTCCGTTTGAGCATAAACGGATAAATGAGTTTGCGCAATTGCCGCGCTTTTTCTTCGTCGCGGTATTTGTCAATAGGCGTCGCAAATTCGGCGCGGAAAAACTCCTGGCTGCCCAGCAAACCGGGGTTTAAAAACTCCATTTGCGAGTACAGATCGAAGGTGTTGTTCTCCACCGGCGTACCCGTCATAACCAGGCGGTTTTGGGTATTAAGCAGTTTAACCGCCTTGGCAATTTTCGAATCGGGGTTTTTGATGGCCTGCGATTCGTCAAGGATCACATAATCAAAGCGAATTTCCTTGAATGTTTCAATATCGCTGCGCAAGGTGCCGTAGGTGGTAAGCACCAGGTCATAATCTTTCAGTAGTTCGAGGTCGCGCTCGCGCGTGACGCCCCGGTGTACGTAAATGCGCAATTCGGGGGTGAATTTTTCAACCTCTGCCTGCCAGTTGAACAGCAGCGTAGTAGGCACCACCACAAGGTTCACGGCTTCGGGCTTTATGTTTTTACGGTGTTGCAAAAACGTAAGCACCTGCACCGTTTTGCCAAGCCCCATGTCGTCGGCCAAACAGCCGCCCCAGCGGAATTCATCTAAGAAATTGAGCCATTTGAAGCCCTCTTTTTGGTAATCGCGCAGGTTTGCCGTAATGTTTGCCGGCGGCAAAACATCTTCTATTTCTTTGAAATTCAGCAGCTTGTGTTTCTTCTCCCAAAGTTCCTGTTGAATTGCGACATCGTCGATTTGGTCGTACAAATCATCAATAACTGAAAAGTGCAGTTTGGAAACTTTCAGTGATTCGCCTTTGATTTGCCCAAATTTGAATAAGCCGGCATAACGTTCGAGCCAGTCTTCAGGCAGCATCCCGAAGGTGCCATCGCCGAGTTGGATGTAGTTTTGCTTGTTCAAAACCGCCTTTTTGACATCTGCCAACGGAACGTGTTGGTCGCCGAAAGAAATCTCCATCTTCATATCGAACCAGTCGATGCCCGAGGAGGCGCGAATCTTGAAGGAAGGCCGGTTGGGATTGTATTTAAACTTTTTGAGCTGCTGAAACCCGAATACGGGCGTGTTTTTTTCTTTGGCGGCTTCTATAAATTTGAACAACCATTGTTCCTTTAAAATTTCGGAAAACGGCAAATAGTAAAATTCGCGGCCCGCCTGGAATGCAAAATCGGGGTGCAGACCTTGAATAAAGGTATCAAAATCTTTTTCCGCATCCGTATCGCGGTCCCAGACAACAATTTTAGGCGCTTCGTAGGCGATGCGTTCGTGTTTGCCATCGCTCAAAAACTCAAGCGTTTGCTCCGGATCTTGTGGCGAGCGATACGCATAGTTCGGCACAAAAATCAGGTTGGTGTCGTCTTCTTTCAGGTAAATTCGGCCTTCCTGGTAACTTAGTTCCTGATATTCAACAGGCAGGTCAATGTTAAAATCGACGGAATAATGCGCCGTGAGCGGCAAAACAAAATCGGTTAAAAACGATGATAAATATTCTTTTTTAACCTTGAATTGCCCCGGAGGGCCCAAACGCTGGAGCAGCGTTGCGTCGTTGTAGCGGGCTATTTTGACGAGTTTATGCTGATATTTTAAAAACCAAAACCCAAAATTTTTGCATTTTTGTACCGGTACAACATCGTCCTGCACCATCACAAAGCCTTGTAAAACAACAAATTCACCTTCTTCATATAACTGAAAAAAGGGCTTGGCCGCCTGAGGCTGTATGCTGATGCGTTCCAAACTGCTCAGGTGAAAATGCTGGTCGGGCGACACCACGATGAAATGATCCTTGAACATCGGGATCAATTGGTCCCAAACCTGACCAACATGATTGAGCGCCACCTGCCGCATATCGTCGGTCAGTTCACTCACTGGCATGTTCTGATAATACCAACGCGTCATTGGGAAACCGGCGTCGCGCAAAGCAGCGAGCATAGCATTCACACTGAATCCCGTGCGCGCAAGCCGGATTAGGCGGCTGTCGATTTCGCTGATGGGCGGAATTTCCACCACATTGCCGTAGTTGGTGGCATGTAGGGTATCAAGTTTGGTAACGTGGGATAGTTTGTCTTTGTCGGCCTGGTAGCGCGCCGAAAGCGGGGTCAGGATAATATCCGGCAAAGATTCTCCCTCTTGCATGGAAAGGGCGTACATCAAAATCCGGTTTACCTCTACTTCTTCAACCGGTTTAGGCGCGTTATAAGCCTGATTTTTGACCTGAATTCGGCTTTCATTTTGGTTCCACCAAGTTCCCAGGGCGCCGGGCGCCTGGATAGATTTATCCAAAACGGTCATTTCCAATTGTCCTCGGTCGCTTATTTTAAAATCAAACTTGCCTTGCAGATTGTCTTCCAGCGAAAAGCCATATTCGGCCAACAGGCGGTTTTTTTCGGTCGACCAATCGCGCATCACCTCAAATGCGAGGATGCCGTATTGTTCGCGCAGGGCAAGTAAAGCGGCGAGTTTGTGGGCGCAAAGCGGATCAAACAGCGATTCGCCGCAAGAGCAGGAACTTTGCAGCGCTTCGGCCGATTTTTTTTGAAAACGTACTGTGTATGGATCCTTGTTCAGCGTGTGTATCGTTACCCTACATTCTGCGACGCCTTCTGCGGCCTTCGTAATATCTACTTTGCGGAGGTTGAGCCGCGCTTTCCATAGCAAATCGGAGGTATTTTGGCGCAATTGGGTGTCGCTAAGGTCGGTCAGGCGCACTTCGCAATCGATCATGTTGTATTGCACCGCAGGCTCCGACAATGCTTCGTGCTGATCGAGTATCATCATCATAGCGGCTGCGTGTTTGCAAAGTCCGCCGTAGTTGCGGGAATAATTGCAAGAGCAGGAACTGCTCATGGAGCCGGGACCGAGGAAGTTTTGGAGTACAACGTCGTAATAAATGTTGCTGTATTGCTCGCTGCGCACCCTGTATTTGGCTTTGCCGCCTTCCTCAAGATTCAGTTCGACCGTCATGAATTTGCCCCAACGAACAATGTTTTTGGCTTTGTTGATGACAATATTGCCGGCATTGGTGACTAAATAACGGTCTAATTTATCGTGTTGTAAATAACGCATACCCTGGAGTCTTCGGTTTCGGCCGGGATTTTAGTTTTCGTGTGCGCCCCTTTTCGAACCAAACCGCAAAATTAAGGTAAAGCCTCGAATTAATCAGCGTTTTAGTCCGGTTAATCAAAAAGTTAAAACAAACTCATTTGAGGTGTTTTAAAACGGGCGTGCAATTCCGTGTTGAGTTTGGGCATGGCCCGGTCTTTAAAATACTTGGCTTTGGCAATTCTGAACTGATCCCGGATGATTTCGGCGGTTTTGCCTTCCCCCCGCATACGCACCCCCGCGCGATGGTCGAACAGGTTGCCGCCATGCGCTTCCTTGATCTTGTTCAGCACTTTATCGGCGCGGTCGGGCATGGTTTTGCGAATCCAGTCTTCGAAAATAAGTCCGACATCGCCATTTAGGCGCACCATGGTGTAGCCCATGCCGAGCGCGCCGCGTTCGGAAGTTTGGGCCGCCATGTTGAAAATTTCGTGGTCGTTCAGGCCGGGAATAATGGGCGCCATCATGACAAATACAGGAATACCGCGTTTGGTGAGGGCTTCCACCGTGTTCAGGCGTTGGCGCACGGTGGCGGTGCGGGGCTCCAGAAATTGCCGCAACTCTTCCTGTAGCGTGGTGATGCTGATGGCCACGCTGACCAAATTTTCGCCCGCTAACTTTTCTAAAATGTCGATGTCGCGCAATACCATGCTGTTTTTGGTGATAATGCCAACAGGATGCCGGTATTTCCAGAATACTTCCAGGCACGCGCGGGTGATGCCGAAGGTGCGTTCGGCGGGCTGATACACATCGGTATTGCCGGCAAACATCACAGTGGCGGCTTTCCAGGTCTTTTTTTTCAGCGTTTCTTCCAGCAACACAGCGGCATTGCGCTTGACTAATATTTTTTGTTCAAAATCAAGGCCTGCGCTGTAACCCCAGTACGGGTGGGTGTTGCGGGCATAACAATATACGCAGCCGTGTTCGCAGCCCTGGTAAGGATTGAGGCTCCATTCCATGGGCACATCGTCGCTTTCTACCTTGTTGAGGATGGTTTTGGGGTGCGTTTCGAGGTACTCGGTTTTGATTTCGGTGCTTTCCCATTCCTCCCGCACTTCCGTCCAGTCAATAGGTTGCTCGTCGCGCACGATGTGTTCGTACTGCGAGTTCGGGTTGATTTGTGCGCCGCGACCGCGAAGGAAGGGGGGATTGTTTTCTTGCATGGGTGG